>NZ_CP030850.1:6265000-6565000 GCF_003325355.1 Runella rosea
TTGCAGGCGATAATCGAAGTGAAGCTGACCGTCGGCAAACGTCGAATAAAAGCTATAATTATGGATGTAATCATGCACCGACGACATCATTCCCAGTTCTAAATCGTGCGTGGAAACAAACCCTGAGCAGTGCAATAAATGCAGTTGCCGAATCAAGGCTTCCGCTCCTTTGTGACGGTCGACCGAATTGGTTCCTTTCAGGATTTCATCTAAAAAGTAAAAAACGGGAATGTGGGATGATTTGGCAAGTTGCAGCAACGCTTCCAACCGCTTGAGCTCGGCATAAAAAGAAGAGGTATTTTCTTCGAGTGAATCCTGCGTTCGCATACTTGTAAATACCCGAACGGGTGAACACGTAAAAGCCGCTGCACAAACCGTTGAGCCTGCCAGCGCAAGGACCGTGTTGAGGCTTAGTGTTCGTAAAAAAGTGCTTTTCCCAGACATATTGGACCCCGTAATGATGGCCGTTTGCCCCACATAGCTAAGCTCAAAATCATTACAAACCCTTTTGTCGGGGTGTATTAACGGATGTCCCGCCTGTTGTGCTTTAAATTCAAAGGATTCGGAAGAAATTTCTGCAAACGGATATTGCGGATTAGCGTAGGAAAAACCCGCTAAACTGCACAAGGTCTCGATCTCACCCGCCACCGAGAGCCACTTGGCAAGGTCGTGGCGGTGCGTTTTTTTCCAAGCTTCCAGCTTCGTCATCCATTGCAAATCCCACAAAGTCGGCAGCCCGATGGCCAGCATGAAATAAGGATTAAGTCGAAAGTTGAGGCTTTCGGTGACGGATGCGAGGGTATCAATCTGCTTAGATGCCGTGGTGCTTCCTGATTGTAACTGATACTGAAGTTGTTTGAGTTTTACAGACTGAAAAGGTTGATTTTCAATCTTTTTGAGTAATACACCAAGGGCTTTTAGGGTGTCTACAATCCCCTGTGATTGCTCCGCATAGGCTTTGACCGAAGGATTTAATTTACTCAAAATAAAGCTATGGAAACCCAACAAAAGGAGTACTACCGACCAAGGTATAAAGCCTGTAAATGCCCCGATAATGAAGCCGATGGTGAGCAACGGCAGCCAACGGAGTTTTTTCCATCTCAGTATGGACTCATTTTCACCCGCATGAAGCCAATGTTCCAAAAAATCAGTTGGTTCGGCAATTTGTTTTTCCAACCGGGCATTTGCTTCCAGCTCCTGGCGCCAATCCAGCAAAGGCGTAAGTTCTTGTATGGCTACCTGTCGCACCGCAATTTCGATTGGGTCGGCCGGGCCGAGCAGCCAATTGGCTAAAGTTTGCATTCCTACCCGCGTGTGCGCTCGGTTGAGCAACTTAAACAAAGAATGAGGTCCAAAAATATCGAGGTCGTTGCTATAAATGTGGTTTTTGATGGAAAACTCCTCCCCCGTTTGGGGGCGAGAAAAACGCAAAGAAAGGCGCTCTGTTTCGTCGGCGTTGAGTGTGGTCAACGCACGGTGCAGCTTTAGTTGGTGTCTAGTGGCTTGATGCTTACGTAGAATAAAGGCGAAAATGACGAGCCCAACGCCCCCCGCCGTGACGGGAACCCACAAAGAAAAAGGGAGTAATTGCCAAACAGCCACGATTGCCCCAATGAACACAATGAGGCGGATGGTCGAGAGTTGATTATAGGTTTTCTGAAAAGCGTCGGCCTGTTCTTTAAATTGGGCTTGACGATGATGAAAAATTTCGGAAGGGGTCACGGCTGTTTTTGCCCGCAAAGGTAGCAATACCCTTTCGGATTATCAGAACTCCTGCGATAAAATGGCTTAATTCAGCGAATAAAGAGGCAGTTTTACAGCAGTAGCGGTATTGTTGAACATCAACTCGCTTATGGTCGCCTGCATATAGCCAATCAGCGGAAACTCGGCAATAATCTCCATCACTTCTATGTCATTTTCGGCTTTGATAACGCACCACAACTTGGAGCGGTCGGAAGCGAGTGAATAAGAAGTTATTTTTCCCTTTTCCATCAACTTGTTGATTTTCAATCGTTGACGGGGGATTTTTGCGATAAATTCCTCCGTTGTTTCCTCAGGAAGAATAAACTCAACCATAAATTGGCTCATATTGGATGCAAGTTTGGGGGTGAATTATAAACTGCCTTATTAATCCACCTTGTATTGTTTAGGGCAAGAATATGTGGACTTCAACGTAACAGCCGTACGAATGAAATGGTTCGTAAGACTGTATTTGCTTCGTCAGAATTACGAAAGCAGACCAAAAAAATCATTTATTTTTTTGTTGTTTTGCGTTCTCAACCACTAAAACCATTGAATTTTTCATGCCACTGCCCAGAAAAGCCAGCGAATCTCACACTATTATGACCGAAATGGTATTGCCCAATGATACCAATACCCTCAACAACCTAATGGGCGGGCGCTTGCTGCATTGGATGGATATTTGCGCGGCCATAACCGCTCAAAAACACGCCCACAGAACGGTCGTTACCGCTTCGGTAGATAATGTGTCGTTTGCTGAACCCATTAAACTAGGAAATATTGTAACGTTTGAGGCGCAGGTAACGCGCGCTTTTACGTCTTCCATGGAAGTACACATCAAAGTAAGCGCGCAGAATCTTTCAGCGGGCGAAAAAGCCATTCATACCAACGCCGCTTTCTACACCTTTGTGGCTGTTGACCAAAGTGGTCGCCCGATTGAAGTTGCACCCGTAATTACCGAAACGGAAGAAGAAAAAGAACTGTTTCATAGCGCTTTGCGTCGCCGGCAGTTGCGCTTAGTATTGGCGGGGCGTATGAAACCGTCGGAAGCTACCGAGTTGAAAGCACTTTTTGGCGAATAAGCCATCAAACCGTTCCTATTTTTCGTGATGAAAAGGCCAGGGGTTTTTCAGAAAAAAGCACCTTGGTCTTTGCCCATGTATCTTTGAATAATTCCGAGTTACGGTAGTTGTTCAAAGCGGTTGCATCGTCCCAATGACTGTTGGTGATGAAAACGTTGGGATGATCATAATCACTCAGCAACTCAAGGTGACGGCAGCCGGGCATGGCGCGAATCTTGTGTTTTGAGCGGTCAAAAATGTCTAAAAAATCATCGACTTTTTCGGGTTGAAAAGTCATACGGACAATTCGTATAAGCATGTCATGAGGAGGGTTGAGGAGTCAGTTCTGCATTCTGGTTTTTCACTTCTGGTTGCTTTCTGCGTTTATTTTCCCCGATAAACAGCCTTTCTTTTCTGTAAAAATGCCATAATTCCTTCGGAAGCGTCGTAAGTACGGCTTAGTTCATCCTGGCGCTCGGCTTCCAGTTCAAGCATTTGCTCCAGATTGGAATTAAGTGATTGATTAAGTACCTGTTTCATGGCCCCAATCGCCTTGGTGGGTGCATTTCGGTAATAACTTACGACTTCGCTCACGACCAAGTCCAACTCACTTGAAGGAACCGCACGGTAAATGAGACCCATTTGCACGGCTTCGACGGCCGAAACTTTTCGTCCGGTACTTGCCAACTCAAAAGCGCGTTGCATCCCGACCAATCGGGGCAAAAAGAATGTTGAACCGGCATCGGGCATCAGGCCGATGTTGACAAAAATCTGGCTCAAATAGGCTTCTTCAGAGGCGATGACCACATCACAAGCGAGTGCTAAGGAGCATCCCGCCCCCGCTGCTACCCCGTTTAATCGGCAAATAACGGGTTTGGGAATGGAACGGATGGCCATAATCATGGGATTGTAGTTGGTACGCAGTGAGTCGCCTAGACTTTTAGCCCCTGCCATTCCTTCTTTCAAATCGGCTCCTGAACAAAAGGCTTTTTCACCCGCACCCGTAATGACCACTACCCGAACGGCATCGTCTTCGGCGGCGGCATTTATTGCAGCTGTAATATCTTGCAATAAACCTGGGCTGAGGGCATTGTAAACTTGAGGGCGATTGAGGGTGATGCGAGCTACGCCAGCAAACGGTTCAAATAAAATATTGTCGAAGTTCATCGATAGGTTATTTACAGGATAAAGCAATAGTAAAACGTTGGTAACGAGAGGTTTGTTATACAAACCACCAAACAGTCACTAAACTTATAGAAACGCCCAAAAAAAGCCCCGCTGCTACTTGAGCCGGGGTATGGGCGTTGAGTTTGAGGCGGGCGCTGATCAAAAAGCCCGTCATCAAAATGAGCGCAATGAACGAATACATGAGATTGGTATGGCCAAATTTTACAATAATGCCCAACACTGCTCCCAACATTCCCCCTATACCGACGGAATGGGCGCTAATTTTCCAATAAAGACTAATTAGTCCTACCATCCCAATCGAGACCGTGATACTTCCCAACACTATCCCGATTTCGGGGGCAATTTCTGATAATGGGGGTAGGCTGAAACTGAAAAAATAAGTAGCAAAAGCATAAAAAAGCGTCGAAAGAAAATACGGGAGCCGACGGTCGGCCAAGTCATCCAAGTGCAGGCTTTTGATGTATTTGGCCCGGTATAGATAGTAAATTCCCAATGAAGGTATCACAAAGGTAGTCATGCTGACAAACCCTAATAGCGTGATGCGCACAGCGGGAGCGAGTACGTCGATACCCAAAACATCAGGTGCGGCAAAAAATAACAAGCCCAACAAGAAAGTAGGCATCAACAATGGGTGAAACAGGATAGAAATGACCTGTGCAAGGCGTGTATTCAAGGGTAGCGTAGGTGGTTATCTGTTACTGGTTATTGTTTGGGAACTGCCAAACATATCAGGGTGTAAAATTACACTATTAACAGATAACTACTACTAAAACCCTAAAGTTGCTTTCTCAAACGGGCTACCGGAATGTTGAGTTGCTCACGGTATTTTGCCACCGTTCGGCGGGCAATGTTGTACCCTCGGTCGTTAAGGAGTTTTTCTAATTTATCATCCGAAAGCGGATTACTTTTGGGCTCGTTTTCGATAAACTCCTTCAATATAGATTTTACTTCTCGGCTGCTGGCATCTTCGCCGTAGTCCGTTGAAATTCCTTCCGAAAAGAAATATTTCAGGGGATAAACGCCAAACTCTGTTTGTACGGCTTTGCTATTGGCCACGCGCGATACGGTCGAAACATCCATTTCAATTCTATTGGCTATATCCTTCAGAATCATGGGTTTCAAACGTGTTTCGTCACCATCAACAAAGAACTCATATTGGTAATTGACGATGGCGTTCATCGTCCGCTGAAGCGTATTCTGGCGTTGCTTGATGGCATCAATAAACCATTTGGCCGCATCCAATTTTTGTTTGACGAAGGTCACCGTTTCGCGGATATGACGGTTTGTTTTGTCGCTTTTATCGTAGGTGTCAAGCATATCGGCAAACGAACGGCTGATGCGCAGTTCAGGGGCATTCTTGGAATTAAGATGCACTTCCAATTTGCCGTTTGTGTTACTCACCCAAAAATCAGGCAATAAATAATGCGCTAGCCCATCTTCGCCCTCCACCGAGCCAGGTTTTGGATTTAGCTTGGTGATGAGACAAATCACATTTTTCATTTGTTCATCATTGATGCCAAGTCGTTTCTGGATTTTTTCGTAGTGTTTTTTCGAAAACTCTTCAAAAAAGTCTTCGATTATTTTGATGGCAAACGTCACGTTCGGGTCTAAAGGGTCTTTACGGTCTAGTTGAAGCAGCAGACACTCCTGCAGATTTCGTGCCCCGATACCAGGAGGGTCAAACGTCTGGATTTTCTTTAGAACGGTTTCAACTTCTTCAATGGTCGAATAAAAACCCTGTGAAAAAGCCAAATCATTGACGATGGCTTGCAGTGAGCGACGGATGTAACCGTCGTTTTCAATGCTTCCCAACAATTGCAGACCAATAACAGTTTGGCGCTCATTGAGGCGTAAAAAACCGAATTGTTGAATCAATGCGTCATGAAGTGTACTCATGGTCGCAATCGGCATGTCCCGGTCTTCTTCGGGGTGGTTGCCGTCGCTATACATTTTATAACCTGCGTATTCATCATGATGAAGATAATCATCCAGACTGATGTCGTCGCGCTGGTTATAATCATCAGCGTAATCATCTTCCGAATCGTTATTGTATTCATCTTTCGAGAGCATATCCTCTTCCATTCCCTCTTCCAACGCTGGATTAATCTCTAGTTCCTCTTCAATGCGCGTTTCTAACTCCGCCGTGGGAATTTGCAATAACTTAATGAACTGTATCTGCTGAGGCGACAGCTTCTGCTGTAGCGTTTGGTTTAGGCTTAATTTCTGCATGATACTAAAGATTATAGAGATTTGCCATGCGTTTGTTTAGAAGATGATTTATCAACAAAATGACGTTCTCAATAGTCGTGCCAAATTTTTATAAATGTCGAAAATATTTTTTGCAAAAAAAGGATACGCTTATTTTTTGTTGACTTTTGACGTTACTTTTTAAAAAAGTGACAAAAAAAACGCCTCGAAGAGGCGTTTTTTAGAAAATATTTTTTTTTGAACTGTTTTACTCTACTAAAATGAGGTGGTTTTTCTTCCCTTTTGAAACCAGTAAATATTTGTTTTGGAGGAGCACAAAATCGGGTTGAGCGTTTGCATCGGTCACTTTGGTTTTGTTAATCCCCACCGCATTTCCCTGAATAGCACGACGAGCTTCACTTTTGGAAGGATAAATTTCATTGTGGGTCGTAGTGGACAATAAATCGGTAACGGTTGGGCAATTTTCTAATTCAGTCCGTTTGATAATGGTTTGAGGAACGCCCTCAAAAACGGATGTAAAGGTTGCCGCATCCATGCGTTGAAGGGTTTCAAGGGTGCCTTTTCCGTACAGCACGTCAGACGCCGCAATGGCCATCTCGTAGTCGTGTTGCGAATGAACGCGTATCGTAACATCTTTGGCCAAGGCTTTCTGCATAATTCGTAAGTGCGGCGCTTCGGCGTGTTGCTGTTCAAAGGTTTCGATTTCTTCTTTTGAATAAAGCGTAAATACGCGCAACAAACGCGGACAGTCGGCATCCGTGCAGTTAATCCAAAATTGGTAGAACTGGAAAGGAGACGTCATGGATGCATCCAACCACACGTTGCCGCCTTCACTTTTTCCAAATTTGGTGCCATCGGCTTTGGTTACAAGCGGCGTAGTGAGCGCAAAGGCCCGGTGCTCGGAGGCTTCGTCGTTGTTGGATTCTTTGCGACGAATAAGCTCTGTTCCTGTAGTGATGTTGCCCCACTGGTCTGAGCCGCCCATTTGCAGGCGAACGTGCTTATTTTTGTATAACCAATAAAAATCGTAGCCCTGTAATAATTGGTAGCTAAATTCGGTAAAAGAGATACCTGTTTCAAGGCGTTTTTTGACCGAATCTTTGGCCGACATATAGTTGATGGTAATGTATTTTCCCGCTTCGCGTAAAAAATCCAAAAAGCTAATGCCTTTGAACCAATCGTAGTTATTTACGATTTCGGCCGAGTTTGAACCGCCATCAAAGTCAAGGAATTTCTCCAGTTGTTTTTTGATACACGACTCATTGTGACGCAAGGTCTCTTCCGACAAAAACGACCGTTCGGCGGCTTTGCCCGAAGGGTCACCGACCATACCCGTGGCACCTCCCACGAGGGCATAGGGCTTGTGGCCGCACAGCTGGAAATGTTTGAGCAACATAATGGTGGCTAGATTTCCGATGTGCAACGACGAAGCCGTTGGGTCAAAACCAATATAGGCAGCCGTAATTTCTTTTTGCAATTGCTCTTCCGTCCCGGGCATCATGTCGTTGAGCATTCCTCGCCAACGAAGTTCTTCAATAAAATTCTTTTGCATTGTTGTCTTTACCATTGAAGCCGCAAAAATAATGGTATTTTACTATCTTTACTTAAAAATGAAGCCGTGATGGTCAGCGTAGCAAATTTGGTCGAAAGCATTGTTGGGCGTTTGGATGAAGAACAAGTGGTGTTTATCTCCACTTCGTGTTTTAACGATGATTACGATGAACCTAGAAAGCAAGGTTAAAATTGATGATTTTGAGATTGTTATGAAGGATATATACCACAAAGTGGGCCTGAATAAATACCTAATTGCTATTTTGTATCCCTAATCTGCTATTTTATTTTTTTGTTAAAAACAATCCAGATTTTACATTCCCGAAAATTTCTCATAATTTTACGCGGCAAATAACGAATCGTTTATTTGCTATGCTCTCAGACACAACTAAGTTCCTTTACGAAGCTCTAACGTACGACGACGTACTCCTCGTACCTGCCTACTCCGAAGTACTCCCGCGCGATACCAACACGCAATCACAACTTACTCGTCACATCCGTCTCAACGTGCCGCTGATTTCAGCAGCGATGGACACCGTCACTGAATTCCAGTTAGCCATTGCCATGGCGCAGGAGGGAGGAATCGGAATGATTCACAAAAACATGAGCGTTGAAGATCAAGCCGCTCAGGTTCGTAAAGTGAAGCGTTCTGAAAGCGGAATGATTGTTGACCCAATCACCCTCAACGAAGATGCTACCCTTAGGGATGCGATGCGTATCATGGCCGAATTCAAAATCGGCGGTATTCCCGTGGTTGACAAAAACAGTAAACTCATCGGAATTGTCACCAACCGTGATTTGCGTTTTCAGAAAGATATGGCAAAAGGGGTTGCCCAAATAATGACGAAGGAAAACCTCATCACGGCCCGCGAAGGCATCAGCCTCGAAGAAGCAGAAAGCACACTTCAGGAATATAAAATTGAAAAATTACCGATTGTTGACAAAGACAATAAATTGGTAGGATTGGTCACTTACCGCGACATTATCAAGCGCAAAGACCACCCTAATGCCTGCAAAGATGCCCTTGGGCGTTTGCGCGTAGGGGCGGCGGTGGGCGTCACGGCCGACCTGATTCGCCGGGTGGAAGCGCTGCTTAAAGCGGGCGTTGACGTAGTAAGCATCGATACCGCCCACGGCCATTCGCTCGGGGTGATTGAGGCGCTGAAAGGTGTAAAAGCACAATTTCCTAAATTGGACGTAATTGTGGGAAACATCGCCACCGGGGCGGCGGCCAAAGCATTGGTAGATGCTGGTGCCGATGCGGTCAAAGTAGGCGTAGGGCCGGGCAGTATTTGTACTACCCGGATCATTGCGGGAATCGGAATGCCGCAGCTTTCGGCCGTTTATGAGGCAGCGAAGGCGATTGAAGGTACGGGCGTTCCAGTCATTGCCGATGGCGGTATTCGGTATTCGGGCGACGTGGTGAAGGCCATCGCTGGCGGTGCAAGCACCGTGATGATTGGCTCGCTACTGGCTGGTACGGATGAAGCACCCGGTGAAGAAATCTTATACGAAGGACGCCGCTTTAAATCCTACCGGGGCATGGGCTCGGTGGAAGCCATGGAAGATGGATCTAAAGACCGTTATTTTCAAGATGCTGAGGATGACATCAAAAAGTTGGTTCCTGAAGGAATTGTGGGTCGGGTACCGTTCAAGGGCAAAGTATCAGACATCGTCTACCAATTGGTAGGAGGCCTGAAAGCAGGAATGGGATATTGCGGCGCCCCCGACATTGATGCGCTCAAGCAAGCCCAATTTGTCAGAATCAGCGCGGCAGGGATGCGCGAAAGTCACCCGCACGATATTCAAATTGCGAAAGAGGCTCCCAACTATACTACTAAGTAGGGGCGTAATTTTTCAAAACCATTATTTCTGCAAAGCCTTTCGGTATTCCGAAGGGTTTTGCTGTTTATGGGTCTTAAAAACACGATTAAAATAGGCCACGTTTCCAAAACCACTTTCATAGCCGATGTCCGTAATGCTTTTGTCAGTCGAAAGTAGCCTACACGCTTGATTGACACGGTATCGGTTGACAAAGTCGGTAAAAGTTATGTTCATCATCTTTTTGAAATAATGACAAAAAGAAGGGACGGTTAAATGGGTAATTGAGGCAATTTCTTGAATATCAATGGGTTTTTGGTAGTTTTCTTCAACGTATTTTAAGATTTTATTCAGGCGGAGTTCATCTTTAGGACTTACTTCGAGTTTGATTCCTTCGGTGTTTAATAGGGTAGACTCAGAAGTTGTGGCCAATATTTGAAGAATATTGACCAACTCCATCAACCGTTCGAACGGGGGTAAGCCCAGCAGTTTTTTGAGCCTTTGTTTGACGTAAATTTTGGTTTCTCCGTGAAAACATATCCCAAAATGAGAACGCTCAAAAAGCCGTTTAACGGCTTTCATTTCGGGCATTTCCAAAAAATGTTCGCCCAATAAATTTTCTTTCAACTGCACCACGATTTCTTCATGTGGCCCGACGGCTTCCTGACCAAAGCCTGAATGCGGCACGTTGGGGCCGATAAACACCAAATCTCCGTCTTCATAGTGACTCAAATGCATACCTACGTGCCGACGACCTGAGCCGTTGAAGACACAGACAATTTCGTATTCGGGGTGATAATGAAATTGCCACCGGAAAAGCTCCGGTAAAACAACGTTGTGAAGGATGCGAAACGAGCTCCCTTCATCGGGACGAATGACTTCAAATTCGGTTTTCATCGCCTGTGTTAAGCTATTTGTGCCAAAAATAGGGTAAAAAATCTTAATACAGGATAAAAAGTGCGCAATAGAAGCCTATTTTTTTTTAAGATAAAAGTAGAACTTTGTCATGAAAAAATTGTCTTGGCTTTATCTCGCTTCCCTATGATGATTGAAGAGCGGGCTCTGTCCCGCTTCTTTTTTTATAAGCCTCCGACAACCTGTTTCGTTCCTTGATTCCCAATTCCCACTTCCATCGTTTTAACCTAAACCCTATGCAATCGTATTGGAAAGTAAAGCTTTCGATATTTCTGAATTATTTTGTTTTTGCCATTCTGCTCAATAGTGTCGGCACCGTGATTTTACAAGTCCAGAGTACCTACAACGTCTCCGAAACCTCAGCTTCTATTCTGGAGGCGTTTAAGGATTTAAGCATTGCGGGGGTGTCTTTTTTAATAGCTTCTTATATCAACCGATTGGGATATAAAAATGCCATGCTCGTGGCATTGGGCTTCAATGCGCTTATCTGTTTGTTGATGCCATCCATTCATTCTTTTGGCATGACCAAAGTCGTTTTTGCGGTTGCGGGAGCAGGCTTTGCGCTCATTAAAGTTTCGGTATACGGCACCATCGGGTTGGTTACAGCCGACAAAAAAGAGCACATCAGCCTCATGAATTTTATCGAGTCGTTTTTTATGGTGGGGATTTTGGCTGGATATTTCTTATTCAGCGGATTTATTGATGATTCTACGCCAACCGCTTGGCTGAAAGTATACTATCTGTTGGGAGGAATCGCCTTGGTTGCTTTTATCTTGTTGCTGTCAACTCCGCTGGATGAGTCATCGTTGAAAATAGATACCGCCAAGCCTTTTACCGACGATTTTGCCGAGATGTTTCGCTTAATGATTCTGCCTCTGGTGTTGGTATTTGTCATTTGTGCGTTTACGTATGTTTTGATTGAACAGAGCATCATGAGTTGGTTGCCTACGTTCAATAGCAAAGTGCTTCATTTGCCCAATGCATTGAGTATTCAGATGGCGAGCCTGTTGGCCATTGCCACGGCATTAGGACGATTTTTGGCGGGAGTGTTATTGAAAAAACTCAATTGGTTGTTTGTATTGACTGGCTGTTTGGTCATTTCGGCTGCTTTGGTGTTGGTCGCACTGCCTTTGGCCCAAAATGCCGCCACGAGTGGGGTAACTGGATGGGGTAATGCGCCGTTGGCGGCTTTCATTTTTCCCATGATAGGGTTGTTCTTAGCGCCTATTTACCCAGCCATCAATTCTTTGATATTGAGTTCATTGCCTGTAAAAAAACACGGGCTGATGTCGGGGTTGATTGTGATTTTTTCGGCTTTGGGAGGAACCACTGGTTCGCTGATTACGGGCTATGTATTTGAACATTACGGCGGGCAAACTGCCTTTTACTTTTCACTGATTCCCATCGGATTGTTGATTCTAGTATTGATTTTATTCAGCCGTTTGCAGGGAAAAAATGCAACGGTTGAAATCAGCTCGGTGGGAGGACATTGAGCAAACATGGATTGTTTTTGTTAAAACCGTTGATTACGAATGACTTTACCCGAAACTCAAATGGCAGACCGTATCCTTGCGGAAAATTTTCAGACGTTGTTTGATACGGTGCAACGCAGTTCTTTATTTTCTGACTCCAAGACGTTTTCTGATGCCATTACCAAGGTGTCGTTGGCTCAAATTTTGGATAGTTATCATCAGCGAAAAAATGTGGCTGACTTTGATTTAAAAGCTTTTATTGAACAAAATTTTATTCTTCCTGCCGAACAAGCCAGCGAATATCAAAGCGACCTTAATAAACCGATTCAACAGCATTTAGATGATTTGTGGGAGGTATTGACCCGCCAGCCGTCTACCTCAGAATCACAAGGCTCGCTTATTCCACTTCCTTTTAGCTATGTGGTGCCAGGGGGGCGTTTTCGGGAAATTTATTACTGGGATTCGTATTTCACGATGTTGGGTTTGCAGGTTTCGGGGCGTGAAGCATTGGTGGAAAGCATGGTTAACAACTTTGCTCACTTGATTGATACGCTCGGGTTTATTCCCAACGGAAACCGTACTTATTATTTGGGTCGGTCGCAACCGCCTTTTTTTGCCTTGATGGTCAATCTGGTGGCCGAAAGCCAAGGAGAACAAGTTTGGCAACGTTATTTACCCCAATTAGAAAAAGAATACGCCTTTTGGATGCGCGGATGCGAAGAGTTATCGCCTAATCAAACGGTAAAAAATCGCGTGGTGAGGCTGCCCGACGGGAGCATTTTGAATCGGTATTGGGACGATATTGCGTTGCCCCGGCCCGAAGCCTACAAAGAAGACGTAGCATTGGCCGCGCAGGTGCAGGATCAATCTCCCGAAGAAGTGTATCGACACCTTCGGGCCGCTGCCGAGTCGGGTTGGGATTTTAGTAGTCGATGGTTTAAAGATAGCCAAACCATGCAAACCATCCATACCACTGACCTGATTCCGGTCGATTTGAATTGCTTGCTTTGGTATCTTGAAAAAAGGTTGCAACGCGCCTATGAATTAGGGGGAAATGTACTTTTAGCCAACAGATATGAGGAAAAAGCAGCGCAGCGACACACGGCCATTCAAGCTTTTTTCTGGAACGAAGCGGCGGGGTTTTACTTCGATTATGATTGGAAACTGAAACGACAAAAAGATAACGGCACCTTGGCGGCCGCGTTCCCCTTGTTTTTCTCCCTTTCCACCTCAGCGCAAGCGGGACGGGTGGCGCAGGTATTGGAAAAAAAGTTTTTGCAGAAAAACGGTTTGCTAACCACGCTCCAATTTACACATGAGCAGTGGGATGCCCCCAACGGTTGGGCACCGCTACAATGGATTGCTTATCAGGGACTTAAAAATTATCAACTCGATGCTTTGGCCACCAGAGTCAAAAACAACTGGATGAACAATAATGAGACTTATTATGCCAAAACGGGCAAAATGATGGAAAAATACAATGTGCTGACGGATGATATTTCTGCCCAGGACGGCGAGTACCCCAACCAAGATGGTTTTGGCTGGACCAACGGCGTGTATTTAAAAATGAAGGAGTGATGACGAATCAGCGGAGAAGATTTTTTCGCTGATTTTTTAAACCTTGGCAAATTTCAAAGACAAACTTGCCAAGGCTTTTATCATTGATTAGAACGGCAAATTGTCTTCGTCGCCGCTTTGGAACGTAGAAGGGAGTTCTGTAGTAGGTCGGGTAGAAGTGCTACCAGTGCCAGAAGCAACTGGAGCTGACTCATAACCGCCCGCACCGAGTGCGTCAATTTTCCACGCTTTTACGTCAGTGTACCAACGGCCGTTGTATTCGCGGCTTTCCACGTCAAACGAAACGTTTACTTCGTTGCCCACCTGCAAGGCACTTTCATTGATTTTGTCTCCCCACGCCGAAATACATATCTTTTTGGGATATTGCCCGTCGGTTTCAATCACAAAATCCTGCTTTTTCCACGTGCCGTTTTTGCCTTCACCCGTTTGTAAGGCCAATAGCTGAATGACTCTTCCTTTAATGTCCATGATTAGTATATCGGAACGCCGATGCGATTTAAAGTTGCTTATAAAAAAATGCGAGCCATTGGATGTTTCCAATCGCTCGCTCTTTTCAACGTACAATGAGCATTTTCAGCTTTGTACGAATTGTACCTAGTCTTTGAAGAATTTCTTGTAGTTGCGCTCTTGGCCTTCCAAAAGACTTCCAACCCAAAACGCGATTCCAAGCAACACAACGTAAAATATAATTGTACCAATCGTTCTTAAGTCCATTATGTTGAATTTAAATTAGTGAAACCTTTCTTGTATTCCCTACAAAAGTAAGAATGTAAGGCCTTTCGCCCCAAACATAATGCGTTTTTTTTATGAATTATAAAACGCCTTTGGTAGAGGGCAATACATCCAGCGCTTTTAAGTCACGTTTTACCGCCATTTTGATGGCTTTGGCCCATCCTTTAAAGATGGCCTCGATTTTATGGTGCTCGTTGGAGCCGCTGCACTGAATGTTAAGATTGCACAGAGCCGTGTCGGAAAAAGACTTGAAGAAGTGATAAAACATCTCCGTTGGCATTTCTCCAATTTTTTCACGTTTAAATTCGGCATCCCACACCAACCACGGGCGTCCAGAAAAATCAATGGCCACTTGCGCCAACGCTTCGTCCATTGGCAACAGAAAGCCGTATCGACTGATGCCGCGTTTGTCGCCGATGGCCTTGCGGTAGGCGTCGCCAAGGGCCAGTGCGGTATCTTCGATGGTGTGGTGCTCGTCGATGTGGAGGTCGCCTTCGACTGTTATTTTTAAATCTGCGCCCGAGTGTTTGGCGAGCTGGTCGAGCATGTGGTCAAAAAAACCAATGCCTGTATGGATGGCTGAATGACCGTTGCCGTCAAGATTTAATTCAATTTTGATTTGGGTTTCGCGGGTGTTGCGCTCTACCGAAGCGATGCGGGCGGGTAAGCGTAAGTGTTCGTAGATTTCATCCCAATCGGTGCTAACGAGTGTAATGGCGTCGTTGAGTTCTTTGGGTAAATCTTTGGGCCATTCAGCGGCCAGAAAAATCGCTTTTGCGCCCAAATTTACCGCTAACTGTACATCCGTCAGGCGGTCACCGATGACGTAGCTATTGGCCAAATCGTAGGCGTCACTGAAATATTCGGTCAATAGTGCCGTGCCGGGTTTGCGCGTGGGGGCATTTTCGTGCGGAAAACTGCGGTCAATGTGGATTTTTTGAAACAACACTCCTTCGCCCTCCAGTGTTTGGAGCATTTTATTTTGGGCGGGCCAAAAAGTGTCTTCTGGAAAAGAATCTGTCCCTAAGCCATCCTGATTGGTGACCATGACAAAACCAAAATCGGTCTCCTCGGCCAAACGTCGCAGATTGGAAATCGCTTTGGGTAAAAACGCTAGCTTTTCTAATGAATCAACTTGGAAATCGACGGGAGGTTCTTCAATGATGGTTCCGTCGCGGTCTATAAAAAGAAGTTTTTGCATTACTCTCAATGGTTTAAACCGCGAATATCGAACATCCCATCCCGAAATTTTATAAATTGCCTAAAAATTTTGTTAACCTCAACTAATCACTTCATGAACAGACCTATCCTGTATAGCCTTGTGGCGGGATTGAGCCTCTCGACAGGCTTTGCCCAAAGCGGCCTCAAACCCGTTATTAATCAATCGGCCGATGCCCTCGAAAGTAAAGTCATTGCGTGGCGTCGCGATTTGCACGAGCACCCTGAATTGGGGAATCAAGAGTTCAGAACGGCCAATATTGTAGCCGAACACCTGCGTAAATTGGGCTATGAAGTCCGCGAAAAAGTGGCGGTAACGGGCGTTGTGGCGGTTCTCAAAGGAGGAAAACCTGGCCCAGTAGTAGCTTTAAGGGCCGATATGGATGGCCTTCCCGTGACAGAAAGGGTGGATGTACCGTTTAAATCGAAAGTGCTGACGGAATTCAACAACCAAAAAACGGGTGTGATGCACGCGTGCGGCCACGATAGTCACGTCGCAATTTTGATGGGAGTAGCGGAAGTGTTTGCGTCAATGCAAAAGGATTTGGCAGGTACGGTTAAACTTATTTTTCAACCTGCGGAAGAAGGCGTTTACACAGGCGGAACCTTTGGTGCCAACCGAATGATTGAAGAAGGAGCGCTGGAAAACCCTAAAGTGGACGCTATTTTTGGGTTGCACATCAATTCGCAAACGGAAGTAGGTAAGATTCGCTACCGTCCGGGTGCCACGATGGCCGCTGTTGACCAGTTGACGATTAAACTCAAAGGCAAACAAACGCACGGGGCGTCGCCGTGGTCGGGCGTTGACCCCATCGTGACGGCTTCTCAGATTGTGATGGGACTTCAAACCATCGTAAGCCGGAATGTGGATATTACTGAAAACCCTGCCGTGGTAACCGTGGGTGCTATTCACGGTGGAATTCGCTACAACATTATTCCAGAATCTCTGGAAATGATTGGCACGATTCGCACGTTTGGAGACGCCCAACAGGCGTTGGTTCATCGTCGTATCAAAGAGGTCTCTACGCACATTGCGGAAAGCGCGGGCGCTAAAGCCGACGTAGAAATTGGTATCGGTTATCCTGCCACAGTCAATGACCCTGCGCTGACCGACAAGATGATTCCGACCTTGGAAGCATTGGCGGGAAAGGAAAATGTGATAATCTCTCCCGTGGCAACAGGAGCGGAAGACTTCAGTTATTTCCAAAAGAAAATCCCTGGATTTTTCTTCTTTCTGGGTGGTATGGCCAAAGGCAAAAGCCCTTATGACGTAGCCCCTCACCACACCCCTGACTTTTACATTGATGAAAGTGGCTTTACCTTAGGTGTGAAAGCCCTGAGCCATTTGGTGGTGGATTACATGGAAATGAACTCAAAACCCGTACCCACAAGTGCTAAGGCGAAGAAAGTAAGCAAATAGTTTCTAGTAGTTTTATTGGTCTTATAAACAAAGAAAGAGCGTCGGGTTTCCTCGACGCTCTTTCTTTGTTTACGCTTATGTTTATGATTTATCTCTCACTCATCGGAACGAAAGACCGCAATGTTGCTCCCGTATAAATCTGACGCGGACGACCGATAGGCTCTTTGTTTTCGCGCATTTCTTTCCATTGTGCAATCCAGCCTGGCAGACGACCTAAGGCAAACATTACCGTGAACATATTGGTAGGAATACCGAGGGCTCGATAAATGATTCCTGAATAAAAGTCAACGTTTGGATACAAACGACGGCTTACGAAGTACTCGTCGTGCAATGCCGCCTCCTCTAATCCTTTGGCAATTTCCAAAACAGGATCGTTGACACCTAATTTTGCTAGTACATCGTCGGCTGCTTTTTTGATGATTTTGGCCCGTGGGTCAAAATTCTTATAAACACGGTGACCAAAACCAAACAAACGGAAACCGCTCGTTTTGGCATTTTTGGCCATGTCGACGTATTTGGCTACATCGCCGCCGTCGGCTTTGATGTCTTCTAGCATTTCGATTACTTCTTGGTTGGCACCGCCGTGGAGTGGTCCCCACAATGCACATATACCCGCCGAAATGGAAGAATAAATGTTGGCTTTTGACGAGCCAACCAAACGGACGGTCGAGGTCGAGCAGTTTTGTTCGTGGTCAGCGTGAAGAATCAATAATTTATTCAACGCCTTAGAAACCACAGGGTCTACTTTGTATTCTTCAACTGGCAACGCAAACATCATATGAAGGAAGTTTGAGCAGTAATCCAAGTCGTTTTTGGGGTAATTGACAGGATGGCCTTGTGATTTTTTGAACGACCACGTAGCAATCGTTGGCAATTTTGCCATCAATCGAATGATATGCGTTTCGGTGCTGTCGGGGGCCTTATCATCGTAAGAATCAGGATAGAAGGCGCTCATGGCACTTACCAATGAAGACAAAACGCCCATGGGGTGCGCATTGACGGGAAAGCCTTCAAAAATCTTGCGCATGTCTTCGTTGACCAGCGTATGCGTCCGGATTTCGTGCTCGAAGTTTTCGTATTGAGATTGGGTCGGCAATTCACCGTAAATCAACAAATAAGCCACTTCTAAAAAAGTAGCTTTTTCGGCCAATTCTTCAATGGAATAGCCACGATAGCGCAAAATGCCTTCTTCACCGTCCAAAAATGTGATGGCACTTTTGGTGGCTCCGGTGTTTTTGTATCCACTATCAATGGTAATATAGCCCGTTGAATCTCTTAATGAATTAATATCAATTGCTTTTTCCTGCTCAGTTCCTTGGGTGGTCGGAAATTCATACGTTTTTCCGTCTACTATGAGTTGGGCTTTATCTGACATACAGTGGTGGTAGGTTAAAATATTCGATGGATTTGGGATAAAGGTACAATTTTCATAAAAAACTTTTTTCTATGAAACTTTATGGGGTAATTATTTCAAAATTTCTTGTTAAAAAGAAATAGACGATGGTTAAACAACTCAAAAATAAAAGACTTACTTAGGGTGTTTTTAACCCATAGGGGCAACTATTATTTCGCAGACTTTGGGCTAAGATTGGGTTCATTATGAAAGATTTCTCCATTTTTCATCACAAATTTTATCTTTCTGACGTCACTGATGCGCTCTTCTGGGCGGCCTTCTACCGCGACCAAATCGGCCAAAAAGTTGCCTTTAATGTTTCCTAATTGGCTCAAATGAAATACGTTTGCATTGATAGAAGTGGCGGAGCGCAGCACGTCAAGGGGCTTCATGCCATAGTCGACCATCATTTCCATTTCGCGGGCGTTGTCGCCGTGAGAAAATACCCCCACATCACCGCCGAAGCAAATCGTTACGCCCGCGTCAAGTGCCTGCTTAAAAGTAATCCGTTTGTTCTTGATGCGTTCAGGCTCTGGTTCAACGCCTTTTTTCCAGCCTCGGTATTGGCTGACGGCATCGCCTGCCGCTAAGGTAGGGCACAAAGCCACGCCTTTCTCGTGCATGAGCGAAAAAATTTCAGGCGTACCCGCGTCGCCGTGTTCGAGGGTCTCGCAGCCGCCCAAAATAGCTCGCCTCATTCCTTCGGCACTGCCCGCATGGGCGATGGTGGGGCGGCCACTGCTGCGGGCAGTTTCGACGATGAGTTTTATTTCGTCCACCAAAAAAGTAGGGCGGGCGTCGCCCATCAAGCCCCAACGGTAATCAGCGTAAATTTTGACCACATCGGCACCTTTTCCGATTTGCCGACGCACGGCTTGGATGAGGCGGTCGTGGCCGTCGGCTTCTTCGGCACCTTGAGGTACTTCAATGTCGGGGCTGAACCCTTTTGGAGCGTAGCTGCCAGTAGCAATGAGTGCTTTGGTAGCAATAACCATGCGTGGACCGGGGATGATTCCTTGATTTATGGCCTGTTTAAGTCCTACATCATCAAATTCGGCCCCTTCCGTGCCCAAATCCCGAACGGTGGTAAAACCCGCCATGAGCGTTTGCTTGGCGTGTAGGGTAGCCCGCGCGGTGCGCAACGAACGCGCTTCTTTCAGCACTTGGTCGTCCCAAGTGGTTTCATTATAGGGATGTAAAAATAAATGTGAATGTCCTTCAATAAAGCCCGGTAGTAAGGTGCATCCTTTCAAATCAATGATTTGTGGGGCGGATTTATCTGGCGTCTGTAACTTTTGGGCGGCATCCTCCACGTTTTTGGGCTCGCCAACGGCAATGATTTTTTCGCCTTGCACCAATACACGCCAACCTTCGTGGATGGCTGTTCCGTCAAAAACCCGGTCGGGCTTTAACAGGTACAATTTTTGAGTAAAACCATTCCCCTGAATGAAGAACAGGATTCCAATAAATGCGAATAATTGTTTCAAGCGAGTAAAGAGGGGGTTAAGTAAGCAAAGGTACTTAAGGACTCGTTATCCTGAACCGAAATGGAAGAAGAAAGTTTGAAGAAAATATTTTACCAAACGTTTGTTTGGTAAAACTAAAATTATCTCCAACTTTGTATTTCGAAACCGAATATACCTTACGATGCCGATTCAAAAAGTAACTAAAGAAGAAGTAGTCAACCAAGCGCTTTTGCTGTTTAAAAAAAGGGGCTATCACCGCACAAGCATGGCCGATCTGGCGGAAGCTTGCGGTTTGTTGAAAGGAAGTTTCTATCACTATTTCAGCGGAAAAGAGGCCTTAATGAAAGAAGTGCTCGGGGCCGTTCATTCGTATTTTAAAGCAAAAATATTTGTGATTGCCTACGATGAAACGCTTTTGCCGCGCGAGCGCCTCGAAAAAATGCTCGCCAAGCAAATCCGCGTGGCTTCAAGCACGGAAGGCGGGTGTTTGATGGGAAACATGGCCATCGAAACGGCACTCGTTACGGATGAATTTCGGCCCGCCATGCGTACTTTTTTTGATGAATATTTAGACGCCCTCACGCACCTGTACTCATATAGATATGACGCCAAAAAAGCTAGACAAATGGCCGAACAGGCCATGGTCGAATACGAAGGTGCTTGGGTGATGGTCAAGCTGACGGATAGCTCCCATTATTTACAGGATGTGTTGGAGCGCGCCATGGTTCGTTTTGATGCGGCAGAAAGCAATAACGTTACTTAAAAACTATAAACCGATGAAAGAGGTTACGGTAAACATCCCCACGCCCGATGGATTTGAACTGGCGGGCATCCTGTATGAATACCACGGTGCGCCTAAAGCCGTGGTGCAGTTTAATATCGGAACTGGGATGCGAAAAGGATTTTACACAAATTTTGCGCGTTACTTGGCCGAAAACGGCTTCATTGTTTGCCTCTGGGAATACCGTGGCATGGGAGAGTCGCGTCCTTCGGATAAAGATGATTTTGCCGCCATTACCATGCAAGACTGGGCGATTGATATGCGGGCCGTGCTTGACTTTCTGGAAACAAGGTATCCTGACTGGCCCAAATTGATGATAGGGCACAGCATTGGGGGGCAACTCGTGGGCTTGATGCCCAACCACCACGTTCTGAAAGGAATGGTCATGATTACGGCTTCGACGGGCACTTGGTGGCGTCATACTTTTCCTTATCGCCTCAAGTCGTATTTCTTTTTTAATATTTTGCCCGCGTTGACGGTTCCTTTTCTGGGGTATGTTCCTGTCAAAAAAATGAAAATTATGGAAGATTTACCAGGGGCATTGATGTTGGAATGGCGCGAATGGTGCAATTCCGAAAACTATCTGTTTGATTTTCTGGACAAAAGTATTCCTTATAATGCATACAACGAACTTGCTTTGCCCATTAAGGCGTACTGGACCACCGACGACCCGATTGCCAACGCTGTAACGGTGCCTGCTCTGCTTCGTCATTTTAGAAAAGCCGACATCATGACCGAAGCCATTCGGCCCGCCGATTTTGGGGTGAAGCAAATTGGGCATTTCGGGTTGTTTTCTCGAAAACTAAAAACCCAATTTTGGACCAAAGTCGTGGCCGATTTGGAAGCGATGGTCTCCACGACACTTACCTATAATAATCCCGCATTCAAAAAAACTACACTTTAACGGCCATGAACAAAACTACCTTAATTGATTTCCTGAACGAAGGCGTAAACGAAGTTGTCGCTTTTGCCCACGCCAGCCCTGCGGAGGCTTTTTATTTCAAGCCCGCCGAAAATATCTGGTCGGCGGCCGAGAATGTGCAGCATTTATCACAATCGGTTCAGCCACTGAATCGCCTCTTGGGTCGCCCTAAAACCTATTTTCTGGAAAAATGGGGGCCTGGCGCTCATCATTCGCGCTCCTACGAGGAGGTTGTCGGGGCTTATCATGCGGCATTGAACGGCCGCAAAGGAGCTGCAGGGGCATTTGCACCGCTGACGCCCACGCCCGACGCCGTGGCATTGGCGAGTGAATTTAAGCAGGATTATCTCGCTCTCATTGCGCACCTTTCAGAGTGGGATGAGCAAGAATTGGATGAACACGTGATTCCGCACCCTTTGATGGGACCGCTTACGGTTCGGGAGATGCTGCTTTTTACGGCTTATCATATCCGCCACCATCACCAAATTATGGTGAGCAGGGTGAACTTGGCGCCTCAATTTTAATTGTCAAAATGACGTTTTTGCACATTTTGGTTAGTGAACAGGACTTTAAATAGTTGTACTTTTTCTATTTTTGTTGTACTATTTAAAGAACTTTTCGTTTTTGTAAAAAAAATAATTGGACGGAACACAGCAAGGTTTGAATTTTCTGGTTGTATTATTTTAAGATTTGTACTATTTTGAGAAAAGGTTTAAATAGGGTATATGAATTTAACAAGAGGGGGTTTTTGCCCTATTTTTTTGTAATTTAAAACCTCACACCTTTGCATTGTCAAAACGAAGTCATCACAGCTGGTGAGACAAGATGGTACAAAAACAATAAAACAATGAAAAAGAACACAATGCTTCTGTCAATATTTGCCGCCATGTTTTTTGTAAGCACAGGAAACGCAATGGCCGAGAGTCACCTTTTCACAAAAGACGTGAAAATCGTAAAACGCGACGCTAAGAAAGTAGAAGTTCGCGTCAACCAACCTAACGTTGGAATTTTGGATGTAGAGTTAAGAGACAAAGAAGGAGTACTTATATACGAGGGCGAGATCAAAGGTGGCGAAAACGTAGCGACTCAGTTTAACCTGAACGCTTTGCCAAGCGGTGAGTATACCTTGAATTGCTTCAACAACAATTTCTGGTCTTCTCAGCAACTTTCGATCTCAAACGGTAACATTGAAATCAACGAAAACAGCTACAAAGAGTCGTTGGCTCCTAAAGTTGAAATGATTGCAATCAACCGTTTTGAAGTATCGACCGTGGTGAAGAACGTAGCCGACATGGAAGTAATCATTGCTGACCGTGCGGGCGAAGTTGTTTACAAAGGTTATTTATCTACCGCATCACGTTTCAATTTGGGACATTTGCCAAGCGGCGAGTACTCTTTTGAATTTGTAGTAGCCGATAAATCTTTCAAGCAATTCGTTAATGTGAAATAACTCATAATGTCGTCATTCATCAACAAATCACTATAACCACTCCATCTTGACAATTCGATTTTGCGAGAGCCCGTCAGAATATCTGACGGGTTTTTTGTTGTTATAGCCTATAAAGTTGCCTATTTTCTTTCGAAAATCATTTATAGATATTTTTATCAAAAACAAGTTGTACACTTCTTATGGTTTATAAGAGAAAATATACCTATTTTTGCGGTTTTAGTCAGTTAATATCCCAATAAGCTCAAATTTTGTTATGAAAAACCGCAAAACCTTAAACACAAAAAAGAGGTACCAATCTCCTAAGTTGAAAAAATTAGGCAACGTCAAAAATTTAACTGCAGCCGCTGGCAGTGGCGATGCCGATGGAATGACAGGTTTATCAGTTTGCTGATGATGAAATGGAATTCCTCTTTTTATTTATTGGGATTCAACAACAAGTCCTTTGTACTGTATGATGGTCATACCCAAAAGACATACAGCAATTCTGTACAGTACCGTATTTTATGTGACTTTTTCGGTAGTGAAGAAGTCACCCTCGACGGGTTAAGAAAAGCCTATCAAAATACGTACTCACTGCCCGAAATACTGGGCGCTTTTTATGGGTTTGTGCAAGATAAAATTATCATTGACAATGCTTTTTTAACGATTGCCATCGAATTTCCCGAAGACACATCTCTCAGAGAGAAAAGGGCAAAGCTTGAATTAACAAGGGTTCAGATGACCGCTGATCAGCCTGCATTGACGGTTTTTGTCGTTTCGGATGTACATCATTTACAAAGTGTTGAATTTGCAAAAATCAAGAGCAAACAGTTTACTGTTGTTTGGGCTTTTGCCAATGAATTGAAACTGTTTCCCGTTTTTGATACTTCAGAAACGGGGGCTTTTTTCTGTTTTCTTCATAGAATCAAAAGAGTCTTTTTCAGTCAATTGCTGACTTTGCGCCACCATCCTCTTTCGCTGAACGATTGTTTGTCTACGGCTTCATTGTTGATGGTTTTGGATTACCTGCCCACCTTTATTGATTCCAATGAATCCCAAAATACCCTTTTGATTTTCGACCACGAAAGATTGACCATCGAACGCGCCTATCTATCCCCTCCGCTCTTTCGCTCATTTGCCAAAGGAACGTACGAAATACTTGATGCTCACCAAAAGCCGGCTAATATTCAGGCTGTTTTTGAGCAACTTTCGTTTCACCTTGAAGCTCCATTGGGGTTGGTTGATAAGCTCACATCGCAACAAACACCCCTGGGAGGGTGGGTAAGTACTGGAGGGGTGATCTTCAGGTCTAATCAAATAAATGCTGAAATATTCTTTTCAAGAACAACGGCAAGTGGCAACGGCTTGACCAAAGACGAGGCCGAGGCCAAAGCTTTTTGTGAGACGTTGGAAAGGTACGCACAGGTTTTTCGTGAACATGAAGATGAGTATATCATTGCTGCCTACAACGACTTGAAGCACAGGGCCATTCACCCCAACGAGATACTTCTTTACAGCCCGACGCAATACCGCCAAGAAAACGCCCGCAGTCATTCGGACGAATTATTAGTGGAATTTGATGAAAATACGCCGATTGCGTGGAGTAATGTAACGGACAGCGTCGATGACACGCCCCGATGCATACCTACTTTCCTGCTGTATCAGGGACGGCCCACTGAAGATGCCGCCTCCGAAACGTTTTTTAAATGGATCACAAACGGTACTGCGGCAGGTTCTACCCTTGATATGGCAAAGCTTTATGCGCTCTATGAACTGATTGAAAGAGATGCGTACGCAATATGGTGGTACAATCGATTGCCGTCCCAGGGCATTGATCTTGCGTATATTGACCATTTGGAGATAGTGAGTTTGGCCCTTGCGGAGCACCGGCGATTGGGCAAAAAAATATACGTATTTGACATTACCCAAGACATTTCCATCCCGACGGTCGCCGTAGTGTCAGCCTATCTCGACGGCACCTACGTATTAGCCTGCGCTTCAAACATCAGTTTTGAGAAAGCCTGCGAAAAGGCTTTTGGCGAACTCAATCAGCTATATGTTCGTCATTTGTCGAAAAAGACCCGTTTAGACGACGGTCAAATGCAGGACATAGCCACTGCATTGAATCATCATACCCCGCAAAAACCCGTTTGGTCTTTTGAAAAAAATGACTTAGCTCTTACCGAAGATCTAAAAATCGTTGAAACGGAAATAAGAAAAAGAGGACTGAATAT
Source organism: Runella rosea (assembly GCF_003325355.1). Classification (GTDB taxonomy): domain Bacteria; phylum Bacteroidota; class Bacteroidia; order Cytophagales; family Spirosomataceae; genus Runella; species Runella rosea. The sequence goes on from NZ_CP030850.1 coordinate 6,290,130, forward strand.
ATACTATAGAGACCTCTCCCGAAGCGATGTTTTATTGCCCGTGGTGAAGGCGATTGTGCCCGGCATGAGGGATTTGGATACCCGCTTTGCGCCCGGCAGATTGTATGATGTGGTCAGTGATCTCTACGGCTACGTTCCTGCCGAAGAATCTCTCCGGACTTTTAATCTGCTCTGAATGAAAGGCATCATTGGCATCGTTGGAGGCATCAAGTCCAATGAATTGGAACGCATGAGCCGCTGTTTGTCTCATCGCGGGCAAGCTACCCTCAAAACCAACGATGTCTTCAGTATAGGGCAGCTCAGTACTTGCTGGGGAGCTACCCTTTTTTATCAGGATGGCATTTCGGTCATCTCAGATGCCCGGATTGATAATCAAGCCGAAATCTTAGAAAAAATCGGGCTTGCAGCGACCCTGAAAATGAGCGAAAATGAACTGATTTTCAGGGCCTACTCTAAATTAAGTATCAACTTTGTCGACTGTTTGGCGGGAGATTATTCCATTTTCATTGTGGATGAAATTCGGCAAAAAGTTTTCCTCATCAGAGACCATTTAGGGGTACGTCCGCTTTATTACAGCTTCCGGAAGGGAGAGTTTATGGCTTTTGCCTCAGAACCCAAAGCCCTGCTTTTGCTCGATGATGTTTCTTCAGAGCCCAATGAAGAAAAGCTCGAAGAATATCTTCAATGGCCCACCGACCACAGGATTTATCCTAAAACGACTTTTTTTAAGGATATTTTCGCGGTACTTCCCGCTACTGTTTTAGAGATAGACATGGATTTGCATCAATCCAAAGAAACCTTCTATTGGAAAATAGATCCTGAACAGTTCAGTCATTTAAACACCGAATCTTTGCTCATTGAAGAATACCGCAAAAGGTTTGAAAGGGCGGTAAGCAGGCGATTACAATCGCTCACGGGTGTTCAGGTAAGCGGAGGGCTCGACTCAAGCTCGGTGTATAAAGTGGCCGAAAGATATTTACCTACAGAAAACTTGTTCTCTGTGCATTTTTATCCCAAAGTTGAAGAAGCCGATGAGAGAGAATATACCCTGGAAGTCGTCCAAAACAACCTCCCAAATCATCATCAGATAGAACGAAGTGTTGTTTCCAGGGTAAGCATTGAGCAGGTTCAAATGCATATTGACCGACCGGATTTGAGTACCATACCAATGTGTGCCAAAATCCTTCCGGAGCTGATAGAATTTAAAAGAAAGGGAGTGGCGACCATTCTGACGGGGCATGAAGGCGATACCGTGGTGGATACGGGCTTATTTTATCTTTTTTCGCTTATTTTTAACTTAAAATTCAAAGCGTTTGAGGAGACCATCGGAGGTGACCGTAAAACCACACGCGTCAGAAGGGTGTATCTTGTCAAACGAGCTTTTCATAAAAAATACGCGGAAGGCGGACTTTCAGCGGTAGTGCAATTGCTTGTTGCGGTTGTGCATCATCAAACCGTTTCATTCGTTGATTTAATGCGGATAATGACCTCTTTCGGTCTTGGCGTAATAAAAAAAATGATTTTTAGAAAGAAAACGAAGGCCCCGGCGCAGTTGACAAACTATGTCCCGGAAACGCTTACGGGCGATATGCGGGAGCATTTCAGCCGTATTTGCTGTGCCGGAATCATTGATGCCAACGAAATACTTAATCTGGCCGGAGCGGCTTTTGGGATTGAATATGCGCATCCTTTTCTCGACAAAGATTTCATAGAGTTGAGTCTGATGGTGCCCGGTAGAATGAGAATAAGCCCTCAAGCAATGACGAGGTATCATTTCCGACAGGCAATGACGGGGATTTTGCCAGAAAAAGTCAGGCTGAGGCAATCGAAGGTACTTTTTGCTAAACCCATTTGGCTCATCCTTGCGGACATGACCAACGCGTGTATGGAGGAAAACGACTTAGACGCTGTCACAAAAGAAAAATTGGCCCTGATAAAAAAAGGCCTCCAAAATATGAATCATCAAAATTTTGATTTTGACAAAATCAGGAAATTTCAACGACAGCTATTTCTTCAAATGTGGAAAAATCAATTGCAATCTCATTGATGAGAATTACCTTCACTCAAAATTTTAGCCATTGTTGGTGTTATCACCGCCCGGGCGGCCCCGCAACAACCCACTTCTCACTCTTTATGAGGCGATTTTACACAAAAGCCTAACATCAAAAAAGTTCTATATTTTCAAATAGATATGCCATAACGTTTGATAGCGTAATATTTTAGATAGATTTAAGTTGTTGGTGATAACACCAACAACGGCATCAAACAACGTCCCTCTTACTCTTTATCAGGATCATGCAAGTACTACAAAAGTCTAACGTCTAAAAACGGTATATTTTCGGTAGTTTTAAGTTGTTGGTGATAACACCAACAATGGCGTCAACCCGCCTTTCACTCTTTGTCAAGCAAGGTATTACAGGAGTTTAACAACTAAAAGTTTTATATACCGATAGTTTTTACCAACTTTAGTCAAATAGATATGGCGTATAAGTAGGTTTTTAAAAATGAAAAGAACAAAAATTGGTTTCTGGACGATTGGAATGGTTTTTCTATGCCTTCCAATACTTTGGTACTTTTTCTATAAGTTCTATTATGCTTATATTTATTATAATAAATGGATAGCCTTATATTGTCTATTATTTTTTGCTCCTTGTTTATTCATGTATATATATATTAATAAAGCACTTAATGGAAATAAAAAAGAAAGCCAATATATATTTACTACAGGAATAGTCTTAGGTATAGGTTGGATAGTATATCTAATTATAATGTGGTTAACTGGTGAATTTGTGTAGGTTTTTATTTGAATTTTAATGTAAATTTATTTTTAGTAATACTTCTTGTTAGGCGTAGTCTTCTAAGAGTTTAAATCATTGTTTGTTGTTGCTATTTGGAAGACTACGGACTGAAAATAAATAAAATGTCTGTAAAAAACAAAATGGCTATACGTTAAATTAAAATAATGGTAAAATGGAACTTTACAATCGTACCCGTGAATACTATAAGATATTTAGCCGTTGTTGGTGTTATCACCAACAACCCACTTATCACTCTTTGTGAAGCGATTTTCTACAAAAGTCTAACATCAAAAAAAAATGTAAGTTTCAAATAGATATGTCATAACGTCTAACAGCGTATATTTTAGATAGATTTAAGTTGTTGGTGATAACACCAACAACGGCATCAATTTTTATCCGTTGTTGGTGTTATCACCAATAACCTTTATCTTGCTCTTTATCAAGCAAAAGTCTAAGAAAGAATGTGTATTTCTGGTGGTTTTTACTGGCATCTTTCAAATAGATATGGCACAAAAGTTGTTGGTGATAACACCAACAATGGCATCAAAATATTTTATAATGAAAAAGGTAGTTTATAAAGAAGGAGATATTTTTTTAATTTCTTTAGGTGATAAAATTTTTACTGGCTTAATTGTCAAAAGAAAGGAGAAAAGCAAGATATTATTGGGCTATTTTTGGCCAATTCAAATTAATACAGGGAATGATTTTTTGAATACAGTATTATCAATTCCCCCAATTTTGATAAGACAGTTTAGTGGTTTGGGATTTGATTTGGGTAGATGGAAAGTTATTGGGAGGCTCCTTGAATGGGACTCAAACAATTGGCCTGTTCCAGAGTTCAAAAAAAAGGACTTTTTTACCAATAATTATTATGCTGTTCAATATGATGATGATTTAGAATTTATGAATGAACGGCTTATAACATTTAAGGAGGCTTCACATTTATTTGAGGATGGGCTCTCTGGGTTTGAAGCATTAGAAACAAGGCTTTTAAGCCTATAATATCAACTGGTGTGGGAAGATTACCTAAGAAAAAGAAATAAATTTCCTACAAACCTACATCAATCCAAAATTGTGAAAGCTGCTCAAAGTAAGGCAGAAATATAACGGAGAGTAGCTTCTCAAAACTCCCCAAATCTTCAGCCAAAAGGGCCTGATTTTATCGAAAATCAGGCCCTTTTTATATTTAAACGTACGCTTTTAGTCCAGAAAAATGCCAACAATGGCTTGCGCCAACGACAGTCCTAAGCTGAACAATAACGCGGCCAAAATGCTAGAAACACTGAAGCCATCTACCAGATAATCGCAGAGATAAACAATCAGGATGTTGATGACGAAATAAAACAAACCAAGGGTTAGAATGGTGATGGGCAACGAGAAAAAGAGCAATATCGGTTTTATAAACGTATTGAGCAGTCCCATCACGATGGCAACCATAATGGCGGTTTGGGTGGTGTCAACATAAAAGCCCTGGAGCACGCGGCTGGCGGCTATCACCACAATAGTGCTTACAATGAGGCGTACAATCAGATTTATCATAAAAGAAGAAAGGTTTGGTTTGAAAATGAATAAGGAAAGATTTTCGGTTGTAAAATTAGAAATACTCCCGAAAATCCAATGGACAAGTGTCGGGTATTTCCACTAAACACCATCGACCAATTCAAATTGTAACTTAATCAGGCCCGCATACAGGCCGTTTTCGTTCATGGCCAGTTCTTCGTGGGTGCCAGACTCAAAAATGGTGCCTTCCTTGATGACATAAATGCAATCGACATTGCGGACGGTTGCCAGTCGGTGAGCGATGATGATGGTGGTGCGATTCTGCATCAAACGGTCGAGGGCATCTTGTACCAATTTTTCCGATTCGGCATCCAACGAACTAGTGGCTTCGTCGAGAATCAAGATTTTGGGGTCTTTCAAAATGGCCCGCGCAATGGCAATCCGCTGACGCTGACCGCCTGAAAGTTTGATGCCGCGTTCGCCCACGACCGTTTCCAATTGGTCGGGAAAAGATTCAATAAAATCGAGGGCGTTGGCTTTGCGGGCGGCTTCCCGAATCTCTTCGTGGGTAGCGTTGGGCTTTCCGTAAGCGATGTTTTCGCGGATGGTGCCGCCAAACAAAATGACTTCCTGGGGCACCACGGCGATGTTTTGGCGGTAAGCCGTAATATCAAAGGTCTGAATATCCTGTCCGTCTACCGAGATTTTGCCGCCCAACGGGGTATGATAACGCATCAAAAGTTGCACAATGGTTGATTTTCCAGCGCCGCTATAACCCACCAAAGCTATTTTCTGACCGGCAGGTACGTGGAGCGAAACGCCTTTCAATACCTGCATATCGGGTCGGGTAGGGTAGGCAAATTGGACATTATCAAAAGCGATATTGCCGTTTACCGTAATCGGTTGTACTTGTTGGTGTACATCCACTTCTGATTTTTCGTCCAAAATTTCCAGCAACCGCTCCGAAGCCCCCAAGGTTTTCTGAATCTGGGCGTACATATCGCCCAAACCGCCAATAGAACCCCCGATAAACATGGTGTAGAAGATGAAGGTCATCAATTCAGAAAAGGGCATTTCGCCGCTTTGCACCAGCGTAGCACCGTACCATACCACCCCGACGATGCCGCCAAAAAGCGCAAAAATGATGAATGAAACGAATCCGCCGCGAAAACGGGCCGCTTTTAACGAGGCCGTAATAACGCGAGAAAGCGCGTCGCCATAGCGGTTGATTTCGAGAAATTCATTCGTAAAAGCCTTCACGATTGTTACGGATTGGAGCGTTTCTTCCACCACGACGTTGGCGTTGGCCAGTTCGTCTTGGGCTTTCTTGGAGAGTTTGCGGATGTAGCGCCCAAAAATCATGGCGACTACGATAGCCACAGGAAACGTAGCCAACATAAAAATGGTCAGTTTCCACGAAATAAAGCAGATAATCACGATACCAACCACCACCGTGGCCAAAGAACGAAACAATTCGGCCAACGTAAATGACAGCACATCTTGCAACGCCTGCACATCGGACGTGATGCGGCTCATGAGTTCGCCCACGCGGCGTTGTTCAAAAAAAGGAATGGGCAACGACACGATTTTGCCGTATAAAGTACGCCGAATATCTGCCATGCCTTTCTCGCTCACGATGGAGAAAAAGTAAATACGCCCAAACGAAAAGAGCGATTGTAGCACCAGAATACCAATCAGAAAAAGAACCACCTGATTGAGTTCATAGGAGGATTTTCCTTCAATCACCGCCACGATTTCGCCAATCAATTTGGGGAAAATAAGGTTGGTCGTCAGTGAGAGAAGTAGGAAAAGGATTCCTACTAGAAACGTATTTTTATAGGGTAAAATAAACCGAAATATCTTGAGGGCTTTCGACAGACCTTCTTTATTGAGTTTGCGTTTTTTATCTTCGGGCGACAATTCTACGCCCGTTCCTCTTCCTTTTGCCATTTTGTGGGTTAATTTTATGCTTTAACTACTTGTGTTCAAGTAATGTATTGAATGTTTTAGTCCTTGTGCTTGGTTCGAGTCCAAATGGAACCCCAAAGTTACTCTTCTTCTTTTTGCCCCTTGTATTTTGATTGCTCCAACAACTGCCTAACATTGGTATTGGCCATTAAATCAGAGAGTTTGGTGGATGGATTTTCGGTCAAATACCGATTGATAATGCGCCAACCTACCCAACGACCGATTCCGCCAGGGCAGTATTGACTTATCTCAGGCGTGGCGGGACGTTCGCTGATGAATCGGTCTTTTTCGGCATCGCGGGTTTGGTACAACAGCTTTCGGTCCAAAAAATACGCCCAAATGTCTTCTTGTGAAGCGTATACATCTTCGAGCTGCTCCTGCGAATAGCCGATAATGAGGCTGTCGGGCGTTTCGGGGGCTACGTGCTTGACAAACTCGAAGCCTTTGCCGTACCACATCATGTCGGCCAGCAGCGTTTGGTCGTTGTCGGGCACTTTGTTGTATTTCTCAGAAATGAAAAACAAAACGGCAGGCACAATGTATTCCTGTTGATAGCGACGGAGTTGATAATCAAATAGTTGGGGTCGGTACTTGGCTTTGGGCCCGCCGAAATAATCTAGTCCGATGACAATCACGCTGTCGGAAACGTACAAATCACTGCCCATAAAACCCGTTACGGTGGTGACTATTTGCGGGGCTTTAAAATCGGGGAAATTGGCTTGAATCTCACCGAACGCCTGTTGCAGTTGCGTTTTTATGGGTGCTAAATCCCCAAATTGTGTTTGCAGGTCTTTGTTGAATTTCTGCAAATCAGGATTGGTGATATTGGCATACAATTGATTGACAATGAGGGAGTCAGGGATGCTTTTGTCTAGCCCAAAATACGCCCTTAGGTAAGGGTTTTTTTTGAGCAATCCCGCAATTTCGTCGGGATTTTTGGCCGCAAAAAGCTCGTTTTCTAAACGACGAACGGTAACGGGGATTTCTTTGGGCGGGGTATCACAGCCTGACGAGGCCATAAAAAGTGCCGCCGAAGCGAGAATAGAAAAAAAAATTGATTTCATGAAAGGAGGCAATGACCTACTTGAAACGCAGAAATATTGCTAAAAGTTTGTGGTTAACCGATTTTTAATGGATAACCTCCCTTACAACACTGCACTCTCCAAAAAGCGAATCGTGCCAGCATCGGCGTCCATTTCGGCTTCGATGCCTACGGGAATGGTGAATTTTTGACGGATGTGCCCAATCATCGCTCCCGAATACGCGGGTTTGTTGAGGGGACGAATGTGGTCGTTCCAAAGGTCTTCGAGGGTGAGTGAGCCGTAGCTGCCGTTACCAGGCTCGCAGTCGGTACATTTACCGAAAATAAACCCGTTGATTTCGTCCAAAATACCGCATAGTTTTACCTGTGTTATCATGCGATCCATGCGGTAAGGTGCTTCGTCGACGTCTTCACAAAAAAAGAGCGAACCTTTCCAGTCGGGTACGTAAGGCGAGCCCAGTAAATGACTCAAGACGGTCAGATTACCGCCCAAAAGTTTGCCCCGCGCTTTGCCCGAACCAATAGTAGAAATGCGGTCGGCTACTTGCGTGAGATTATCGCCCACTATTTTCGGATTTTCGTAAAACACCGCTTCAGCGTCCGTCAATACTTTTCGGAAGTAACCCACCGTAAACTCATTCCAGCTTGCTGCACCTTCAGGACCGTGAAATGTAATCAAACCTGTTTGGCTGTAAATTCCTAACAACAAGGCGGTTATGTCTGAATATCCGATAATTACTTTGGGGTTTTTACGAATGGTATCATAATCCAACAACGGCAGAAGCCGCGCGCAGCCCCATCCGCCGTGAACGCACACGATTCCCTGCACCGAAGAGTCGGCAAAGAAATCATTTAAATCGGCGGCACGGTCGGCGTCTTTGCCACCCAAATAGCCGTAGCGCTCCCACATTCGCTTGCCTAATTTAACCTTAAAGCCCAGTCCCTGCATGGATTCTATGAGTACCTGAACGGTTTGTTTGCTGTAGGCGGGAGCGGCAGGACAAACCAACCCAACGGTGTCACCAGGTTTGAGGCGCGGAGGTTTGATGGTTGGCTTGTTTTTTGAAAAAGAAGGGGTGGAAACGGCGGCAGTGGCGGCAAGCGTGTGCAGGAAATTTCGGCGATGCATGAAAAGTCGTTTTTACATTTTTTGCTAATATAAATAATTGCCAACATAAAATGTGCTCGGCATACGTTAGTTTTAAGCCATAAATGATGATGATTATATGATAACCCTACGGAGTTTGTTTTTGCTGTTCATGGTGTTGAGTGGTTCAGCGGGACTGTTGGCCCAAAAGTTCCCCGCGATTCGGTACGAAGACAAAACGTACGAAACCAACATCAAAACCGTTGGCATTTATCCAGCGCCCAACCAACTGCAAGACCCCGCGCGGACTACCTACCCGCCCGTCATCAGTTTGGACGCGGGTGCGCCGCTCATTGCCGAATTTGATGACTTAACGGCCCGTTTTCGTTCGTTTCGGTACAAAATTTTTCACTGCAATGCCGATTGGACGCCCTCCAACTTGAACGATATTGAGTTTACTTATGAATACAACGATTACGCCATCAACAATTATCAGTCATCGTTCAACACCAAAATCCCTTATTTTCATTACACCTTGGAGGTGCCAAAACTGAAATTGTCGGGCAATTATGTCCTCGCAGTCTATGAAGATGTTCGCCCTGCCAAGTTGGTGCTGACGCGCCGATTTATGATGTATCAACCCCGCGTGAATGTATTTCCGCAAGTACGACTGTCGACGGGCATTGCCGAGCAGCGCACCCATCAGCAGGTTGATTTTGACCTAGAATATCGAGGCTACGAAATTTTGTCGCCCGCCGAAGATTTGAAGATCGTGATTCGTCAAAACTTCCGTTGGGACAAGGTTATTACCAAACTGCGCCCTACCAACGTGCGGATTTTTGACCAGCGGTTGGAATATCGCCCCTTTGATTTGTCCAATAATCTGTTGGCGGGCAATGAATTTCGGTGGTTTGATACGCGCCTTTCGAGGGCGTCGGGTATGAGTGTGAGTGATGTACAACAGCTTCCAGACCAGACCATTGCGCATTTACGGCCTGATGTTTCACGTTTGGGCGGTGGGGCGAGTTTTCAGGCACAGGATTTAAACGGACAATACATTGTGCTAAACCAGGATGCCGCCAACAGTACCAACGAAGCCGATTATATCAATGTGGTGTTTACGCTCCAAAGTTCGCCGTACCCCAATGCGCAAGTCTACGTAGGTGGAGCATTCAATCTTTGGCAGCGCGAAGATGCCAACCGTATGACCTATAACACTGAGCGTAACGCTTACGAAGCCAGTATTTATATCAAGCAGGGCGTAGCCAACTATTGCTATTACGCAGTTTTGAACGACGGACGCGTTGACGAGACTTCTTTTGAAGGTAGTTTTTCCAATACCGCCAATGACTACGAAATCTTCGTGTATCACCGTCCGCCCGCTGCCCGCGCCGATCAGTTGGTGGGCTACCGACTCGTAGAATTTGGAAGAAGATAAAGTAATTGTTGATTTCTGCGCCTCAAATCCCGATTTTTGCGCCATATACTTTTGCTTTTACACTTTTTGCCTTTTGGTTTTCCCAAAAAATGCCCACTTTTACGCCCGAGCAAGCCCTCAAAGATATTCGTCAAAAAAAGCTACAACCGCTGTATTTTATTCACGGCGACGAGCCCTATTATATTGATTTACTGGCGGATGCTATCGAAAAAGTAGCGGTTCCCGAAGCTGAAAAAGGTTTTAATCAGTTTGTGTTGTTTGGCAAAGAGACCGACATCGGCACCATTCTCAACTACGCGCGTCGGTTTCCTTTTATGGCCGAGCGGCAATTGGTATTGGTCAAAGAAGCGCAGCAAATCAGCGGTTTTGACTCAAAAGAGAAAACGGCTTTTTTGGAAGACTACGCCTCGCGCCCTCCCGCTTCCACGATTTTGGTGCTGTGTTTTCAAGGAAACTTTGACATGCGCAAATCGCTGCCCAAAGTCTTTGAAAGACACGGAGCGATGATTCAAAGCAAGAAAATGTACGACAACAAACTGCCCGATTGGGTAGGGGAGTACGCCCGAAGTTTAGGGACTAAGATTAGCATCAAAGCCATTCAAATGCTGGTCGAAAATATCGGCAACGACCTCAAACGCATCACGAGCGAGATTGATAAAATCCTGCTTAATCTCACCGCCAGTGAAGAAATCACGGCGGCAATTGTGGAGAAATACGTCGGCATAAGCAAAGAATACAATGTATTTGAGCTCCAAAAAGCGCTTACGCAACGGGATATTCTGAAATCCAACCGAATCGCTAACTACCTGGCGGCCAATACCAAAGATAATCCTTTGCCGCAGGTATTAATTATACTTTATAACTTTTTTAGTAAGGTTCTGGTCGTTCACGGAACGCCCGATAAATCGGAAGGAAATCTGGCGTCGGTGCTGGGCGTTAATCCTTTTTTTGTCAAAGATTATCTTTCGGCCGCCCGTCAGTATTCGTTAGGCCATGTGGTAAATGTCATCAAGGCCATTCGTCGCGCCGACAACGCCTCCAAAGGCATTGAAGTAGGAAGCGTAAACGAAGAAGCTGTTTTGAAAGAGTTGATTTTCAGAATATTGCATTGAGAAAGTTTTGTGGTTTTACATTTCTTTCCCCGCCTCTCCTTCTCCCAATTCCTTCACTTCGGCTTTGACTTCTTCGTAGATTTTAAACTCTTCGAGCTTCTGCTGGTTAGTAGGAGGGAGTTGCATATCGACGTTCCAGCCCATTGAAGCCGCCAATTGGTACATCATAAACTGGACTTGGTTGTTGGCAATGCGCGGCAGGTCGCTGGTGAGGGCCTTTTCGTTCATGGCTTGTTTGGCATCCACGAGCAGATTGGTATAATCTTCCTGATTGAAGCGATTCCAGAGGCCATTTTCAATGTCATAAAATTTGTAGTCGGTATCAATCGACAAAACTTCTGGGTCAGGAAAGTATTCTACGACCATTTTGTTGGTTTTTTCGTCGATGCGGTAGCGCATTTTGGCAAAATCAAAACCTACCAACACCTTTGCTTTGGCAATGACCAGTGCTTTTTTGGAATTTTTGAAGAGGTACCAATAGGTCTTATCATCTTTGTAATCAAAGATTTCGGTAAAATACCCCTCCGCCATCACCACTTTGAAGACTTTTTCGATGCGTTCGAGGAGAATGGTGGAAGATTGCACCAACTGCTTGTTAGCGTTTTGTTTTTGGGTCAGCACATAAAAGATGCCAAACCCTAAACTCCCGCCCAATACTAAGGTAATAATGAAAAAAATAAGTGAAGAAAAGCCCATAATTGTCGGATTTTGCGAAAGTTAGGGAAAATTTATGACCAATAGAATGTTGTCTGCATTGTGCAGTTACTTTGGCAGAATCATTGCTTGATTGAAAATAAAAGCGTTATTTTGAAAATAATATTTCGGCCTGATTCTTATGAAAAAGATTTATACATGGGTACTGATGTTGAGCGTTGTGTTTGGTTTGACGCAATGCTCTAAAACAAGTAACGAAGAAGACCCAACTCCCGCCCCTGGCGTTACCAAAACTGAACTTTTGGCGGGAAAATCGCTGAAGACGTGGGTGATGACATCGTCTAAAATTGACGGAAAGGAAGTCTTTAATCAATCGCTTGTTTGCAGCCGTGATGACCATACGGTTTATCGTACCGACAAGACTTATGAGGTCAACGAGGGCGACACCAAATGTTACTCACAAGACCCGCAGACCTATGAAAAAGGAACCTGGTCATTTAATACGGATGAAACGGAGCTGATTATCAATAATGAGCAACGTTTTAAAATTCTTGAACTCAACAATACTACGCTGCGGCTTTCGATAAAAACGCTTTTTGGGGAAACCATCGAACGTACTTTTAAGAAAGTCTAGCTCTTTAACAAGCGATTCTTCGAGGCGCCGTATTTACGGATAACTATTTAACAGTGTTTTGCAAAAACTTCTCGTTGTCATTGCGGGCCCTACCGCTGTTGGAAAAACTGACTTTTGTGTCCGATTGGCACAAATGCTGAATACCGAAGTAATCTCTGCCGATTCCCGACAGTTTTACCGTGAGCTTAGCATTGGTACCGCTAAGCCATCAGAGGCTGAATTTCAGGGGATTACGCATCATTTTATCAATTCTCATTCCATCGGCATTTTGTACAGTGCGGGGTCTTTTGAGCGCGATGCTTTGGCGGTGTTGGATAAACTTTATGAAAAACAGGATGTCGTGATTTTAACGGGCGGCTCTGGATTGTACATCAAGGCCGTTTGTGAAGGTTTGGACAATTTGCCCGAAACCCCGCCCGAACTGCGGGCCGAGCTGATGCACCGACTGGAGGTGGAAGGTCTTGAATCTTTGCAAACCCAACTTCGTGCCTTAGACCCCGTGTATTGCGAATCCAATGACCTTCAAAATACCCAGCGTGTGGTGCGGGCGTTGGAAGTTTGTTTATTGACTGGGAAGCCGTTTTCGTCCTTTAGAGAACACCAGCCTGCGCAACGTCCTTTCCGAATTTTGCAAATTGTGTTGGAAAGAAATCGGGAGGAGCTATACCAGCGCATTGACCGCCGGATGGAGCAAATGCTAGCGGCAGGCTTGGTCGAAGAAGCCCGTTCGTTGGTGGCGTATCGGGAGCATAATGCCCTGCAAACGGTTGGTTATAAAGAAGTGTTTGACTTTCTGGATGGCCAATATGATTATGAAGAAATGGTACGACTCCTCAAACGCAATTCCCGCCGCTACGCAAAGCGACAAATTACGTGGTTCAAGCACCAAGGAAATTTTAAAGGATTTCAGGCCGATGATTTTGAGGGAGTGCTCACTTATATTCAGTCAACGAGGGAAGCGCTGGAATAGAAGAAAAGAGTTGATTTAACCTTTCCTGAATTATGAACGGATAAAATGACAAAAACGAAGCCGAAACCCCGTTTTTGTCACTGAAATTACTTCATATTGGTGTACACATTCTGCACGTCGTCGTCTTCTTCGAGGCGCTCGATGAGTTTGTCTACTTCGGCAATTTCTTCTTCCGAAAGTTCCTTTAATTCCGTCGGAATTCGTGTAAATTCTGCGCCTTTTAGTTCGTAGCCTTTTTCTTCCAAAAATTTCTGGATGGCTCCAAAAGCCGAGAATTCACCGTAAATGTTGATTTCGTTGGTTTCGTCGTCCAAAAATACCTCGTCACCGCCCAAGTCAATGAGTTCAAACTCAAGCTCTTCCAAGTCGATGCCTTCGTTGGCAATTTTGAAAAGACATTTGCGGTCAAACAAATAATCCAGCATACCCGAAGTGCCCAAGCTTCCACCCAATTTGTTGAAATAACTGCGGACGTTGGCTACGGTACGGTTGGTATTGTCGGTGGTAGCCTCGATCAAAATCGCGATTCCGTGAGGGCCTTTTCCTTCGTATACAATTTCTTTGTAATCTTCCTGATCTTTGGAAATTGCCCGCTTGATGGCCCGTTCAACGTTTTCTTTGGGCATGTTTGCCGCTTTGGCGTTTTGGATAATGGCCCGCAAACGAGAGTTGTTTTGGGGGTCAGCTCCGCCAGCTTTTACGGCCATTACGATGTCTTTACCGATTCGGGTGAAGACTTTGGCCATCATTCCCCAACGTTTTAATTTACTGGCTTTTCGGTATTCAAATGCGCGTCCCATATTGAATGAGTAAATGTGTGATTTTAATGAATTAGTAAAAAATGGCGTCAAATGTTGGGTCGATTGGCGTCAATTATTCGGCGCTCAACGGCCCCTTGGCGCGCGGTTATAGTTCCAAAAGTACTTGATTTTTCAGAATGTCTTCCATCGTTTCGCGTTGGCGAATGATGTGTGCCTTGCCCTGATAGACCAACACCTCGGCGGGGCGAAAACGGCTGTTGTACTGGCTGCTCATCGTAAATCCGTAAGCACCCGCGTTGAGCAACGCAAGGGTATCATTTTCATGCACTTCCGTGAGTGGACGGTCGGTGGCAAAGGTGTCGGTTTCGCAGATATAGCCTACTACGTCGTAGGTCTTAAGTTGGGTAGAAACGGGATTTGAAACATTGACAATGTGATGGTACGCATCGTACATCATCGGACGAATCAGGTGGTTAAGGCCCGAATTGACCCCCACAAAAGTGCGATTAGGGGTTGATTTTACCACGTTGGCGTTTACCAACAGAATGCCCGATTCGCTGACCAGAAATTTGCCCGGCTCAAACCACAATTGAAGCTTGCGGCCCAATTGCTCGCTTAGAGCTAGAAAGGCTTCACTGAGTTTAGCGCCCAGCGCGGGCATGTCGGTGATAGGGTCCCCTTCTTTGTAGGCTACCTTAAAGCCTCCGCCTAAGTCGATGATTTTGAGGTTGGGAAAATCTTTGGCAAAGTTAAAAATTACGTCAGCGGCGCGTACAAAGGCATTGGCTTCTTTGATGTCAGAACCCGTATGCTGGTGCAATCCTACGACGTTGATGCCGTATTGGTTCACAATCCGCAGAATATCTTCGCGTTGCCGAATGTCAATGCCGAATTTAGAACCTTCGTGCGCGGTCATGATTTTGGCGTTTCCACCTGCGGCCACGTTGGGTTTGATGCGAATCATGCACGGTACAGTTCCACCAAAACGTTGCCCAAATTTTTCGAGGACAATCAGGTTGTCTAGGTTGATGATTGAGCCTACGGCCACGGCCGTTTCGATTTCATCAAAGGAAACCCCGCTGGGAGTAAAAGTAATCTGTGAGCCTTCGTAGCCAGCGTGCAGACCTAGCTCCAATTCCTGCGGCGAAACTACGTCCAATTCCACCCCGTTTTGGCGCATTAATTTTAGGATGGAAACATTGGTTAGGGCTTTGCAGGCAAATTTTATCTTTAAATCGACCGATGAAAAGGCGTTACGCAACTGATTGATTTTATCGACTATCTTGTCGGCATCATATACATAGAGCGGGGTTCCGAATTGCTGCGCGATGTCTAAAACGGGTATTCCTTGGATTTCGTAACGGTCGTTTACTAATTGCATGATGATTTGGGCTAATTCGCTGATCATTATTCTCTTAACGCTTAAGAGGGCGGACGTCAGCGACAGAAAAAAGTTGATTGGTTGAAAATGAAGCCGCAAAGATAGTTGATGCTTCTGCTTTTTCAAACCTCACCGAGTTGCGCAAAAACGGGAAATGTAACCAAACGAGTCGGCGAGCTTCCCCAAACACCGATTAAGCGGTCATGCAGGGCTTCAATGGGGTTGTAACCGTTGGCTTTTTCAAACTTGCGCACACTTGACCAAGTGTTGAGGTAGAGGCAGAGTTGCGTCAACGACCAATCGTAGCTTTGCAGAAAAACACTCTTTTTTATATTGCGATAAGGAAAAGGAACGTCAGCGTACTGGTTTTCAATGTGGCGGCGCTCGTCGTCCCAATAATCGCCGATGGTATTTTGGTAAAAATCCAGAATAATGGCATCCACTTCGGGGGAAATAGTGAGCAATTCATAGCCCCAAACTGCGATAATTGCGCCTTTTTTGGTCACTCGTTTTACTTCTTCGTTGAAAAGCTCAAAATCAAACCAATGCAGCGCCTGTCCGACGGTAATTAAATCAAATGTATTTGCGTCAAAGGGCGAGGATTCGGCGGGGCTTACTTGATAATGAATATTGGGTAACAAAACCGCCTGACTGAGTTGAGCTTGGCTGAGGTCTGTTGCTTCCACTTCGCGGAAGTGTTTTGCTAAAACGGTTGCTACCTGACCGTTGCCAGTGGCACAATCCCAGGCCTTATCAAAATGTTGGACATGTTGGAAAACCCACTGGTACAACGTATCGGGGTAGTCGGGGCGATAGCGGGCGTAATCGGTGGCGTGGCCCGAAAAAAGGTCTTTCATAAGGAGATTAATTCACACAATCTTTACATTGAAAAAGATCAATGAAGCTACTGCTCAATGGATTGTTTTTTAACTTGCGTCAAAAATAACCATAACCATGAGAAAACTGCTATTCGTACATTTCCTTCTTTGTTTTGTTACGTTTTCGCTTTTGGCCCAAATCCAATCAGGGCCGATGGTGGGCTATTCTGATATGCGTGAAGTGCTTTTGTGGGTGCAAACCAAGCAGCCAGCCAAGGTAAAATTTGTGTATTGGGAACAGGGAAACATGGCGCAAAAATGGTCAACCGACGAAACCTTAACCGCCAAAAATACGGCCTTTATTGCACGTCTGATTGCCGACCAAGTGCAGCCTGGCAAAAAATATGACTATGAAGTATGGGTGGATGGTAAAAAGGTAGCCATCACTTATCCGCTCAGTTTTCAGTCGCAGACCTTGTGGCAGTGGCGTACCGACCCGCCCGCGCTCAAATTTGCGTTTGGCAGTTGTACGTACGTCAACGATGCGCCTTACGATCGCCCTAATTCTTACGGTGGCGACTATGAAATATTTAAGAGTATTGTCTCTCAAAAACCTGATTTTATGGTATGGGGTGGCGATAATGTTTATACCCGTGAGCCTGATTGGAATACCCGTACGGGGGTTTTGTACCGCAACACGCATACGCGCTCGTTGCCCGAGATGCAGCCTTTGTTAGGCTCGGTACACCACTACGCGATTTGGGACGACCACGATTATGGCCCTAATGACTCCGACCGCAGTTTTGCGCACAAAAACGTTACTTCAGAAGCTTTTCGTTTGTTTTGGGGAAATCCCAATTACATTTTTGAAGGTGCTTGTACAGGAACCTTTGAATGGAGCGATGCGCAGTTTTTTATGCTCGACGACCGCTGGTTTCGTGCCCCCAACAACCGCGCCGACGACCGTACTTATTTCGGAGAAGCCCAAATCAACTGGCTGATTGATGCCTTGACCAACAGCAAAGCATCTTTTAAATTTATCGTAACGGGTGGCCAAGTCATCAACACCGCAGCAGTGTATGAAAACTACGCCATTTACGGTGAAGAAAGGGCCCGTTTTCTGCAAAAAATCGCCGATGCCAAAATTCCCGGGGTTATTTTTCTCACAGGCGACCGTCACCATACGGCCTTACACAAACTTGATCGTTTTGGTACCTATCCGTTGTACGATTTTACCATTTCGCCCCTGACTTCTGGTGCTGGAAAACCCATTGATGCCGAAAAAAGTGCTACCACTTTTGTTGAAGGAACAGTGGTGGGCAACACGCGCAATTTTGGGCTATTCGAAATCACAGGCCCAGCCAAAGAGCGTGTTTTGAAAGTAACCGTTTTTAACGCTCAAAATCAGCCACTTTGGACGCGTGAAATCAAATCAAATGAGTTGAAGTAATGCTAACTAAAGGGAACCAGATCGTTATGGATTTACGCGTTGCGCTTATTCAAACTTCTTTACATTGGGAAAATCCAACGGCTAATTTGGCCATGCTGGAAGAAAAAATTGCGGCCTTGGAGCAGCCCGCTGACCTCATCGTTTTGCCCGAAATGTTTACAACAGGCTTTACCATGAAGCCCGAAACCGTAGCCGAGCCCATGAATTTGACCACCTTCAAGTGGATGCGTCAAATGGCAGCGCAGACGGGGGCGGTGGTTACGGGAAGTTATGTCGTCAAGGAAAACGGCAATTATTTCAACCGCTTGCTATGGGTGCAGCCCGATGGTGAATTTGACGCTTACGACAAACGTCATTTGTTTCGGATGGGCAAAGAACATGAGCACTACGCGGCAGGGGAACGCCGCATCATCAAAGAAATCAAAGGCTGGCGGGTGTGCCCGTTGATTTGCTATGATTTACGCTTTCCTGTCTGGGCGCGCAATCGGCAGATGGAATACGATTTGCTGGTTTACGTTGCCAATTGGCCCGCCGTTCGGCGTCAGGTTTGGAATACGCTTTTGCAGGCCCGCGCCATCGAAAATTTAAGTTACGCCATCGGCGTTAATCGGGTAGGAGAGGATGGAAACGGCCTGTATCATGCGGGAGACTCGGCCGTGATTGATTTCAAGGGCGAATTATTGAATCGGCGCAGTGCCAATGAGATTGTTATTGAACAAACGCTTGATTATGAAGCGCTACGGGCGTTTCGAGAGCGTTTTCCGGCGCATTTGGATGCCGATGAATTTGAGATAAAATAGGTCGTTGGTGAAAAACACCAACGACGGCATAAAAAAAACAAAAAATCTATCTCAAAACTCCACAATCGTATAGGCAGCTTGATGCGGTTGGCGGGTTTGGTCGCCGATTTTGGTGCGGTTGCGGTCGTCGTCGTGGATGACGAACAGACGGTTAGAACCAACGGGCGTAAGGTCTTCGGCCTTATGGGTAAACTTTAAGGGCTGGCCAGTGGCGCGGTCTTTGACCAAATGAAGTTTACCACTTTTCAAATCGGCCTCGGTGGCCCACCAGAGGTAGGCGCTGTTGAGTTGGGTTTCGCTTTCCATGGAAGTCAAGACCCAAAAGATATTGCGTTTGGCGTCAAATTCGAGGCACGAAAGGGCCAACGGCTTGGGAAGGGAAGGCTCCAGCGTAGCAATGTCAATATCGGCCAGGGTTTGAAAGTCAGTCCCTGCCACCAACGAATCTTTTTCAAAACGATACGAAATCGTCAACACTTTGGCTTTATATTTAAAATCATCGTACTTCTTACCTTCTTCCCGAATCCCGAAAAAGAGTTTATTGTTGGTAGCTGCAAATCCTTCCACTTTAAAATAGGGCATGCCATCAGGAAACTCAGTAGAGCGTAAGGCTTTTGACAACGCATTCCGCAATCCCATCGAAAACTTCTCGCCCGTAGCTAAGTGAACTGCTTTGGGTTGGATGGTCTGCGGGCTGTCGCCATTAACGGGCCAATAAAGCAGCGCGTTGTAGCTATCCCATTCGGTACTTCCTTCTTTTACCCGGTCGAAGGCGGTGGTTAAAAAGGCCACTTTACGGTCGGGTGTCAGGGCGAAATCTTCGTATTTTTGGGCGGTTTTGAAAAGATTTTGGGTAACATACGTGGGCTTACTTCCAAAAACACCCGTTTCGGCGTAGGCCCAGTAAAAAATGGATGCATCGGTGCCTGGCATGTCTTTGTCGTTGGCCATTGAAATATAATTTCCGTCGTTCAATACTGCCGAAGCTTCGCACCACACATCTTTCCCTGCGGCCTGAAGGCCCGCTTGAAAACAATCAATAAACCCCTCTTTTACGATGATTCCTCCCGTTTGCAGTTTTGACGTAGGGCGTTGGCAGGCGTTGAATAATAAAAGAAAGCCTAACGCTAAGGCAGAAGAAAAACGAGTGATTTTCATGGTTTTGAGGCGGTTTTTAGGGAGAAGGAATATAGTTTGGCAGGTGGTATTTCAGCCGAGGCGAAAGTTTGACAGTCCGACGGTTTTAAACCGTCAGACTGTTAAAGCAAGCTATACTGCTCAAAAATTACATCCGTGCTTTGATGATGTTGGTAAATTCGCGTGACTTGAGCGAGGCACCGCCAATGAGGCCACCATCTACATCGGGACAAGCAAAGAGTTCGGCGGCATTTTTTTCGTTGCAGCTTCCACCGTACAGGATGGTGGTATCGTCGGCGACTTGGGCGCCGTATTGGCCAGCAATGTGCTCGCGCAATGCCGCGTGCATATCTTGTGCTTGCTGCGACGTAGCCGTGAGGCCCGTGCCAATCGCCCAAACGGGTTCGTAAGCAATCACTACTTTTCCGAAATCTTCGGCCGACAGGTCAAAAAGAGCGGCGGTGATTTGGGCTTTTACGATGGCAATGAAATCTTCATTTTGGCGTTGCTCGAGCAATTCACCGCAGCAAAAAATAGGTTTGAGGCCATTAGCTAAGGCGATTTTTACTTTTTCGGCCAATAATTCATCCGTTTCGCCAAAATATTGACGGCGCTCGCTGTGTCCAACCAGCACGTAGGGCGTGCCGAGGGCGGCAAGCATCGGGGCAGAGATTTCTCCTGTATAGGCACCAGAGGCTTTTTGGTGGCAATTTTGAGCTCCCAAAGAGATACGGTCTACTTCTTCAACGTATTTTTGTAATACCGGCAGATAGATGTAAGGGGTACACAGGATCACTTCCACGTCGCCACGTACTTCGTCGCGAACCATATTGACCACTTCTGAGGTAAGAATCAGCGCCTCTTCGAGGGTTTTGTTCATTTTCCAGTTGCCGGCTACTATTTTTTTTCTCATTGGAATAGAGGAGTTTGAATGAATATTGGGTTGATTTTATTTCGTATATTTAGGCTTTATAAACACTTTTTTACTGTTTAGATGCAAAATTCAAAATTATCTAAAAACGTGCTTTTACCCGATAAGAAAGTGTTGCGAAATTAGTAAGAATATATTAATTCAAAACGGCACTTTTTTGGGTATATTTTTTGTTTTTCTAAGAAACAAGATTATCTTTACCAACACCCAAACGCTTTTTTGGGTACAGCTATGGCACGACGTCATTTACACTTGGCTCTATTTTTCTTTTTACCTTTTTTTATCTTCGCTCAAAAAAGCACCAAGAAAGAAGATAAGTTCGGATATTTTTTAACTGGGAATGCCAAATTTACCCGGATTCCCTTTGAATTGCACGCAAATCTCATTGTTGTTCCCCTCAAAATCAACAATTCTGATACCCTTCATTTTATTCTTGATACGGGTGTAAGTTCGCTAATCATTACTAAGCCCGATGCCATTAAAAACCAAAAACTACGGTTTACTCGTCGGGTACAACTGACAGGCGCAGGAGAAGGTGAATCGCTGAATGCGTCGGTGGCCATTGGGAATGTCATTGAAATGGGAAAGATGCGGGCTACCTACCAAAACATCGTGGTTTTGGAAGAGGATGTACTGCAACTTTCAGAATACGTGGGGATACCGATTGACGGAATTTTTGGCTATGAAGTGTTCAATAATTTTGTGGTTACAATTGATTTTACCAATCGCGAACTCGTATTGATGAATCCTGAAAGCTACAAATACCGCCGCCGACATGGTGACCGTTATCCGATTATCATTGAAGATACCAAGCCGTACGCGGATGTTATTGCGCTGGTGGGGAACGGTACCGAGTTGCCGATTCGGGTTGTGATTGACACAGGTGCGGGTCATGCACTGTTGATTGATAAATCGTATGATAATAAAATCCAACTTCCCGAGAAAGTCCTTCGTGCCCAACTGGGACGCGGACTGAACGGCGTCATTAATGGAAGCTTGGGCCGAATCGATAAAGTCCGTTTCGGCAAATATGAATTGGACAACGTGCTGGCTTCTTTTCCCGACAGTCTGGCTTTTGGGGTAAAATTTGCGGCTCGCAATGAACGACAAGGAAACATCGGCTGTGAACTATTGCGACGTTTTCGGGTTACGTTCAACTATGCAGATCGCTACATGGTGCTTAAACCCGTCAAGCGTCGCCTAAAAGAAACGTTTGAGCATGATATGAGCGGCATGGAGTTGCGGGCCAAGGGCACAGACCTCCGCAAATTCTACATCGACAAAGTCATTGAGGGCTCACCTGCTTGGGAAGCGGGGCTACAAGAAGGCGACGAAGTCTTGTTTATCAATAATAAATCTTCGGACGAACTGGTTATCAGTGAAGTATACAAACTTCTTCAAAAAGGAGAAGGAAAAGAAATATCGCTGCTTGTTCGTCGAAAAGGAGCCATCCAATTTGCTAGATTTCAGCTAAAACGAATGATTTGAGGCAAAGTGGTAAGTTGGAATCTGGGGGAGGAAATGCGTTTTTCCTCCCTTTTTTTTGTTGCACTGTTGTTATTGTCTTTTTATGAAGGTAACGAAATTTTACCCATTGATATGCTAGGCACACCTTCTCGGTTGCCAAAATCAGTGGGTTGGCCGCAGAGCGCTTCGTTGGCCAAAATGGCAAACAAGACGGCTTCTTTAGCATCTCCCACAATTCCCAATGAATCCGTGATATCCATTTCATAATCTGGTAATAATTCGCGTAATGCACCCACCAATACAGGATTATGCATTCCACCACCACTTAAAAAAAGGCGATAACTTTCGTCTTTTTTACAAACCCTCAAGATGGACTCCGCAATGGTTTCGGCAGAAAACCGGGTTAGGGTAGCCATCAGGTCTTCGGGGGCCAGCGATGTTGTACCGCTGCGTTGCTGTGCCAAACGCACGTAATCGAGGCTGAATGATTCGGGGCCAGTGGTCTTAGGGAAAGGGGCGTCGAAAAACGCATCTTTTTTGAGGCATTTCAACAGTTCATCATGTACTTTTCCGCTTGCGGCAATTTTACCGCCTTTGTCATAGGGCAAGTTGAAGAATTTGCGCGCAAAAGCATCAATGAGGGTGTTTCCCGGCCCAGTATCGGTCACAAACACTTCT
The DNA here is from genome assembly GCF_003325355.1 of Runella rosea. Taxonomy (GTDB): domain Bacteria; phylum Bacteroidota; class Bacteroidia; order Cytophagales; family Spirosomataceae; genus Runella; species Runella rosea. Next base: position 6,312,756 of record NZ_CP030850.1, read on the forward strand.
TGGGCGTTCAGATTGCCGGGCAAATAAGTAAAGTTGGCAATTCCACCCATGTTGAGCATGATGCGATTTTCGTCCTTTTGGGAGAAAATAAAATAATCACCATATACGGCCAGTGGGGCACCTTCGCCGCCCGCGGCACAGTGTTTTTGACGAAAATCACTCAGCGTTGTTATGCCCGTTGTAACGGCAATGTGGTCGCCGTCGCCGATTTGAAGGGTCGCATTGGGATATTTTTCAATGCGATGGAGGATTTTTGGGGCATGAAAAACGGTTTGTCCGTGACTGGCTATGATGTCTATGTCGTTGGGAGTGAGATTGAACTTTTTCAGGCTATCCAAAATCATCTTGCCATGAAGTTTTCCAATCCATGCATTGAGCAGGCAGAGCAACTGAAAGTCTATTTCTTTTTTTGCAAATACTTTGCGTATTTCATCCTTAATATCCTCACCGAAAACAACGGTGTCGAAGTGTTCAAGTGTCACGTGGGTGGTGGAGCCACTTCCGCTAAAACGGCACACTGCAATGTCTAACCCGTCCATCGAAGTACCTGACATCAGGCCAACGATTCGCCGCTCAGGTTTTTGGGCTATTTGAAAAAGTTTTACTAGGTTTGGATTCATAGCGTAAGTAAACAATCAATGGGTGCTTAATTCTTGGGTATGTGGGATGGACTTGATCAATATCAGTTTTTTGAAAGTATTCTTTTTGAAACCTTCGGCAAGGCGGTCGAAGTGAATGACGCTCGTTTTGTAGCGGGAGGGAGCATCAATACGGCGGCCCGTGTTCTTACGCCCGAAGGTACGTTTTTTGTCAAATTTAACCATGCCGAAAAAGAAGATATGTTCGAAAAAGAGGCGCGTGGTTTAGCCCTTTTACGAAATACAAATGCGATTCACATTCCCGAGGTATATGGTTATGGCAAAAACGGCGGTCGGGCTTATTTAATACAGGAGTTTGTCGAAAATGGTGGACAGCACCCAAATTTTTGGCGGACTTTCGGCCAGTCGCTCGCCAAGTTACATTCGCACACGCAGCCTTTTTTTGGATTAAACTTCGATAATTACCTTGGCTCGTTAGAACAGAATAATACTTTTTATGAAAATGGCATTGACTTTTTTGTAGAAAAACGCCTACGCCCTCAGGCAGGATTGGCATTGTACAATAACCTGATTGGGGCTGAATTGTACAATCGATTAGAGCGATTTTATCCGCTGCTTAAAAATTTACTTCCCACTGAAGCACCCGCGCTCATTCACGGCGATTTATGGTCGGGCAATTTTCTCATCAATGAGCACGGGAGAGTCTCCCTTGTCGACCCTGCTCCTTACTACGGATATCGGGAAGCTGAATTGGCATTTACGCATCTATTTGGTGGTTTTGATGACGAATTTTACGAAAATTACCAAGAATCATTTCCTTTTGAGCCTCATTTTGAAGCCCGTATTCCGATTTATAATCTCTACCCGTTACTGGTTCATGTTAATCTCTTCGGGAGAAGTTACCTACCCCCCATTGAGCGGCTCATTAAGCGTTATGTTGGTGTCTGAAATTTGAAGTTTTTGGTAAAAAATTGGATGAAATTTAGATGTATTTAAAATTGTATAATTTTTATAATTATCGAAATTATATTTTCGATAATTTGATTTTAAAAATATAATATTTCGTAGTTTTGCACAAAAGCTCTCCCAACAACAATCTCAATGATGGTAAATTATGGAAACGAATATTGACCAACACATTGCAGTACCCGTAGGTGTAACGTTGGACCGTTATATCATGCACAATCAAAATGCTTTTTCGTTTGCAACGGGGGAGCTTTCTCAACTTTTGAGAGACATAGCGCTTGCTGGAAAAATTATTAACCGGGAAATTAACCGAGCGGGGTTGATTGATATTACGGGAGGGTTTGGAACCAACAATGTGCAGGGCGAAGCCCAACAGAAACTCGATGTGGTGGCAAACATTCGATTTATCCGGGCGCTTATTAATGGAGGAGAAGTTTGCGGGATTATTTCGGAAGAAGAAGACGATATTATTCACACGGGAAACAATCAAAGTAAATACGTGGTAGCCATCGACCCGTTGGATGGCTCCTCCAATATTGACGTCAATGTATCTATTGGTACCATTTTTTCCATTTATCGGCGGGTAAGTCCGCTTGGTGAAAAACCTACCATTGAGGACTTTCTGCAAGGTGGCGATAAGCAGGTGGCGGCAGGGTATATTCTCTATGGCTCTTCAACCATTTTGGTATACACTACGGGCAACGGTGTAGCAGGTTTTACGTATGATTTTTCATTGGGAGAATTTATACTTTCCCACGCCAATATTCGTAGCCCGCAGGACGGGAAGATTTTTTCGTACAATGAAGGCAATTACAACAGCTACGAAAGCTTTGTACGAGAATACCTAATAGAATGCCGCAAACGCAGCTATTCGGCGCGCTATATTGGCTCATTGGTGGGTGATTTTCACCGAAACCTACTCAAAGGCGGCATTTACCTGTATCCGCCTACGAGCAAAGACCCCAAAGGAAAATTGCGGCTTTTGTACGAATGTTTTCCGCTGGCCATGATTGCTGAACAGGCAGGGGCCAAAGCGACCAACGGTTTTCAACGTATATTGGAGGTCGAACCAGAATCACTTCATCAGCGGGCGCCGCTTTATATTGGTGCCGAAACGATGGTCAATGAATTGATGAATTTGATTTAGAAACGACCCAAACGATAGCGGGCAGAAATAAACAGGCCTGCGGTATTCAGTTTTATTTTTCCTAAACCCACTTGGGCCAAAGGTAATTTAAAATAAGGCTCTGCTTGCAAGGTAATTTTTTTGCCAATCTGACGTTCAAAACCCATCGAAAAATTCAAAACTCCGAACCAATAACTACCCGTAGAACCCTCCCAGTCGGGCCATTTGATATTATAAGAATGTGGCGGATAGGTATAGATGTATTTCTCGTTGAGCATTTTATAGCTCGTGATTCCCGTCGAAACAAACCAGCGTTTGTTGGTTGATTGAGTGATGTCATACCGCACGTTGAGCGGAATATCAAGCACTTTACAGGCGGCTTCGATGGCACTGGGGCGTGCTTTTTGAGAGTTCCAGACTTCGGGCCAAATGTACTGGCTTCCAGTGGCATCATAGAGTTTCATGGCACGTAAAGCGCCCGCTTGAACACTTATTCTTTTGCTGAAACGGTATTCGAGCATGGCTCCCAATGTGGTTCCGGGTCGTTTCATTTGGTCAAACCCAATGTAACTCAAATCGGGGGCGACCAATATTCGCAGGCTTAGCCCTTTTCTGAAAAGTGGCCCCGCTTCGGCTTGCGTAGCTTTGGCTACTACTGGTGGGGGCAGGGGAGAAGTATACGAAACCGTAGGGGAGGCATACGCTACACTGAGCAGATGCCAAGGATGGATGCTCAGCGTATTTGGGGTACTGACCCGCAGCATTGGGCTTAGGTTTTCTTGATTTCCATTATTGTTAGGAAGCGAAATCGTGGCCGATGTTGACTCTTTTGAAACGGAGTTGGATGAAGCCGTAGAGCGTTCTGACCCAATGCCTGCTTGCTTTCTGTTGGTAGAACTGCTGTTTTTTGATGTCAATGGCTCAACAAAACTGCTTTGGGGGCTATTGCTGGTATTTTGTGCCGATTTTGTACTAATTTTTGAGTCGTTGCTAGACGACAATGGTTTGCCAGAAAGCGCAAGGGATGGGCGGGTTGATTTATTCCGATTATCTGCCTTGTTTTTTTTGTTCGTTTCTCTAGCCGTTCGCTCATTAGATTTAGCGGGGAAGGACGGTGAATCGACACCAATGTTTTCTGGGTTGGTAGTACTATTACCAATTTTACTGTCGCGTAAAACCGTTTTAGGTGCTCGGGCGTTGCCAGAAGTAAACTCTTCCCTTTTTGTTGAATTATCAGGTAAAACCGCTCCTGTTTCAACGGTATTTTTCGCTCCAGATTCAGGGTTTTGGTTAGAATTATTTAGTTCAGGATTGCGGGGATTATGTTCAGAAGCCGCTTGAGCTTGTTTTATTGTCTTGGGTTGATTGTCTGCTTCGGTGGTTGAGGTAGAACTTTGTTGAGTATCATACGGAGCAACGGCAGGTTTACTGGACAGCGGTGTGTTAACCCGAGGCCATAAAAGAACTCCGCCAATGATAACACCAGAGGATAACAAAAGTAATAGCACTAAAGGGAGGAGCGAACGTTTTTTCGGGGTTCCGTTAGTGTCAGTACTGTCTAATTTTTTGCGCATTGCAGCCCATGCTTTAGGCTCAAATTCTGGCTCAAACTCCTCAGCAGATTTTCTGAAGAGGTCGTCCAGCGAATCATCTGGGAACTCTTGCATACTCATTGCTTTTCTTTTTAGATAACATAACTCTTAAGTTTTCGCGGGCACGGGCCAAATTAGATTTGGAAGTGCCCTCACTTATGCCCAAACGCTGGGCTATTTCTTCGTGTGAATAACCATCAATGACGTATAAGTTGAATACGGTACGGTACGATGGGGTAAGCTGTTGAATAAGTTCAATCAAATCTTCGTGCGCCAAGGTACTGTAGACGTTGTCGCTGTCAGCAGCGGCAATGGTATTTTCGGCAACACTGAGATCTGTGTTGTGTTGAAATTTTACATTTTGACGATAATGGTCCAGAGCGGTATTTATCATTATGCGCCTCAGCCATATTTTAAAGGGTTTTTCAGCGTCGTACATCTGAACTTTTTGGAATATTTTCAGAAAACCGTCGTTTACTACTTCTAGGGCCTCTTCGCGGTTCGGAACATAACGCATACAAACCCCCATAGCGTAACCGTAGAATTGCTTATACAGCAATTCTTGACACTTGCGGTCGTTTTTCAGACAGCCTTCAAGCAGTTCCGGCAAAGTTTTCAACGCACGAGAAAATAACATCCGATAATTGTTTACGGAATTTTAAAATGATTGGTTGCGTCTATGGTTTCGAAAAGATAAGATTTTTTTTGACTAACTGGAATGTTGCCCACCTAAATTGAATACTTACGAAAGTCGATTTTTAACTTCGACCCGCCAAAGATGTCTTTTGTATAAAATAATCTTTGAAAAATCAAGTATTGATTGCGTCTTGTTTACTTGTATTTCATTTAAAATGACCGAACCCTTACCGTCAATGAAGAAGCGATACCTTTTTTTACTCGTTGTGTTTTCCCTGCAATGGACTCCAAGAAAGGAGATTGCAGACCCATCAACTTATATGAGTGACCTTAAAACTGAACTAACCAAAGAATGGCCTAAAAACAGGGCCATCAATCTGGTTTTTCACGGTCATTCAGTGCCAGCAGGCTACTTCAAGACACCCGTCGTTAATACTTTGGAAGCATATCCTTATCAGGTATTAAAACAATTGAAGGCGCTCTATCCGTATGCGGTCATCAACGTGATTAATACGTCGATTGGGGGCGAAAGTTCAAAAGGTGGTGCAGATAGATTTGAAACGGAAGTACTGGTGCATCGGCCAGATGTTATTTTTATTGACTACGCATTAAATGACCGTGGCATGGGGCTTGAGGAGGCCCGAAAAGCGTGGGTATCTATGATACAAAAAGCCGCTCAAAAAAAGATAAAAGTGATCCTGCTCACGCCCTCGCCTGACCAACGTACAGCTTTGTTGGATCCAGAGAGTGCCTTAGAAAAACACCGAAAACAAATCATTGAGATGGCAAAAGAGCATAATCTGGGATTGGTAGACAGTTATGCCTTTTTTCAAAAAAAAATACAATCTGGTGAAATTATTTCTTCCTATATGTCGCAGGTAAATCATCCAAACGAAAAAGGACACCAGTTGATCGCCGACGGAATAATGACCTATTTTAGGTAGTATTGTCTAGTCGTTTTTTAATGATTCACCAAAAGAGGTCTCCCACCAACGGAGACCTCTTTTTTTGTGTATTGTTATGATTTTAGTTATGGTTTAAATATTTGATATTCAGTGATTTAATTATTGATTTTGTAGTTAATTTTGATTTTATTTTAACGTTTGATTTGGGAGCTAATGGGCTGTATTTAATACCATTTAAATATCAAAAAGTGCAAAAGAATGACCATTTTGAGCAAATACTATGCTTTTTCTTTGGATTAGATTTGTTAAATATAAACTCAATATGTTTATATAAATGAAAGGATTTTAGCACTTATACCATCGTACTGTCAATCGCAAGAATCCTTGTCCATACTAAAGCACTTAGGCAGGCTAGTACAGGATAAATTCAATTATGAATTGTATAGGAAAAATAAAAACTTACATGTAAGTTATTGAAAATCAGTTGATTGTTGCAAAGTAAAAAAGTGTTAAATTTTATTCATTCACCTAATTAATTTACCCTAAAAAAACACCATTTAATCCTATTCATCTATGTAGCTAACTATTCCATGACCATCAGTTTCAAAAGTTAATTAAACAATTTAAACAACCCTTAACACAACCTTTATTATGAGACAAATTCGACTTTTTATTCTTTGTATGCTGCTTGCCTTCAAGGGAGTGGCACAAGGAGTGCAAATTCAGGGCAAGGTAACCACCGCCAATGGTTTGGGAATCCCAGGGGCAACTATTCTTGAGCAAGGAACAACCAATGGTGCAACGACCAACTCGGACGGAGAGTACAAAATTACAACTACAAAAACGAACCCGACATTGGTTTTTTCGTACGTGGGTTTGATTAGCCAAACCATCAACAGCCAAGGGCGGAAAACCATTGACGTAACGCTCGAAGAAGACTTGAAAGCCTTGCAGGAAGTGGTAGTTGTGGGATACGGCTCGCAACGGAAGCAGGATATTACATCGGCGGTATCGGTCATCAATATGAAAGATATTGGTGAGCAGCCCGCCAACAACATGAACCAGCTGCTTCAGGGCCGCGCGGCTGGGGTAGTGGTGAAGCAGAAAAGCGGTACGCCGGGCGGAATATTTGAAGTACGGGTACGGGGAATAGGTTCCTTGGGAGCGGGTAGTGACCCTCTTTACGTAATTGACGGGTTTGCCGTAGGTACTTCGGTTGGGCAAAACTTAAACCCCAACGACATCGAAAGCATCACGGTTTTGAAAGATGCCGCCTCAACCGCGATTTACGGAGCGAGAGGTTCTAACGGGGTAGTGTTGATTACCACCAAAAGCGCAAAAGAAGGAAAAGTGAACGTGAATCTTTCTATTGATTATGGTATTCAGAATGTGCCAGATTCTAGAAGGGTAAAAATGCTCAATGGGGTTGAATTTGCCCAGTTTAAAAAGGAGATTTTTGAAGATGGTATCCGTTATTTTCAGAATAGAGAACCGAGATTGGAAGAGGTACCTATTGGTTTCCGATACCCAGAGCAGACCAAGTATTCGACCGACTGGTTTGGGGCTATCATGAACAACAATGCACCTTATATGGACGTAAACCTGACGATTTCGTCGGGAAAAGGCCCGCTAAAATCAATGCTTTCGGTGGGTTATTTTAAAGAAGAAGGGTCTATTATCAAGACAAATTACGACCGGGTTTCTATTCGTAGTAATATCGGAGGTGAGGTTACTAAGTTCCTGACCGTTGGGATGAACGTAAACGGTAGCTATACCAAACAAAACTTAGCCAATACCGACGGTCGTAGCGCCTTGGTAGGAGGTGCGTTGTTGATGGACCCGCGCGAACCAATTTATAACGATGACGGTACGATGCGCCCTTACATTGGCGGGGTTGACGGAGCTTTTGGTTTTCCTAACCCTGTATTTGTACTTAACAATGTGATCAGAAGAAGAAATATCGGAGATGTACTTGCCAATGGTTTTGCAGAAATTGCCATTTTGAAGAACCTGAAATTCCGTACTTCGGTCAATGCAAAGATTAACTTCAATACGTTTAAAGAGTACGTGCCTTCGACTATCGGTTTATCGGTGGCTTCTGGTACAGCAGGCGCACCTCCTAGAATTGCGACGGCCCGGGATATAAACGAGCAGTTGCGCAATTATTCTTTTGACCAACTCTTGACCTACACGCCTAAAATCGGAGCTAATCAGTCCATGGACTTTTTGTTGGGGGTAACTTCTCAGAAAGAAACTGTATACGGGGTAGATGGCTCAGGAAATACATTCCCGGATGATTTGGTTCCTTATTTGGGGGCGGCATCTATTCGTTCTTCCAACTCCTATGAGTATGGTTGGGGACTGTTGGCGTATTTTGCCCGCGCCAATTATTCGTACAAAGATAAATACTTGTTTTCAGCGTCATTCCGTCGTGAGGGAAGTTCACGGTTTGGAGCTCAAAACAAATACGGAGATTTTCCTGCAGCTTCGGTAGGTTGGAGATTAACGGAAGAGTCATTTATGCCTAAAGCTTCTTGGTTGACGGATGTGAAACTGAGAGCAAGCTGGGGGGTAACTGGTAACAACAATATCGGTAATTATCCAAGTTTGGCGTTTGTCGGAGCCAATAACTATATCCTCGGCAATGCATTTGCGGCAGGAAAAGTGATTAGTTCATTTGCAAACTCCAACCTGAAATGGGAGAAATCAAACCAGTTGGACATTGGTTTAGACGTGGCTACTTTCAACAACAAGCTGACCTTCACGTTTGAATATTATAGCAAAATTACCAACGACATGTTGCTGCCCATTTCTATCCCAGCGGTGTCAGGTTTTACTTCAAGTTTGGATAACATCGGAAAAGTGCAGAACCGTGGGGTAGAAGTAAGTGCTGACTTCAGAACAACCATTGGAAAAGTGAATTTCCGGACCAATGCTAACCTTACCGTAAACCGCAGCAAAATATTAGCCATCAAAGGCGCGAATGATATGTTGTATTACGGCAGTTTCTATGGTGGCTATAACGTACAAAAAGTAGGCCGCCCTATCGGAATGATTTATGGGTACCAAAAATTGGGTATCTTCAATACGCAAGCCGAAATCGACGCGTGGCCTAAGCAAGACGGTGTGATTCCGGGCGGTATGAAATTTGCCGATACCAACGGCGACGGCGTAGTGTCGTACGACACACAAGACATGGTTGAAATCGGAAATCCAAACCCTGCTTTTACGTGGGCTTGGACCGTTGCGGCTGATTATCGTCGTTTTGACCTGAACGTTTTGTTTGTGGGAGCACACGACTTTGACATCTATCGTAACATCGAAGCATCGACCATGAACATGGACGGCGTGTTTAACGTATTGGACAAAGCGAAAGACCGTTGGAGATCACCTTCCAACCCAGGTTCCAATCCAAATGCTAAAAATTCACAGGGTGGAACCAACTACTTCAAATGGTCACGCGAGAGTAGTGAGCGTTACGTATACGATGGCAGCTATGTTTGGTTAAAAGCCGTAACCCTTGGTTATAACCTTCCTAAATTCAAATCCGTATTGAGCGATGCCCGTATTTTTGTAACGGCAAACAACTTGTTTTTATTTACTAAATACCCTGGCAATAACCCTGATGCGGGTGTAAGAGGCGGCACGGAATTGAACAATGACGATGAGTCATATCCTGTTCCAAGAACGTTGGCGGTTGGTGCTAAGTTTAACTTTTAATTCTACGCAGAAATGAAAAAAATAACCTCTTTTATACTTATAACACTTGGCTTCGTTCAGTTTTCTTGTAACGATGATTTCCTGACGACCACTGACCCTACCCGAATCAGTACGGATGTTTTCTACCAAAACCAAACCCAGTTTGAGCAGGCGCTCAACGGAGTGTATGGTCAGTTGCAGGGAATTACCAACACCGCGTATTTGGGACAGGAATTTATGTCTGACAACACAACGCTTGATTTCAACCCCCTTGACCGTGGGGGAGCAGCTGGTTGGGAAGCATTTGAGTTTTCGACCGTTAACCCTGGCAATGGTGAAATAGCGGCTTTGTGGAATAACCATTATTCCGCCATGTACAATATCAACTATGCACTGGAAAAGCTTGAAACAAGCACCATTGATGCCGCCGCCAAGAGCGCCATTGGTGGTCAATTGAAATTCATCAGAGCTTTCCATTACTTTAATTTGGTTCGTTATTTTGGAGACGTCGTGCTGGTTACCAAAACGTTGAAAAGCCCTAATGAAGCTTTTGATTTGGTAAAATCTCCGCAGGCAGATGTGTACAAGCAAATCGAAGCCGACCTGAAAGATGCCGTCAACTTACTCCCAACTACCTATCCTGCTGCGGGCAGAGGACGGGTTACGAAAGGAGCCGCGTTGAGCTTGTTGGGTAAAGTTTATCTGACCCTGAAGCGTTATCCTGAGGCGGTTTCTACTTTAAAGCAGGTGTTGCCTTTGGGTTATTCTTTGTATGCCAACTACAAGGATAATTTTGACCCGACTAAAAAGAACGGTGTAGAATCTGTATTTGAAGTTCAGTATCAGGGTGGCAACGACTTGGGCGAGCAAAGCAACTTTGTGTATTTATTTGCGCCACGCCTTTCTCAAGGAGCGGTGACAGGATTTGCTAATACCACTCCAAGCGGTCGTAATATCCCGACCAATGACATGATTGCGGCATACGAACCTGGCGACCTTCGCAAAGATATTTCTTTGCAAACTAGCTACACCCTCAACGGTACGGTTGTCTCTATTCCTTTTATCAATAAATACCGCTACCCGCACACAATTACGGGGCGCTCGGACAATAACTGGCCAGTGCTTAGATACTCTGATGTGTTGTTGATGCTCGGCGAAGCCATCAACGAAGCTACCGGACCAGATGCCGAAGCATTGGGATATCTGAACCAAGTACGTAAACGGGCAGGGCTGGCAGAATTGACTGGATTGACAAAAGACACTTACCGTACGGCCGTACTCAAAGAAAGACGCGTTGAGCTTGCTTTTGAGAACCATCGTTGGTTTGATTTACAGCGCACCAAAACGCCCGCTGAATTGGCGGCGTTTATGAATGCTTATGCGGCCAAAGAAAAAACAAGTCCAACGGTACCAAGAGGCGGAATTGCTTTCAACGCGCTCGACTATGTGTATAGTGATTTTGAGTATTACCTACCAATTCCGGCACCGCAAATTTTGATCAACAGCAAACTCACTCAAAATCCCGGTTACCAATAGCAGGCAGACTTTTATAAGTAGGATTTGATAAAGAGTCCGCTTTTATAAGTAGTACATTTACAAGTACCTGTCGTAATCTAAAGAGCAATTTTGCATTCTACGACAGGTACTTTCTTAACCAAATTTTACCACCCTTATTTTTGTTAAAAACCGTGCAGGAAACCACAGAAATCTTCTGGCTTTGGCAGTTTTTAGGCCGATTACACCCCTTGGTCGTCCACTTCCCCATCAGTTTGCTTTGCGTAGCGTTAATACTTGAAATTGTTGGTTGGCGGCGCAAATCAGTCGAATTGCGCGCTGGCATAACCGCCTTGGTTTGGATTGGGGCCATCAGCTCAGTGTTGGCTGTAGCGCTGGGTTTACTTTTAGCCAATCAGGACGAATACGGCGGCGATACCGTCACCATTCACCAATGGTCGGGCATTGCCACCATGGTTTTTGCCTTAGGTTCACTGTTTGCCCTTCGTACGGGGCGCGCTTCGCTTTATAAAACAATGCTTTTTATGACCGTAGGCGGCGTAACATTGGCTGGGCACTACGGCGCTTTACTGACGCACGGAGAAGATTATCTGACCGGCGTTTTACCTTTCAACAAAGAACAAAAAGAGAATACCGAAGGAGGTGCAAACTTTACGTTTGCCAATACCAATCAGCCCCTCACGCAGGAACAAATTGTGGAATTGAACGTGGAAGTGAGGTCTATCTTGGCCCATAATTGTTACAGTTGCCATAGCGCAACCAAAACAAAAGGGGAGTTACGATTAGACAAAAAAGAATTTATCTTTAAAGGCGGCGAAGACGGGCCGATTATCGTGGCGGGAAATCCCGGCAAAAGTGAAATTATACGCAGAATCACCCTTCCAACAGGCCATAAAGAAGCGATGCCTACCAAAGGCAAGCGTCTCAGTGAGAAAGAAGTGGCTCTCTTGGAATTTTGGATAAAACAAGGTGCTCCGTGGCCCGATGGTCCCGAAAAAAGCATTTATCGAGTGGCAGAAATGGCCCCCCGAATGCCAGAATTGCCCCCCGCAACGGCCCAATTTACGCAACCCGTTGACCGCTTGGTCAATGCGTATTTTCAGAAAAACAAAATTGCTTGGAAGAATGTCGTAGATGACCGAACGTACATCCGCCGGGTTTATTTGGACGTCATTGGTTTGTTGCCTTCTCCCGAAAATATTCAGGTGTTTATCGAGGATAATCGCCCCGACAAACGGGAAATATTGGTCAAAAGCCTACTGGCTCGCAACGAAGACTACGCCCAGCATTGGCTTACGTTTTGGAACGATGCCCTTCGTAATGATTATTCTGGAACAGGATACATCACGGGTGGGCGTTTCAATATCACAAAATGGTTGTATGCATCTCTCAAAAACAATAAACCGTACAATCTGTTTGTCAAAGAGTTAATCAGCCCGACGAAAGAATCTGCAGGGTTTATCAAAGGAATTAAATGGCGCGGAACCATCAATGCTAGTCAGCGCAATGAAATGCAAGCCGCCCAAAACGTAGCGCAGGTGTTTTTGGGACTGAACCTGAAATGTGCCTCTTGTCATGATAGTTTTATTAGCGACTGGAAATTGGAAGATGCTTACGCGTTTGCCAATGTTTTTGCCGATACTACGTTGGAAATACATCGTTGTGATAAGCCCACGGGTAAACTAGCTGGGCGCGGGTTGTTGTTTAAAGAACTAGGTCAAATAAAAGAGACCCCTGTGACCGAAGAACGACTTAAAGAACTGGCTGAGTTTTTGGTACAGCCAAAAGATGGACGACTTTATCGTACGTTGGTGAACCGGGTATGGGCGCAACTCATGGGGCGGGGCATTGTTGAGCCGGTAGATGCCATGGATAATTTACCTTGGAGTCAGGATTTACTGGATTGGCTGGCGTCTGATTTTGCGGCGAATGGCTATGATATTAAGAAACTGATGTATACCATTCTGACTTCCAAAACGTATCAATTGCCTTCCATTGGCATCAAAGATGCGGGCCTAGTGACAGCGCCTGACTTTGTATTTCAGGGAATGGTGCGCAGGCGATTAACGGCAGAGCAGTTTGCGGATGCGGTAAGTGTGGTTTTTAATCCAATTTATGGAGATTCAGCGCTTGTTTTTAAGCAACTACCCGAAACCATCAAGCAGGAGATTCCTTTCACGCGTGCATCTCTGGTAAAAAGAGATCCCTTCTTGACGGCTTTGGGGCGACCAAACCGGGAAACGGTGAGCACAAGTCGAAACTCTCAGGCGAATCTTTTGCAAGCACTAGAATTGACCAATGGAACCCAATTTAATGAAGCCCTGAAAAACGGCGCAAAGATTTGGAAAGTCAAATATCCGACTTCCGATGCATTGGTGAAAGAACTCTATAAAAAGTCGCTGGGACGGGAGCCGTTGTCCAAAGAAATCGCGGCGGCTCAAAAAATCATTGGCCCCAAGCCCACCGACGAAGGAATTCAGGATTTGGTTTGGGCCATGACGCTGCACCCTGAGTTTCAGTTGATTTATTGATGAAAGAGAAGTAAAAGCGAGAAAAGAGAGTCTAAAAAAACAGTGAGTGTGCATCCCTTACAGGATTGGCGGTGAAAACACCACCAAAGGCCAAAAATCTCGCCAATGGCGAAGAATCAAAAAAGCCCCAGCGGGGGCGTAATCTTTGTAGAATTTTGTATAAACCGCAATGTTTATCATGAAAAATAGATGGAATAGAAGAGAATTTCTTCAAAAAACCAGTGCCGCAACCTTGGCCGCTTTGGCCGCAAGTGCTCCGATGCCAAGTCTGTTGTCTAGCTGTAAAAGTAAACTCGTAGGGCAGACGGATGGGACCGCCGATACGGTGATTTTGCTGTGGATGGCGGGCGGAATGGCCCATACCGAAACCTTTGACCCCAAGCGATATACGGCTTTTGAAAAAGGAATGGAAGGGAACCGGGTACTGAGTACATTTAAACCAATCCCTACTGTTTTGGATGGGATCAATTTCTCCGAAGGGCTGCAATCTATCGGTAAGGTGATGGATAAAGGAACGCTCATACGGTCGTATGTGGCGGCAGATATGGGCCATATTTTACATTCACGCCATCAGTACCACTGGCATACGTGTTATGAGCCGCCCCAAACGGTGGCTGCGCCCCACATGGGGGCGTGGATTGCCAAAGAATTAGGCCCCAAAAACCCCGTTATTCCCGCTTTTATTGACATCGGTCAGCGGTTTACCGTAGGAGAAGCCGAAGAGCTGAAAGCCTTTCACACGGCAGGATTTTTAGGCAATGAGTTTGGCCCGTTTTTCATCCCCGACCCTAGTCAGGGGCTAGAAAGTGTGCGTCCGCCCGTTGGAATGGATGCCAAACGCTTTGAACGCCGGAATCAATTGTACAATGATCTAATTAGCAACAGCCCCGTGGGTGAGTTTGGCAGTGATTACCAAAAAGAATCGCTGAAACGCTCAATGGAGCAGGCCTATATGCTCCTCAATTCGCCCGAAGCTAAGGCGTTTAATTTAACCACGGAGCCGAAAGAAAGCTACGATATTTATAATACAGGTCGCTTTGGTTTAGGCTGTTTGTTGGCCAAAAGATTGACCGAGCAAGGTGCCCGTTTTATCAGCGTGACCACTGAATATGAACCTTTCTTTGGCTGGGATACGCACGAAAATGGCCATACGCGCTTGGTGGATATGAAAAAGCAGATTGACGGGCCTATTGCACAACTTGTGAAGGATTTGGATAAATCAGGGCATCTCGACCGCACCTTGATTGTCCTCGCCAGTGAATTCAGTCGCGATATGATGGTAGAGGGCCGCCCCGAAGCTAAGGTACAGGAGCAGGTAAAACAACCTGAGATTTTGGACGATATCAAATTTTACGGAATGCACCGCCACTTTACGGATGGCTGTTCCATGCTGATGTTTGGTGGAGGAATCAAGAAGGGGTTTGTATATGGAAAAACGGCCGACGAGCGTCCGTGCAAGACCATTGAAAATCCTGTAAAGATTGACGGTATTCATCAAACCATTTATCATGCGTTGGGGATTCCGCCTGATACTCAGTATGAAATCGAAAAAAGACCCTTTTATACAACACCCGACGGTAAAGGGAAAGCCGTGATGGATTTATTGGCTTAACGATTCACAATGAGAAAGATTTTCTTTTTTGGTATAGGTATTTCGGCAGTAATTGGTGGGTATTTGCTGTCGTGTACCAATAGCTCAACGACCCGGGCTACGCAGGAGCATATTCCTGACCGGGTCAGCTATAATTTTGACATTCGCCCCATTCTTTCGGATAAATGTCTGACCTGTCACGGGCCTGATGCCAATAAAAGGCAAGCGGGCCTTCGGCTCGACGACCCAGAAAGTGCCTTTCAAGCCCTGAA
Source organism: Runella rosea (assembly GCF_003325355.1). Lineage (GTDB taxonomy): Bacteria > Bacteroidota > Bacteroidia > Cytophagales > Spirosomataceae > Runella > Runella rosea. Next base: position 6,328,188 of record NZ_CP030850.1, read on the forward strand.
AGAGCATCCGTCGGCCCATGCTATTGTGGCGGGCGAACCGCAACTTTCGGAGGTTTTCTTGCGCATAACGACCAAAGATACCGCCAAGCTGATGCCGCCGCCCGCGTCCAATCTCAAGCTGTCGTCGCACGAAATCGCGCTCATCGAAAAATGGATAAAACAAGGGGCTAAGTACGAGAAACACTGGGCGTTTGTGGCACCCAAAAAACCAGCACTTCCTGAAGTAAAAAAGGAGGATTGGCCCAAAAATGAGATTGATTATTTTATTCTGCATAAACAGGAGCAAAAAGGGTTTAGTCCCAACGAGGAAGCCGATAAAGAACGCCTGTTGAAGCGCCTCAGCCTTGATTTGGTAGGGCTACCGCCTACCCTGAAAATGATGGACAGTTTTCTGGCCGATAAAAGCCCGAAAGCCTACGAAAAAGCAGTGGATGAATTGCTAAAAAATCCCGCTTATGGTGAAAAAATGGCGGTTTATTGGCTGGATTTGGCCCGTTATGCCGATTCACACGGCTATCAGGACGATGGCTACCGCACGCAGTGGCCGTGGCGAGATTGGGTGATTCATGCCCTGAACACTAACATGCCGTACGACCAATTTGTGACGTGGCAATTGGCGGGTGATTTGCTCCCCAATCGCGATAATGAGGCGCTTTACAAACAGCAATTGTTGGCGACGGGCTTTAACCGAAATCACAAAATTACGGAAGAGGGTGGTGTTATTCCCGAAGAATACCGCATCGGTTACGTCACTGATAGGAATGACTTGTTTGGTAAGGCATTTTTGGGCATGACGCTCGAATGCGCCCATTGCCACGACCATAAATATGATCCTTTTTCCCAGAAAGAATACTACCAACTTTTTGCGTTTTTTAACAATGTCAAAGAAGTGGGAATTGAGTCGGTGATTGGAGGCCCCGAAACTTACGCCAAAAAACCGTTGATGGAAATCAGCAACGACGACGTAAAAAACATTCTGACGTTTATCAATAAGCCCGATACCAACCGCCTAATTGTATCGGTGATGAGCGATTTGGACACGATGCGCAAAACCCACATTCTCCGTCGCGGGGCGTACGATGCGCCGGGCGATGAAGTCCAACCCAATACCCCTAATTTTATTCTGCCGTTCAATAAATCCTATCCCAAAAATCGACTTGGTTTGGCTAAGTGGCTGGTTGATAAGCAAAACCCACTCACAGCGCGGGTGTTTGTGAATCAGGTATGGCAGGAGTTTTTTGGCAAAGGAATCGTCAAAACCTCCGGCGATTTTGGAATGCAGGGCGAATTGCCCAGCCATCCCGAATTGCTCGATTGGTTGGCGGTCGATTTTATGGAACATGGTTGGAATATCAAACGCCTGGTCAAACAAATGGTGATGTCGGCTACGTACCGTCAGTCGGCAGTTGTGACACCCGAAAAACTGGCCACCGACCCTGACAATATTTTCTTGGCCCGGGCACCGCGTTACCGAATTCACGCCGAATTTGTACGTGATGTAGTTCTTTCAAGTAGTGGATTATTGGTTCCCAAAATTGGTGGCCCAAGCGTTAAACCGTACCAACCTGCTGGATTGTGGGAAGGGGCTACGTCGGGCCGAGGATTGCTCTCTATGTACGTCCAAGACCACGGCGAAAGCCTGTATCGTCGCGGCATGTATACGTTGATTAAGCGAACGGTTCCGCCACCCGCTATGAGTATTTTTGATGCCAGCAACCGTGATCTTTGTGAAGTTAAGCGCCTGAAAACCAATACGCCGTTGCAGGCATTGGTCATGATGAACGACCCGACGGTACTAGAAGCCTCGCGGGTATTGGCCGCAAAGTTATTGCAAGAAAAAAGCTCCACGCAAGATAAAATTACGAAGGCTTTTCGACTCATTGTGAGCCGCAAACCCAGTGAAAAAGAAGTGTCGATATTGGCGGCTTATTACGACAAGGAGCTTAAAAAAATCACGAAGCCGAGTGCTGAAAAATTGCTGGCCGTGGGCGAATATCCCATTCCTGCCCAAGTAGATAAGACCCAACTGGCGGCGTTGATGCGCATTGTCAATACGATTTACAACTTGGAAGAAACGATTACAAAGTCATAGGTCAGTAACCTGGAGCGAGAAAGCAGAAGTGAGAAATAAGAGGTACGAAGTAAGTAGGAACTTTAACTACTAATAAATAGAGTTTATTAGCAGATACATCAAAAACACTAAATTCCCCCATGGGGGCGGCCCGCCGCAGCGGGTAGGGACTATGGAAAAAGAATTTTTAGAACACGGTCTGACCTTTAACCGACGTCGTTTCCTGTCCACGATGAGTTTGGGATTGGGAAGCGTGGCGTTGGGGTCATTGATGATACCCAATTTACTTAATGGTGGCGAGGTAGACGAGGCTGGCTTTGTGCCAGGTATTCCTCATTTTGCTCCTAAGGCCAAACGCGTCATTTATTTATTCCAAAATGGCGCTCCTTCGCAGTTTGAAACGTTTGATTACAAACCCAAACTCTGCGAAATGGTGGGGCAAGAGCTGCCGCCTTCGGTGCGTGGTATGCAGCGACTCACGGGCATGACGGCCAATCAGGCGTCGTTTCCGTTGGCGGCTTCGTTTGTGGATTTTAAACAATACGGCCAATCGGGCGCTTGGGTGAGCGATTTGATGCCCTATACATCAAAAATCGTGGATGATTTGTGTATCGTAAAATCCATGTACACCGAGGCCATCAACCACGACCCCGCCCTCACTTTTTTCCAAACGGGCTCCCAACAAGGCAATCGCCCCAGCATGGGTGCGTGGCTGAGTTACGGGTTAGGAAATGAAAACAAAAACCTGCCGGATTTTACGGTGTTGCTGTCGCGCGGCATCGGCAACGGTCAGGGCGTTTATTCCAAACTTTGGTCCAATGGTTTTTTGGATTCCATTCATCAGGGCGTACAGTTTAGCAAAGGCGAAGACCCCGTACTGTACCTGCGCGATCCGGAAGGCATGGACCGCGCTGCCCGTCGCGAGATGTTAGACAATTTATCTGAGCTGAATCAGCTTTCGTACAGTGAATTTGGTGACCCCGAAATTGCCGCCAAAGTGAAGCAATACGAAATGGCGTATCGAATGCAAACGGCCGTGCCAGAGGTGATGGATTTGTCAAAAGAGCCTGATGATATCGTAAAACTATATGGCCCCGATTGTTTGGTGCCAGGCACTTACGCTGCTAACTGCCTGTTGGCGCGTAAACTTTCTGAAAACGGAGTTCGATTTGTGCAATTGTACCACCAGGGCTGGGACCAACACGGCAACCTTCCGTTTGAAATCACCAGTCAGGCCAAAGACGTTGACCAAGCGTCGGCGGCGTTGGTAACAGATTTAAAACAACGCGGTTTGTTGGATGAAACACTGGTCATTTGGGGAGGAGAATTTGGCCGTACGAGTTACAGCCAAGGAAAACTGACCGCCGACAATTACGGTCGCGACCACCATCCGCGCTGCTTTACCATCTGGATGGCAGGCGGGGGCATCAAGCCGGGTATGGTTTATGGCGATACCGATGAAGTAGGCTATAACGTCAGTCGAAACCCTGTCCATGTGCATGATTTTCAGGCCACCGTTTTGCATTTGTTGGGCTTAAATCATGAAAAGCTGATTTTTAAACACTTAGGCCGTCGTTATCGTCTGACCGACGTATCAGGAAAAGTAGTGCGTGATATTATTAGTTGAGAATTAGGTTGTTGTGTTTTTTCACCAACAACGGCTTCGAAGCATACCCTCGTGGCGACTTGTAGATTTTAGGATTAGATGAATAGAAAGTTCAAAGACATAGCCGAGCAGGCCTTAATCGTTTCCACGATTTTTATCCTTTTTTTATTGCTTTTTGAGAGCAAATTGGTGGTGCCTGTTTGGCTACAACCCGCCGGAAGAATGCACCCGCTTTTTCTTCATTTTCCGATTGTACTCTTGCTTTTAGCGTTGGGGATGGAATTTTTTCGATTCAACCCCGCCAATACCGCCAATACCTTTTATCGTACCTTTTTAACCAATTTTTGGCTAATTGGGGCTTTGTCGGCGGCCGTTACGGTCATTATGGGGATATTTTTGTCCAAAGAAACGGGCTACGAAGGAGAGACCTTGCCGTGGCATAAATGGACAGGCATTGCAGTTTTTTTTCTGGCCGCTATTGGCTATTGGTGCCGAACCATGGCGTGGTACCAAGCCCCCTTGGCCAAAGGCTTGGCAGTGATTACAACTTTATGCGTGGTTTTGGCGGGGCATTATGGCTCGGTTTTGACCCACGGCGACAATTTTATCACGGGCCCGATGCTCAAATCTGCACCTGTTCCGTTGGAAGAGGCCATCGTCTTTAATGACGTTATTCAGCCTATTTTTGAACAGAAATGCGTTAGTTGCCATAATCCTGACAAACTCAAAGGAGAGCTGATGCTTACCGATGCCAAGTCTATCCTGAAAGGCGGGAAAACGGGGAAATTGTTTGTGGCGGGTCAACCCGAAATCAGCCTATTGTTGCAGCGTATTCACTTACCCTCGGAAGATAAAAAGCACATGCCGCCGATAGGTAAGTCGCAGCTGAATCCGCAGGAAATTGCGCTTCTGACGTTGTGGATAAAGGCCAAAGCTGATTTTACGAAGAAAGTGATTGATTTTCCCCTCAATGATTCACTAAGACTCATTGCCAGTACGTTTTTGTCGCCCGTTGAGCGAGAAGAAGAAAATTTTGATTTTTCGGCGGCGGATGAAGAAACGATTCAAAAGCTGACAACGGAGTTTCGGAGCATTGCTCCACTGGCGCGTGAATCGCCAGCATTAGCGGTTAATTTCTTTAACAAAACCGCCTTCACTGCCGAGAAAATCAAGGAGTTGAAGGAGATAAAAGAACAGGTGGTGTTTTTGAATCTGGCCAAAATGCCCGTCAAAGATGCGGATATTTCTCAAATCACCGCCTTTGAAAATCTGCAAAAACTAGATTTGAACTTTACGGATATTACAGGTAAGGGCCTGAAAGAGTTAACTTCTTTGAAACAACTCAAAAACCTGTCGATTTCGGGGACAAAAGTAACGGTGAAGGATTTGCAGGCCGTTATTCCGAATTTTAAAAACCTCAATACCCTCGTGGTCTGGAATACAGGCGTGACAATTGAGGAGGTTCGACAACTGCAAAAATCCCATCCGCGTATACGGTTCATTGAGGGCTTTAAAGACGATGGCAAAAATCCGATTAAGTTGAACCCGCCGCAGGTCAAAAATAAATCCACCGTTTTTAATGAACCCGTATTGGTTCAGTTGGCCCACCCCGTCAAAGGAGTTCAGATTCGCTTTACGACGGATGGAACAGAACCCGATAGCGTAAAATCTGCCCTTTTTACGAACCAAACGGTCATTAAGGCAAGTACTAACATTCGGGCCAAGGCTTACAAAGAAGGCTGGTTTGGGAGCGATGAAGTAGCGTTCGACTTTTTCAAAAGAACCTACGTGCCTGATAGCGTACGTTTGCTGTTGCCACTCAACCGCGTCCACCAAGCAGAGGGTGCTAAGTCCTTTTTTGACGAAAAATTAGGCACTTTCAACGCCAATAGCCCCGCGTGGGCCAACAATTGGGCAGGGGTAAGAAACAATGATTTGGCGTTGATGGCTGAGTTTAAAAAGCCCATCCTGCTTTCGTCAGTAGAATTGCGCATCATGGAAGAAACCGAAACGGGGATTTTTCCGCCAGAAGCCATTGAAGTATGGGGTGGAAGTTCGCCCGACCAACTGAAGAAAATCGCGGTAATCAAACCGTCTATTCCGACCAAGTACCGGACGCACTTATTGCAAGCAGTGGGAGGGAAGTTTAAACCGCAAACCGTCTCTTACCTGAAAATTGTGGCCAAGCCATTGTCGAAAATGCCCGAATGGCACGGAGGCAAGGGAAAACCTGCTTTATTGTTGGTCGACGAAATGTTATTCAATTAGGGGCTGTCTATTGAATCAGAATGTAGAATAACCGCAAAGAATACAGAGCAAAATACGTGTATTCTTTGCGGTTTAAATTTGTTTGCGTGATTGGGTAATGAATTATAACCTCGGCGCGGTAGGTTTATTGGGTTTGTCCCACGCATTGGCCCCTTTTACCTTCACTTTTCGTTTGTAGACTTTATCGCCGCAAGTGGCAAAGAGAATGTCAAAGTTTTCACCGCCAAAGCAAATATTTGATACTTTTCCGTTGGGGGTTGGAATAATGGCATTCACGCGCCCCGCTTGGTCGCACACCTGAATACCCATGCGTGTAGCCACGTAAAGCCGCCCGTCGCGGTCAGTTTTAAGTCCGTCGGCCTGTGTGTCGTCGGCGGTATCGGGCGCATGAATCCAGTAATATTTTTGCTTGTTGGCCAGCGTTCCATCGGGTAGAATGGAATAACTGTACACCCAATGCGAACGCATATCAGCCACGTAAAGCAGCGTTTGGTCGGGCGAAAGCGTCACACCGTTGGCAAAGCGAAGCCCGTTGTCTACTTCTACTTTTTCACCATTGGGACGAATCAACCAAACCTTGCTCAGTAGATTGGCGTCGGTAGATGGATTGGTCACGTAGGCGTTACCGTTGTTGGCCACGACGATGTCATTTCCCGCAAAACCCTCAGTAAGGGTTCTGAATTTTCCGTCGGAGCTGTAAATGTTTGTCTTTTTGGCCGTCATGGCCGTGGCGTAAAGGTCACCGTTTGGCGCAAAGGCCTGACCATATACATTACCGGAGTTTTCGGCGAATAGATTCACTTTTCCGTCCAAATTTACTTTCCAGATGTTTCCTGCGGGACCGTCATCGAAAAATACTTCCCCCTTTGAATTTGATGCAGGGCCTTCCGAAAATCGGTAGCCGTCGCCCACGAGCTTCCAGCCTTCGTTTGGCAACAGAATGTCGTTGAGCATTGGGTTTTTGGTCGCGCCCGTTTTAACAGGCAGTGGCCAATCTTTCCACAAATACCGCATGGCATCGGGAAAAATGGCGGTTCCATGTTTGCCATTGTGCGCCCCTTCACCCCAAACGTGCGCTACCTCATAGCCAGAAAATTGTAGTGCGCGCTCTATTGTTTGGTTGGCCATCCACCAATCACCTGCGTAGATATTGTTGTCGTTTATGCCATCCTGCAAAAAAATGCGTAAAGGTTTAGGTTCGTATTTGCGTAGAAGTGTATGGTAGCGGTCAGCACCACGCAAGCCTACGTACGTTCCAATCGCGCTAAAAACGCGGCTAAAGGCATCGGGGCGTTCCCATGCCGCCGTAAAGGCACACACTGCCCCGCTGCTGGAGCCGCCAATGGCGCGGTCGTTGCCGTTTTTGGAAAGCCGAATCGCGCGCCCATTGGTGGTCTTTTTAGTCTCGACATCAGGCAGAAGTTCCTCCAACAAAAAACGGGCGTAATTATCTCCCAAGCCATCATATTCAAAACTGCGATTGAAGCGGTCGAGGGCTTCGTCGGGTTTGGCCGTTTTTACGCGTCCGTGCATGACAAACACGCCAATGGTGACGGGCATTTCTTTTTGATGAATTAAATTGTCAAATACGGCAGGCGCCTGCCATTGCACGCCATCCTGATTTACGTACACGCAAGCGGGTTGGGAGGCATCATATTGGGCTGGTACATAGACCCAATATTCGCGCCACGTACCTGGGAAAATCTTGGAATTCTCAAAGGTAAATTTGAGAACTTCTCCTTTTGGAACACCCTCTTTTACCTGAGCATCTGGATGGACAGGGTATTCTTCGGGTGTTTGGGCAAAAAGAAAATAAGGAAGAAGGAGAAAAGCAAAAAGGGTATAAGAGAGGAAGGGCTTCATGGAGATAACGATTGATAGTTGTCTCTTTAAAGCCCTGTATTGCTTGTAATTACCTTTCTAAAATTTGAAAATGTATAAAAGCGCTAAAATGCGGAGACTTTCCAAATTTTTAAATCGGGGACGCCTAGTCGGGGACGCCCAGTCGGGGACGCCCAGTCGGGGACGCCCAGTCGGGGACGCCCAGTCGGGGACGCCCAGTCGGGGACGCCCAGTCGGGGACGCCCAGTCGGGGAAAGTCTAAAACCGTTATTCCCAATGATGCTTAATCACTTCCAATAGTTCTGTCTGAGCCGCACAACCCGCAATGACATCACCGCCAAAGAGCCAATCCTGACCACCCGAAAAATCAGTGATTTGACCGCCTGCTTCCAATATGAGGAGCGCACCAGCGGCCATGTCCCAAGAGTTGAGATTGTACTCATAAAAGGCCTCAAAACGACCCGCTGCTACGTAGGCTAAGTCGATGGCTGCCGCGCCCATACGGCGTAGTCCGTGGCAACTTTGCATGAGCGTTTCTAGTACTTTGAGGTATCGGTCCTGTTTTTCAAATTTATAATACGGAAACCCCGTTGCCAACAAACTGTCGCTGAGGGTAGTGGCTGCCGAAACTTTCAGGCGGGTTGCTCCCTGAAGAAAAGCACTGTCTAACGGTAATCCGCCAAGCATATAGCGTAAGCTGACGGTCCACGCGCCGCCGCCTTGCCAGCCGTAAAATAGCTCTTCGGTACCTAAGTGATAAATGACGCCTGCAATGGGTATTTTATTCTTGACCAGTCCCACACTAACGCAATACACGGGCAAGCTATGGATGAAATTGGCCGTGCCATCGAGCGGGTCAATGATCCAATACAGTTCGTCGGGATTGGATTCTTCGCCAGCGGTGCCTTCTTCGGTGATAAAACCCGCTTCGGGCAGGATGTGGCGTAGGCCCGTCACCAACAGCTTTTCAGTTTCTTTGTCCACGTACGACACCAGGTTGTTGGCGGCCTTGTACTCGGTCAGCGAACGGTCAAACTTGGCGGCTTCGTGTTTGATAAAAGCTCCCGCTTCGCGGACAATTTCTATGGTTTGGTGGGTGATATTTTCGAGATTCATGGTATTTATAATTGATAAATTGGCATGGCTTAAACGCGTTTGCGGAGAAAGTTGAGGCGTGCAATGAGACTTATAATGAAAACGCTTGCGCCCGAAGGGATAGCGGAATCTCCCACTAGAAAATTGTCGAGGACTGAAAAAACAACTGCAAGGATAGCAGCAATTAGACTTATCGTAACAAACTTTTTTCCTATGGGATGTTTGAGGAAAAAGATAAGTGGCAAATGAAACGGAAATACCCACAGCAAGTTTACGTTCCAAGCGGTTACTCCGTGGTCAGTAGCAATCCATAGTAGCAATAAAATCCAACCAGCTAAACCGATAAGGCCAAAGAAAATCTTGTCAAATAGGAAGGTTACCTTTGGTTTTTTTTGTTGTAGGTTGGTAAAAAGAAGGATTAAAATTCCCAAAAGAGCGAAGATTGTTATTGGACTGTAAAGCATCTCCCATGTGTTGGAATTCGCTTCTTTCTGCAACTTGGTGAATAAACTTTTATATTCCAATACAGCTTTTTGTCCGCCAATGGTGGCTAATTCTAAGTGCAGTTTCAAATTATCAGGCAAGTACATTTCTTCTTGAACGAGTGCTTTTCTATCGGAAGGTAGACCAATTGCGAGATTCATTCCAAACTTTGCCCAAGGTTTTTCCCCTAAATACTTGTTCATCCACCACCGAAAGCTTTTTAGCATACCCTCTTTTTCAATAGTGTTACGGCTGAAAACCAAACTATCCCCGCAGGCGGCTTTTAGCGCATCCCGCAGGCGCGTCGCACAGTTGTCGTAAAAGAACTTGTAGGCGTACTGTCGATTTTGGGGCAGATAATTGTTCTCCAAGTAATCGTACAGTTTCTGTTTTTGGTTTTGCGAAAGATTCAATACCTGTTCTGTCACGCTGCGATTTTCGGCTTGCGCGCCATACATCGTGTAATACATCGGCGAAACCGACAACTGATAGGGGAGGGTACCGCGCATAAACTTGATATAAAATCCCTCGGTTCTAAAATCAAAAGTGCCATAATTATAGACTTTATCAATGCCTTGCATAGGGTCAGAAACCCAAAGCGCATTATGGCCAAAGCTGCTGTATAATTCTGCTCCTGGAGAGACCGTGATGAGACTTACCTTGGCGTCTGGGCTCAGGGATTGGGCAAAGAGGGAGTAAGCAGTAAACAGTAGGCAGTAGGCAGTGAGCAGTAGGCGGTACACGGCGGTCCGTCGCACGGCGGTCTGTAGTACAGTAGGCACTGAGGGTCGTAGACTGTCAACTGTGTACTCCGAACTGCCCAATATAAACTGTGAACTGAGGACTGCGTACAGTGGAGTGGAACGACGCTCGCGGCCAACTGCCAACTGCCGACTGTAAATTGAGAAACTATTTCCCTGCAACAACGATAACGATTTCACCTTTGATTGTTTTTTCGGCAAAATAAGCAATAATTTCTGTTAAAGTCCCACGGATGGTTTCTTCATAAAGTTTTGTTAATTCCCTTGAAACCGAAGCCTGACGGTCGGCACCGAAGTACTCCACAAACTGTTGGAGTGATTTGAGCAGGCGGTGTGGCGATTCGTAAAAAATCATCGTGCGCTCTTCTTCTTTTAGTTCAGTGAGGCGCGTTTGGCGGCCTTTTTTGTGAGGCAAAAAACCTTCAAAAGTAAAGCGGTCGGTGGGCAGTCCTGAATTAACCAAGGCGGGTACAAACGCCGTAGGTCCGGGCAGACATTCGATGTCGATGCCGTTTTTGAGGCATTCTCGTACCAGCAAAAAACCGGGGTCAGATACCGCTGGCGTACCCGCATCCGAAATCAGGGCCATGGTTTCACCTTTCAGAATGCGTTGAATGATCCGCTGCACGGTTTGGTGCTCATTATGGATATGGTAGCTCTGCAAGGGTTTGCTGATACCCAAATGTTTGAGCAAATGCCCCGACGTGCGGGTGTCTTCGGCCAAAATAACGTCTACACTTTTCAACATATTGATGGCGCGCAGAGTTATATCTTCTAAGTTGCCGATGGGCGTAGGGACCAGATAAAGTTTTGGATTCACTGTATATGTTAATTTATGACGTCATTTATTGAATTAGGGCAATTTGTACGATTTCAAGGTGTTAACAAATATGTTTTATTGGTTTACACTTGGCTTTATGTTTTGCATTTCTGTGACAAAAAAGCCATTTTGAGGTCAAAATAGGGGCAAAAATGTTGTTAACAATTATTTAACCAATGGATTTGGAAAAAAAACGATAAAAAAATGTATTATTCCAATAAATCAGGTATTTAGGTCTGCTAACGTACTATTTTCTTTCCAAAGTGCTTTTGTTTGTCCCATAATTTTCTTGTTTCTTTGCAGCGATTTTTGACATCAACCAACTGATTTTACCAAACACAATTCTAACCAAAATTCCCAAATTTATGAATGTTAAACATTTACAAAGGAAGAGGGTAATAATTGCACTTTTCGCAGTCGTTGCTTCTCTCTTTATGGTTTTACCGGCGGCACAAGCCCAAGTTACCGCTTCTTCAATTCGGGGTATTGTAAAAGATGATAAAGGAGCAGAGCTTCCGGGCGCTACCATCGTAGCTACTCACTTACCTTCTGGAACAAAATACGGGACCGTTACCAACGAAAAAGGACGTTACGTTTTACCTTCTGTTCGGGTAGGTGGACCCTACAAAGTTACGGTTACTTTTGTTGGCTTTAAAGAACAATCTAAAGAAGACATTTCTGCCAACTTAGGTGCCTCGTCTGATGCTAACTTCTCGTTGGTTGAAGATGGAAAAGAGATTCAGGAAATTGTGGTAACCAGCGGTCGTTCGGATATTTTCTCTTCAGGACGCACGGGGGCGGCTACTACATTGGGCCTCAACGCCGTAAACAGCTTGCCTACTATCGGTCGTACCATTGATGACATCACCAAGTACAATGCGTACAGCAACGGCCGCTCATTTGCGGGTCAGGATAGCCGTCTCAACAACTTTACCATCGACGGTGCGGTGTTTAATAACGGTTTTGGATTGGGTTCTTCGGCTCAGGCTGGTGGACGTACTGGAACTACCGCCGTATCGTTGGATGCGATTGAGCAGGTACAAATCAACATTGCACCTTTCGACGTACGTCAATCAGGCTTTGCGGGTGCTGGTATCAACGCCGTTACTCGCTCAGGAACAAACGAAGTGACGGGTTCGGCCTACTATCTTACAAGAGGCAGCGACTTAGTCGGTAAAAAAGCGGACGGAAGAGATTTGCCAACGGTGAATATCAACGAGAAAACATTTGGTTTCCGCGTGGGTGCGCCAATCATTAAAGATAAGTTGTTCATTTTTGCCAACTTCGAAAACTTTACTAGCTCTACACCAGCTACTACCTGGGTGGCGGCTCGTGCGGGCGCTGCTGGTAACGTTTCTCGCGTTACTTACGATGACTTGACCGATATTGCCAACTTTATGAAGACCAACTTCAATTATGAATCAGGGGCTATCGACAACTTTAATAATGAAGTTAAAAGTACCAAAGGATTGGTTCGTCTCGATTACAACATCAATAACAACCACAAGTTGACGTTGCGCTACTCGCACCATAATTCACAGTCGGGAGCCATCATCAGCAATAGTAACAGTAGCAACACCGCAGGAAACGGTAACCGTACCAACTCTTCGTTGGCACTTTCGCCCGAAAATACGGGTTACCTGATTGCTGATAACACTCGTTCTTTGGTTGCTGAATTGAACTCTAACTTTGGCGGTAAATTTGCCAATAACTTCATCGCTACCTATAACAAGCAAAATGAAGATCGTCAGTACAAGAATGAAATCTTCCCAACGATTGACATTTTGAAGGACGGAAGCACGTACACTTCTACGGGTTTTGACCCTTTTACGCCCAACAACAAGCTGAACTACTCAACGTTAAACTTTACCAATAACTTGAGCTACTTTGCGGGTAAACATACATTGACGCTGGGTTTAGCCTATGAGCACTTTACGTCAAACAACGTATTCTTCCCATCTTCAAACGGAGTTTATGTTTTCAATTCAATCGACGATTTCAAAACGGCTTTGTTGGCTTATAAAGCCAATCCAAATTTGACGGTTTCACCAGTAACAATGCCTCGTTTCAACTACCGCTATTCGTTGTTGCCAAACGGAGCTGAGCCTTTGCAGACCTTGAAGCAATCGACCTACACGGCTTATGTACAGGATGAGTTTCAGGTAAATGATAAATTCAAACTTACAGGCGGTGTTCGTTTTGACATGTTTGATTACAATGATGATTTAGCCAAGGACTTCAACAACCCTGTTGTTGCTGATTTGACGTACAAAGATGAAAACGGTAAAGACTTAAAAGTAAGCACGGGTACATTTCCAAGCAACAAACTTTTGGTCTCTCCTCGTATCGGTTTTAACTTGGATGTGAAAGGTGACAGAACGACCCAAATCAGAGGTGGAACGGGTATCTTTGTATCGCGTATTCCGCAAGTATTGGTGTCAAACCAATTGGGTAACAACGGGGTAAACACCGCAGTGTTGAACTTTACCAATACCACTGCCTATCCCTTTACGTTGGATCCTACCCGCTACAAGCCTGCTACAACGGACATCACTAAACTGCCAGCTTACGTAATCAATGCCTCAGTAGATGGATTGAAAAACCCCGTCATTTGGAAGTCTAACTTGGCGATTGACCAAAAATTGCCTTGGGGATTGATCGGAACATTGGAAGGTATCTATAACAAGAATATTCAGGCGCTTCGCTACATTGATGGGAACTTAAATGGTCCAAACAGAACTTTGAGCGGTCCAGATACGCGTGGCCGTTTCCCTGGTTCGGGTTTATCAGGAGCAGCCGTTAACCCTGCCCGTTTTATCAACTCCGCAAACACCAACGCGTTTATCCTGACCAATACAAAAGAAGGTTACTCGTACTCTTTCACGGCTAAATTGGAAAAAACAGCAACCAAAGGCTTGAGCGGTATGCTAGGATATACCTACTCATTAGCGAAAGATATTCAATCGGTAGCGAGTACGGTATTGGCCAACATTCCAACGGTTGCGGGTCAAAACTTCTTGACTCCATCATGGTCTGACAACGACTTGCGTCACCGTTTTGTAGGATACCTCAACTATCGTTTGAACTACGGCGGTAAATTGGGTGGTTCTACCATGTTTACTTTGGGTATGGTTTCCAACAGCGGATTTAAAATCTCGTATACTTCAGGAAGTGACATCAACGGCGACGGTCAGAACAACGACCTTATCTTTGTACCAAACAAAGGGTCTGACTTAACATTTGCTACTTTGACTGCGGGCGGAAAAACCTTCACTCCTGACCAACAGGCGGCGGCGTTTGATGCTTACATCGAAAACGATCCTTATTTGAAATCACGTCGCGGTCAATATGCAGAACGTAACGGTGCCGAAGTGCCTTGGCTGACTCGTTTTGACTTTACTGTAGAACAAGATTTTTATGTATCGGTAGGTGCAAAAGGAAAGAAAAATATCATCCGTCTACGTTTTGACGTCTTGAACGTAGGTAACCTCATTAACAATGCCTGGGGTGTAGCTGAAACAACTACTACCACCAACCCATTGACAATGGCATCTATCAGCGCAGCGGGCGTTCCAACGTATCGTATGGCTACGCAATCTGTAAATGGAGAAACTATCTTGTTGCGTGATGCATTTGTAAAGAGCATCAACGTAAACAACGTATGGCAAGGTCAGTTCGGTATTCGCTACATATTCAACTAGCATTTGCCGTTTTTATCACCCAAAAGTCCCACGCCTAAAACGTGGGATTTTTTGTGAAAAAGAGCCAAATTCGTCAGATAATAAAAAAAAAGCTCCCTTTTAAATTTTTCAGTTTTTCTGTTTCTAATTTTTCTGTTTCTTAGTGTCGCTTTTCTTTGTTCTTTTGCAGGGAAAACAGTAAACCACCAAAACTTAATACATTATGTCGCAAAAGCGCGTTCTCATCGCTGAGGATAGTTCCGTAATCCAAAACTTAGCCCGTAAGATTTTGGAATTTCAAAATTATGAAATTACAGCCGTCAAAAACGGTGAGCAAGTAATGCAAATTGTAGACAAAGAAGATTTTGACATCGTTTTGCTCGACATCAACATGCCCATCATGGACGGCATGGAGTGCGTAAAAGCCATCCGAGCGCTCGGCGATAAGAAAAAATCAAACTTGCCAGTCGTGGCCATCACGGGCAATGCCAAAAACTACTCGGAAGAAGAATTTAAGGCCGCAGGCTTCAACGATGTGCTGGTAAAACCACTCAACTTTGACCGCCTCGTGGAGATTGTAAATGAATTAACGGAAGAGTAATAGCGGAAGCGAGAAGTGAGAAGCGAGAATGAAAAAACATCACTCGCTCCTGACTTCTCGCTCCTCACTTCTTAAAAATGATTGTCACACTCCTAGGTACCGGAACTTCTTCGGGCATACCGTTGATTGGCTGTAGCTGCGATGTATGTCGCTCGTTGGACTACCGCGACAAACGGCTGCGGGTTTCGATACACTTGGCAGTAAACGGCCATCACTTTGTCGTTGATACTGGCCCAGACTTTCGTCAACAGATGTTGCGGGAAGGAATCAGTCAATTGGATGCCGTAATCTTCACGCATCAGCACAAAGACCACACCGCAGGGCTGGACGACGTCCGTGCGTTTAATTTCCTTCAGCAGCGCGATATGCCCGTTTATGGACGTGCGGAAGTACTTGAGCAAATTCACCGCGAATTTGAATACGTTTTTGCCGAGCACCGTTATCCGGGCATTCCCCGCCTGCAACTTCACGAAATTAGCAATACCCCTTTTGAGGTCAAAGGCGTCACTTTTATCCCCATTGACGTGCTCCACCACAAACTCCCCGTTTTTGGCTTTCGGGTAAACAACTTCGCATACGTGACCGACGTAAATCACATATCGGAGTCTGAACAACACAAGCTGAAAGGATTGGATGTGCTGGTGCTGGGAGCCCTTCAGCGAGATCAACATATTTCTCACTATTCACTGGAGCAGGCATTGGGCATGGTGGAAAGGCTCCAACCCAAAATGACCTATTTTACGCACCTTAGTCATAAAATGGGTAAACACGGCGACGTGGAAAAGGAGCTTCCGCCCACGGTGCGACTGGGGTACGATGGCCTAAAATTGAGATTGTAGCAAAGCTTAAATAAAAGTGTAATTTTTTTTAAGCCGAAACCAGTTGATTATCAGTGAAGAAGCAGATTGTTTGAAAATTTTACACATTTTTCGTTTGGAATTGAAATTTAAACAGCTACCTTTGCAGTCCCAAAACAATGGGAAACACAATGAATCGGATGCGTAGCTCAATTGGATAGAGCACCTGACTACGGATCAGGAGGTTTGGGGTTCGAATCCCTACGCGTCCACACTTTGCACATCTGATGCGATCTGATAACAATAAAAACCGCTTCTACGCTATGTAGAAGCGGTTTTTTAGTTCTGTGCAATTCTCAGCTATTCAGAAAAGTTTCAGATAAATGGGCAAAATAACATTCCATGTAGACTTGGACAATCGCGTCAAAAAAGACGGTACGCAAAACATTCAACTAAGAATTACGCAAGCCAAAAAAAAGCTTCGGGTTGCAGTCGGTTTTTCGGTCCAAAAAATTCACTGGAATGATGAAAAAAAGGAAGTAAGAAGAACGCACCCATTGCATTCTCAAATTAATAACACAATCAAGTCAAAGTTGCTGGAGGTTGAACGCACCTACCTCAAAAGCCAAGTTACGAGTAGAAAAGTGACCGCCTCGACCCTTCAAAAACAGTTAAAAAAGGAAATAGCGGGAGAGAGTTTTGTGCAGTACAGTAAACTTCGTGCTCAACAGATCACAAATCCAAGTAGCCGTAGCGCCTGTAAATCGGTACTAAGCAATCTTGACGTATACCTTAAAGGGAAAGACTTACTTTTTGAGGAAATTGATTACGATTGGATAAAAGACTATGAACGATACTTGAAAAAGCTCAGCAATGCCACCAACACCATTTATAACAACCTCAAACCGTTAAAGGCATCCTATAATGAGGCTATCAAGTCAGGATTATTTGAGCCTGATAAAATGTCGCCTTGGATGCGGTATGAGGGCAAAAAAGCAAAGTCGGTCAGGACGCGCTTAACGATAGAGCAAATTGCCTTGCTTGAAAAGCTCAACCTTCGCCCTGGCACTAATAAATTTCAAGCACATAATTTCTTCCTATTTTCTTTTTACCTGCAAGGGATGCGGGTTTCTGACGCGTTGCAGTTAAAATGGGCCAATATCATCAATGGGCGCCTTGAATACAAAGCATCCAAAACTGAAAAGAGCCGAAGTAAAAAGATCATCCAAAAAGCGGCTGAAATACTCAACATATACCGTAAGCCAAGACAAAAGCCAACTGAAAATATCTTCCCTTTCCTGAAAGATTTGAAAGAAAGCCAATTTGCTGATGATGTTTGGCGCAAAAAATTAGAACGGCTACCTCAGTGATTAATAACGAACTTAAAGATATTGCGTCCATGATCGGCGTAAGTAAATTAACTACGCATATCGCAAGGCATAGTTTTGCCGAAATCGCAAAGCAAAAAACAGGCGGTTATGTAGCTGCCGTATCGGCTGCTCTGGACCACAGTTCGATTGCCATCGCTACTGCCTACTTCAAGATGCTACACAGGCAGAAAACGACACTCTGGTTGATACTTTTTTTGGAGATTGACTTTTAATATTAAATCTGTGTACTCAATTTCCTAGATCATTAACAATAAAATTTAATCAGTATAGAATGCTTAAAAATGGGACTATATAATTATTTAATGGATAATGTTGAACAGTCAACATGTTTAGTTTGTGATTTTATTGTAACTCCAATCAATGCAAATCCAACATTAGATGGCTTCGAGTATCTCTATAATAATCATCGATGGTCTTTATTATGGGATTCGCAGTAGTAAAAGTATAGAGAAATGAGTTCTAATACTTTCATCGTCAAAAATCACAACAAAGTTATTGACTTAAATATTACTTCTTTCTTTAGATATTTCATCCATTATTCAGATAAACAATGAAAATAATTTACGAGGCAACAGTAATTGCTAACGCTTATTCTAAAAGAAATTTGAATTCAAAAACAGGGGTTTTTAGAGTAGCCCAGCAGATTCTAGAAAACCTAAAAAATAAGGATTGTGAGATTGCCCTTGCTTCGACAGATGGTTTGCCTGCTTTGATGAGTTTTCTTGAAAAAAATGATTTTCGATGTGTGAATTCCAAAAAAAGCCAAAGAAAAGCGAAATTTTTGAAACCATTATTTTCGCTTATACCCAAAAGTAATTTTGTTGAGGAAGGCATTCGTTTTGCTTACTGGAAATCAGGTTTATATTCTATAAATAGCTATCAATATGACGCAAATGAGTTGAAAAAATACGATTTATTTCATTCGCCATTTCACCCTATTCCTACTAAAATTTTAGAGCGAAATTCAATTAAAAAACTAATTACGATTCATGATTTGATTCCTAAAATACTTCCCGAATATTTGGGTGGAAGTAATTCAATCAGAATGAATAAAACCTTAAATGGAATTGATGAAGAAACCTTTGTTAGTTGTGTTTCTGAGAGTGCAAAAAACGATTTATTGAGTCACCATCCGAAGGTAAATCCTGCAAGAGTTTCTGTGATTCCATTAGCAGCAGATTCGACGATTTTTTATCATGAAAAAGATCAAAGTCGAATCAAAAATGTACTCAAAAAGTATCAAATTGATAACGAAAAGCCTTATTTTTTGTTAGTTTCGACCTTAGAGCCTCGTAAAAATATCAATCGAACGATTAGGGCTTTTGCCAAACTAATTGAGCAAGAGAATCTGAAAGATTTGCAATTAGTTTTGGTAGGTTCAGAAGGCTGGAAAATTGGTAAATTATTTGATTCATTAAAAGCAAATAAATCATTAAAAAAGCAGGTCGTCATCACTGGCTTTGTAGAAGATGAAGACTTGGCAGCAATCTATTCTGGGGCTTTGGGATTCGCCTACCCGTCTTTGTATGAAGGTTTCGGATTGCCACCTCTCGAAGCGATGCAATGCGGTGTTCCAGTGATTACTTCTGACAATAGTTCGTTGCCCGAAGTTGTAGGCGAAGCAGGGTTATTGGTCAACGCCAAAGACGAAGATGCTATCGCTGAAAGTATGCTAAAACTCTATAAAAATACAGATTTGAGAGCAGATTTAGCCAATAAATCATTGATCCAAGCCCAAAATTTCTCTTGGCAAAAATTCAAGGAGGATTACTGGAGTTTGTATAATGAGATTCTTGAAAATTAATGGATGATTGATTATTGCAAATATTATAATTCTTAAAAGATGTTTAAATAATAGTTGCAATCAAAAAAGGATTTGAGCAAATATAATTTCAAGTATTTTCTAAGATTCACCAAACTTTAAAAAAATAAAATCACTAAATATAATATTTAATAATGTGGACTACAGCAATACAAAGAGTTTCGTTATGGTTATTATTAGAATAAAAATATGGAGACTCGAAAACTTATTCGTAATTTTGGATATTTGACACTATTGCAGGTGGTTAATCTTGCATTCCCTATTTTAACATTTCCTTACATCGTTAAAATAGTTGGCACTAGCTATTTTGGTGAAATAAGTCTCTCACAAGCTATTGCTTCTTTTATGATAATCATAATAAATTTTGGGTTTGATTTGTCTGTTACTCCTGAAATTGCTAAAAATAAAAATGATGTGATAGTTATATCAAATTATTTTTATTCAGTTATGATATTAAAATTTTTCCTTTTTATTTTTAGTCTATTAGGTATAATGATATTAACTATTTATTTACCTACATTATATAATGTAAAAACACTTTTGCTGTATTCTATTGGAAATGTGGTTGGAGTGATTCTTTTTCCAACGTGGCTCTTTTTGGGGATGGAACAAATGAAGTTTATTACATTCTTCAACCTAACAACTAAAATAGCCATAACACTTCTAATATTTATTTATGTAAAAGAAAAAACGTGTTATCATTTAGTCCTTCTGTTTAATTGCATTGTAGGTATAATTGGAGGAGTATTTGGATTCATTTGGAGTATATTGTTTTTTAAGATCCCACTTAGTATTCCTTCTCAAAAAACCATATTGTCTGTTTTTTTAAATAGTAAAAATTATTTTCTTTCACGAATAGCTAATGACGGAAGTAGGTATTTTGCTACTATTTTTATTGGCCTTAATTTTTCAAGCACATTGGTTGGATATTACTCAATAGTCGATAAAATTTTTGCAACTTCTATTTCAATAGGCGGCATTGGATCGCAGGCTTTGTATCCGTTGATGTCAAGAAAAAAAGATGTAAATCTTTTTTTGAATGTATTAAAATATACGGTTTTATCATCCGTACTATTTTTATTTTTTATATATACTTTTAAAGGGCAAATATTGTTCTTTTTTTTTAAATCAGATTCTCCAATTCTTTTTGATATTTATGATAGTGTTCTTTGGTGTATTCTAATTGCAAATATTAGTTCCTTGATAGGCTATCCACTTCTCGGAGCATGGGGCTATGCGAATGAAGCCAATTTTAGTCTGATTTATGCATCAATTTTTTATTTATTTTATATCGTGTTAGCTACAATATTAACAAAAAATATCTTGCTATTAAGTATATCAGTATGTATTTACGAGATGATTGCCTTTTTAATTCGTTTATATTTTATCTCTAAATACCAAATATTAAAAAAATAAGTTAACAATTATGAAAGCAATTATACTATGTGCGGGATACGGAAATAGAATGAGTCCATTGACCAATGGTACCCATAAAACACTTTTGAAAGTAGGCAGTGAAACGATTATTGATAGAATTTTAAATTCATTGAATAATAATAATATTTTAAAAGTAGTAATTGTTACTGGTTATTTAGATCAGCAACTTAAAAGACATATCAATGAAAATCATAAAAACTTAATAGTCGAGTATGTCCATAACAATAGATATAGAGAAACCAATAATATATTTTCACTTGCACTTGCATTTGAACAAACATTAATAGATGACGATATTTTACTTATAGAGTCCGATTTAATTTATAATAAACATGTACTAAATCAGGCAATAAACTCAAACTATGAGAACGTTGCATTGGTATCTCCATATAAAATAGGAATGGATGGCACCGTTGTACAACTTTCAAGTCAAAAAATTGTAAATATTTTCCCCCCTCATTTACATGACGAAAACTTTAATTTATTTGACAAATTTAAAACTTTAAATATCTATAAATTTTCAAAGGAATTTTGTCAAAAGGAGTTTAAAAAATTGTTGATACATTATGCCAGATCAGTAGATGACAACTGTTATTATGAACTTATATTAGGAATTATTATTTACATGCAAAGACAAGATGTTTTTGCAGAAATAATTGACAACAACGACTGGTTTGAAGTAGATGATCCAAATGATTTGGAAAATGCTTTGTTTCAATTTAATACTGATGAAAGAATTAATATTCTAAACAAGAATTTTGGCGGATACTGGCATTTTGATATTATTGATTTTTGTTTTATTAGAAATGTGTATTTCCCGAGCAAGTCTGTTATGGCTGAGCTTAAAAACCATATGCCCAATTTGCTGCAAAACTATGGTTCTAAACAGAGAAATTTGAATCAAAAGCTTTCTTATGTGTTGCAGTATAGTAGCGAAAACCTCATCGCACTAAATGGAGCTAGCCAGATTTATCCTATTTTAAAAAATATTTGGAGAGATAAAAAAGGATTGATTCCTAATCCAACATTTGGTGAATACTATAGAATTTTTAATAATTTTGAGACGTATGATATTACATTAGAGTTTAAAAAAGAGGAAATCCGCTCAAAAATTGAAGGGAGTGAAGTTGTCGTATTTGTGAATCCAAATAATCCAACTGGCTCAATAATTGAATCAAATATTATCTGGAAACTTGTCAATACCTATCCCAATAAAAAATTCATTATTGATGAATCTTTTATTGAATTCTCAAATGAGAAATCAATTATTAGCTTACTTGAAACAGAACCTAAAAATAATGTAATAGTCATTAGGAGTATGAGTAAAAGCTATGGATTGCCTGGAATTCGCATTGGATTTGTTTATACAACAAATACAGAACTATCTAAAACCATATCCGATGAAATTCCGATATGGAACATGAATTCAATAGCTGAGTTTTACTTGGAAATAATTTTGAAAAATAAAAGAAGTCTCAAGCAATCTTTTGAACAAACAAAAACTGATCGAGATGTTTTTATCGAAAAATTAAAAACAATCCCGTATTTAAAAAACGTTTTTGATTCTCATTCAAATTTTATTCTTTTCGAAATTTCGAAAGAAAATGATATGATTGCAAATCTGGACGATATATTGCTTAATAAACATAATATTTATATCAAAAATGTTAGCTCTAAATTTAAAAACAATAACTATTATTTTCGTGTAGCAGTAAGATTACCTCAAGAAAATGAATTGTTGATTAATGCTTTGAAAACGTTATCCCTTTCTACACAATGAAAAATAAATGGCAAGAAGTATGGTCTAAAAGACAGTTTGTTCAAGAACAAAGCGAAACCATTCTTGAAAGTTTAATCAAGATGGATGGATTTGATACACCTTTGGGAAAAATGACAGAGTTAGATTGGAGAGATTATGTAAACAATTGTATCAAGAATTTAGATTTGACGGTTGATGAAACAGTATTTGAGATTGGATGTGGATGTGGAGCTTTTGTTTATGTACTTTGTGAAAAAGGATTTCGTGTTGGTGGTATAGATTTCTCTCCGCCATTGATTGAAATTGCAAAGAAATCAATGCCTAATAGCTCAGCAAGCTTTCAGGTATGTGATGCTATTGATTTAGAAGAAATTAAGTCTGATTGTATTATTGCAAACCATGTTTTTCATTATTTTCCAAGTTATGAGTATGTAAGTGCTGTTTTGGAAACTGTCACGAAGTCTGAGAGTAAAGTTTTAATTACAGCTTTGCCAGACATCATCTTTAAAAAAGAATCAGAGGCATTTAGAATGGGTGCATTAACAGATCAAGAGTATAAAGAAAAATATGATGGATTAGATATTTTATATTTCTCAAAATCATGGATTTTATATGAACTTCATAGGCTATCTCCCAAAAGAAAAGTGTTCTTCTTGCCTCATAGCATGCCAAAGTTCCCACAAAATGAATTTAGATTTGATTGCTTAATTTTATGACAACAATAATTACTTCCAAAGGTGAATTCTTTTATGAAAGACCAATGTTCAATTATGGATCAAAAAAGATTAACCGTGATATTGCTAAAGAAAACTTGTTTTTATTCAAAGAAATTATGGATAAAAGTAATGTTAAATTCATGTTGGCATACGGAACGCTTCTTGGCGCCATTCGTGAAGGAAATTTCATTGAACATGATTTTGACACTGATGTTATTGTTTTAGAAGAAAATAGGGCTTTGTTTTTAGATTTATTGTTTGAATTTAGAAATAACGGATTCGTTGTTGGGAGGTATGAAAATGATTTGATATCACTAATTAGAAATGAAGAGTATATCGACGTATATTTTTTTAAGAAATATTTCTTTATCTATCGAAAGATTGATATTTATTATACATACAGTAGGTTTTTAGAAAAAACATCAACGTACAATTTTTTAGGGGAGTTCTTTACTATTCCTCAAGATTTTGAAGGTTATCTTGAACATTACTATGGTAGAAATTGGAGAACTCCTATACCAAATCTACACGGTTTAGATTTTACATTTTACCAAAAAATAAAGGCTTTTTCTCGAAAACACTTTTATGGTTTATACTCTTTACTAAAACAACTTAAAAGCTGATGTTTTCATAGCAATTGGACTAGAATTTCCCATTTCAAACTATTTGTTTAGTTTTTGAAAACTACCGATGGAGGCTTTCCTGTATCTGATACCATTTCAGATACAGGAAAGTCGTATTTTTTTATACTGGTAACCTACCCTTTTCCCGAAGCTGCGCTGCGCAAAGCCTTGCTCAATGCCGTAGCGCACAAAGATTACAGCAGTGGCAACCCCATTAAGGTCTATCATAAGCTGTCATTGTGGAATACGGTCCATATTCCAGAAGGCTGGAGCGTTGAGAAATTTTGATTATTCATTCTTCCAGTCCCAATAATCCCGATATTGTCAATACGTTTTTCAGGGCTGGAATAATTGAGTCGTGGGGGAGGGGTATTTACAAAATCCTCAACGAATGCGAAAAAGCACACGTCCCGACTCCTGTGTATAAATTTTACTGGGGTGGGATAGATGTGCATTTTACGGCGGTGAAAATTCGGAGGAAAACGAGAAAACGTCGGTGAAGATTTTGGAGTTAATGAAGGCAAATCCTGAAATAACAAGGCCTGAGCTGGCCAAGTAGATTGGTAAATCAATTCGCTCTGTGGAACGAACCATTGATAAACTTAAAAAAGAATACAAAATTGAACAGATTGGTGCGGATAAAGGAAGACTTTGGCAGGTTCTGGACTCAACCTGATAACAGCGACAAAGCGCTGAAAGCTTAAAACCGTAAATTGGTCAATTCAACCTGATTTTGTACTCATGTATCCATGAAAGTATTAAATCTCTGATTAATAATGCATTATGTGCTTACTATGAGTCTACAAAAAAATCTAAAAAGGCACTAATACTTAGGCTATAGTTTTGTTCAGTTGTCCACAAAGAATTTTATCCCCTCTCTGAGAAACAAAGCCCTTCCCATAGCGTTATAGTAATGATAGAGCTCTTCGCGGCAAAGACGGAGAGAAAATTAAAGTTTTGTTAAATGTTCTTTTTCCAAAAACAGAAGTTTTCAGATTGTCAATCAGTTGATTGATAGTTTATTGTGAATTTGGGGCGCAGGAATTTAGCGTTTGTGTCATTTAAGTTGGCGAATCGTTAGTTAATTCATTAATAACCAAGTAACTTTAAGCAAATCATTGAAAGGCCGCCCGCTTTTTTTCCTGTTAAGGAAAGGTAACAGTCAAGGCAAGTTAAAGGTAGACCATTCAATTTTTCTCACGATTTTTTTAACAGTAAACCAAATAAGATGATACTCACACTAGAAAATTCAGCCGTGCTTGCTATCGGGTTACTCATAATGATTTTTGACATTTGTAATCCTTACGCGCGGCTCAGCAAATCGCTTGCGCTCATTCCAATCCGTCGGTAATCAACCACGACGTTGGCACTGAGCATTAGGGCCTAAAAACACACCTTACTGCGGCTTTTGACACCAAAGCTGGCAACACTAAAAACCCGCAAAAGCATCGTTTTTGCGGGTTTTTAGTGTTTAAAAACGCCCAAATTGAGATAAATGGGGGTTATCGAATCACCGTAATATGGAATTTTGTATTAGCTAGGTCGATGGGGGCAGCGGATACATTGTTAAATTTTACAGAAACCGTATTGGAGGCAGAAACCCGGGCGTAGGCGATGATGATGCCATTGGTCAGGTCGGTATCTGGTGAAATATAGACCGTGGAGCCAGTCTGGGCGTTGGTCACGGTAAATGTTTGAGAAAAACTACCACTGGCAGCGATGCTCGGCAAATCGGCCGCTTCGCTTATTTTGATGATTTCGTCTAGGGCGCTTCCGTTGGTTCCAATTTTTACCGTGCCGCTTACGTCTAGCTTGGCGGCGGCGGTAGTAGCACCGATACCTACGTTGCCATTGGAAAGGATGGTCATGCGGGTGGTATTGCCGCCCGTGCGGAATTGCATGCTTTTAGTACCTGCTGGGTTATAAATGATTCCTCCGCTCACGCCGCTGGAGGGTAGCCCAAAGGTGATGCCATTTTCGCTGGCTTCGGGGGTCAGGAGAGAAATATATCCGTTCCCATTTTTTTCGAAAGTTGCAATGGCGTTTGGGCTTGGAGCAGCGCTCGATTCACTTTCAAAAACGTGTAGAAAAGATTCGGGGATGATATTCCCGATGGCCGTTTTTCCATTTTTAAGCATCAGCAAGCCGTTCCTGCGGTTTAACTCATTTTGGCCCGATCCAATCGTAAACAGGGGGTCAGTACCTACCCAAGTGCTGGGTTCTGCGAAGGGTAGAATATTAAAAGAACCCACGACTGTGGAATAAAATGAATTGGCGTTGACACCGTTGCCGATGGCACAGGCGTTGGTGCCAGAGGCTCGCGTATTTTCACCGAACGCAATGGTATTGGACGTGCCGTCAGAAATGGCATTAAACCCCATCGCAATGTTGCCGCGCCCCGTAGCCATTGAGTTATAGCCTGATGCAAACGAATGAAGTCCGATGAAGGCTGGGTCCCAGTTGGTGTTGTCGACGGAGCCGCACCGGAAAGCGCTCCGGGAGGGAATCCACATCATGCGCGTACCGCTGCCCAAAATGGGAGCTGTAGGGGGATTGGTGATGTCGCTGGCCAACCAAGCTACGGTGGCGGGATTGTCTGACCAAAATCCGCCAGGGTTTGTATTTCTTATTTCGTTGCCTCCAATTCCTGCCAGTGTCCATAGAGAGTTGATAGGCGCCCAAGAGGCATTGCCGGCAGCGTCTGATTTTAGAAAGCGGCCATCGGCTTCGCCGATATTGGTTAGTTTTATCCCGTTGGTCACCAGAGCATTGCCACCTACCTGCAACGTAAATGGCGTGGCATCGATGTCGCTGATTGGGCGATTGATACCCACGCGGTCGGTTGAAAAATTGCCGCCAATCAATGGATTAGTTCCGCTGGTATTCTCGATGTATAGTTTATCATCGCCCGTTTCTAGTTTGCCAGCATTGGAGCCAATCATGATGTTGCCACTGCCAATTTTGGAAGAAGTACTGGTGCCGCCGCCTGCTCCGCTCCCAATGATGGTGTTGTTGCCACCGCCGCCATAATTCATGGCCGAATGGCCGACCGCTACGGTTCCAGTGCCGCTAGGGGCAAAAGAGCCGGCGCTGTTTCCGATAAAAACGCCTTGGTCAGTATCCGTGCTTCCCGCGCTTAACGTCCGATGTCCGATGGCGACGGTGCCGCCGCCCCGGTTGTTTTCCATCGAAAAATGCCCGATTGCCACGCTGCCGCCGTCTTGCGTGATGCCGCCCATAGCGCGCGTACCGATGGCGATATTGAGCGCTGTACTGGTGGTGTTGTAGTTGCGAAGGGCTTCAAAACCAATGGCCAACTGCGATGAATTCAATAAATCGGTGGAGTTGAAGGCTTTGGAATACGTCATCAGGGCGTCTTTACCGATGGCAATGTTTCTTTTTGAATTTATATTGTTTTTCAGCGCATTTTCACCCATCGAAATATTGGTAGAATCTTCGGCGGTACTTAGTGGCAGGCTACCCCTAATGCCGTTTGGGCTGATGGTAATTCCTGCATTGGTTTTTTGAATGATGTTTATTTGAGAATAAACCGTTGAACTTATCAACATACAAGCGTAGAGTATAAGCTTTTTCATCGAAGTAATTGGTTTGGTTCAAAAGTAGGAACTATACCAATCAGCTTCAACTACTGAAATAAGTAGGTAGAACGCTCTGCTACTTGGGGTTTTGAACGCTCAAAAGGGTATAAATGGCCACATAAAGCCTATTTGCGCGTCTTTTTTATTCTTTCCCGAAAACCCGCTCAAAAAACTCCACTTCGGGAATTTCTTGTACTTCACCAGGCTGGAGGGTGTCGAGGGCTAAGTTTTCGATTGAGATCCGAATCAGGCGCAGACAGCGGTGCTTTACGGCGGTCATCATTTTGCGGATTTGACGAAATTTGCCTTCCGTCAGGGTCATCAAGAGCCACGTGTGCGGAATGTTGTCTGGGTATTCCCAGCCGCTTTGAAACAAATTGGCAGGTTTTTCAATGATTTTCGCTTCACAGGGAGCGGTTTTGTAGATTCCGTTGTCTTTGACCCGAATCACTACCCCGTTTTTGAGTTCTTCCAGCGTTTCGGGTTTTACTTCCCGATACACCTGCAATAAATAAGTTCGTCGGTGCGGTTTTTTGCCTTTAAAGAGCAGGTGAGTAATTTTTTTGTTGGTCGTTAAAATCAATAAACCCTCAGAGTTGTGGTCGAGCCGCCCGATGCAATGGGTGCCTTCGGGAAAAGGATAGCCTAAATCGCCTAGCATGGGCCGACCTTCCACGCCCGTAAATTGGGAGTGCATATCGTAGGGTTTGTTGACAATAAAATAGCGGTGCAATACAGGAATCATAGAGCGTGTTTTTTTGCTATCTTTTTTCAAAAATTGATAGCTTTGCACAAAACAAATAATAATTAACGAATCCTCTTTAATTCCTAACGCAAGTCCCCCAATATGGCTTCATTCAAAATAGCAGGCGGTCGTCAGATGAAAGGTGAAATCACCCCGCAAGGTGCCAAAAACGAAGCACTGCAGATACTTTGTGCAGTGTTGTTGACGAAAGAACCTGTTACGATTCATAATATTCCCAATATTCGCGATGTCAATCAACTCATTGATTTATTGGGTGATTTGGGCGTAAAACGTACCCGTTTGAGCAACAGCTCCATTCGATTCGAAGCCTCTGACGTGCATCTCGAATTCATGGAAACCGAAATGTACCGCCAAAAAGCGGCGGCCCTGCGGGGTTCGGTGATGTTGTTGGGACCGATGTTGGCACGTTTCAAAAAAGGCCGTATTCCGCGTCCGGGTGGTGATAAAATCGGTCGTCGGCGCTTGGATACGCACTTTTTAGGCTTTGAACGCTTGGGCGCAAAATTTGATTACGACCCTAACGATGGCGGTTTTTATCAGGTAGACGCCAGCGGACTGCACGGCACCTATATGCTTCTTGACGAAGCCTCCGTAACGGGTACAGCCAATATCCTGATGGCGGCGGTCATGGCCGAAGGTATCACCACGATTTATAACGCAGCTTGTGAGCCGTACCTTCAGCAATTGTGCAAGATGCTCAACCGCATGGGGGCAAAAATCAGCGGCGTAGGGTCAAATTTATTGACCATTGACGGGGTATCATCATTGAATGGTACGGAGCATACCATGCTCCCCGACATGATTGAAATCGGATCGTTTATCGGTATGGCCGCCATGACAAAGAGCGAATTGACCATCAAAAATTGCTCCATTCCTGATTTGGGCGTCATTCCTGGCGTTTTTCAAAAACTCGGAATCCAGATGGAGTTTCGCGGCGACGATATTTTTATTCCTGCGCAAGACCATTACGAAGTCGAATCGTTTATCGACGGGTCTATGTTGGTGGTGGCAGATGCGCCTTGGCCAGGCTTCACCCCAGATTTATTAAGTATTGTCCTGGTAACGGCTATTCAGGCCAAGGGAACGGTATTGATTCACCAAAAAATGTTTGAAAGTCGCCTGTTTTTCGTCGATAAACTCATCGAAATGGGCGCTCAGATTATCCTTTGCGACCCGCACCGCGCTACGGTCGTGGGGCTGAACAGAGCCACGCAACTTCGAGGTATTCGCATGACTTCTCCTGATATTCGGGCGGGGGTATCGTTGTTGATTGCCGCCATGTCGGCGCAGGGAGTGAGCATTATTGATAATATTGAGCAAATAGACCGTGGTTATCAAAACATTGATACGCGCTTGAATGCCATTGGGGCAGAAATCGTGCGTTTGTAACGAGCCTACAAAATCTTAAATATATCATGAGGCAGGGGATAAATCAAAAACTGTGGTTATTATCATCGTTGGTGTTGACGGTTTGCATCGTTGCCTGTAAAAAGGAAGACACAGTTTTGCCGCTGCAAGCGTTTGGGTTTGATGGCAAAACAGCCCTCGTTTTGCCGTCGGGTAGCCTTCGTATTAAGTTTAATCAGCGTGTAACGTGGAAAACAACGGCGGGTACAGCTACGCAAACGGTTCAGGATTCTTTGGTTTATACCGCGCCGAGTTTGGTAGGAGCGCAGAGAATTACGGTCAAAAGTGAAGACAATGCCAACGATAGCTTGGTGATAAAAGTAATCGTTACGCCGCGTGCCGATGTGCTACGGCCCTTGCAAAAAGGAGGGTATGTATTGGTATTTCGACACGCTGCGGCGGATGTTGGGTCTGACCAAACCAACTCCACAGTGGCGAATTGGTGGAAATCTTGTGATTCAAAACTGGCTCGTCAACTCAACGAGTTGGGCAAAAAAGAGGCGGAAGCTACGGGTAAAGCATTGAAAAATCTTGAAATACCCGTTAGCAGGGTGTTTTCTAGCGAGTTTTGCCGGTGCTTTACCACTGCCGACTTGATGGGCCTAGGGGTGCCCACGCAGCAAACCAAAGAGTTGACCTATTATGTATATGATGAAGCGAAGCGGTATGAAAATATGATAAAACTGGTTGACAGTCAGTCCATAGATGCTAATAATGCGGTGTTGGTAGGGCATACAGGATTTACGGGGATATTGCCATCGCCCGCGCCGCTGGCAGATCTTAACTGGGGCGATGCGGCCGTATTTCAATTAGTTTCTGGTCAGCCGGCACGTTTTATTGCCAAGATAAAAGTAGCGGAGTGGACCGAATTAGCGCCATAATGATTTTACACTTGCTCGGCTCATTGACCGCTAACCTCTGTAATCTCACCCCTCCTAACGAATGAAATATCGCTACCGTGCCTTAGCTTTTTTGTTTGCACTTTCGATTATTACCTTTCTTGACCGCGTTTGTATGAACGTGGTCAGTAAGTACGTAAAAGCTGATTTAGGCTTAAACAATGAAGAATTTGGCTGGATTTTGGGCGCATTTTCGTTGGCTTATGCTTTGTTTGAAATCCCGACGGGGGCCATGGGTGATTCCATCGGCCCCCGTCGCGTGTTGACTCGGGTGGTGTTGTGGTGGTCGGGTTTTACGGCCCTGACAGGCACCGCTTTCAGTTTTATTTACCTGCTCGTGGTGCGCTTTTTGTTTGGCGTGGGCGAAGCTGGGGCATATCCCAACGCTACGATTGCCATTTCGCGGTGGTTTCCCGCCGTTGAAATCGGTCGCGCACAATCGGTGATTTGGGCGGCTGGGCGCATCGGTGGAGCGCTGACGCCATTGTTGGTGATTCCGCTCGTTCATGCAGTGGGCTGGCGCTGGTCGTTTGTGGTGTTGGGAGTTGTAGGTGCGGTTTGGGCGTTGGCTTGGTACGCTTGGTTTCGCGACGAACCTGCCGAGAAAGAAGGCATTTCGGCGGAAGAAGTAGAAGAAATTGAGACTGGCCGTAATATCAAACGCGCCGACCACGCCATTCCGTGGAAAACCATCATTCTCAATCCGGATATTTGGGCGCTGATGCTCATGTGTCATTTGTTTTTTTACGGTGCGTATTTCTTCACCAATTGGTCGTCTACTTATTTTCAGGAAGGGCGCGGCATGACCGAAGACCAATCCAAGAATTTTATTTCACTGTCGTACTTTTTGGGGGCCATTGGTTGCGTAGCGGGGGGATTGATGAGCGATTTTTTAACCAAAAAATACGGACTAAAAATCGGGCGCCGTGCCGTTGCCATCACGGGTTTGGGCTTGTCAAGTATTTTCTTTCTGGCGGCTGGGCTTACACCGGATAATCAATTGGCGGGTTATTTATTGGCCATTTGTGTATTGACCAAAGATTTGGCGTTGCCTGTTTCCTTCGCGGTCTGTGTCGATATTGGCAAACGTAATGCAGGAACGGTAGCGGGTTCGATGAACTTTGCGGGGCAAATGGGCGGTTTTTTCATCACCATTATTTTTGGCTCGGTGGTAGAAAGCACCAAAAACTTCAATATTCCATTGTACCTGATTTCGGGATGTCTGTTTGTTGCCGCGTTGTTGTGGTTCAAAATTGACCCAACCAAGACGGTGGATTTAAAAAAAGCGTGATAATCATTTTATTATGAAAAAAATACTGCTGTTAACGCACATTTTAGCAAACTGCGTTCTGTTATGCTTTGCTCAAAAAAGACCCGTTGATGTACTGATTAAATCGGGTAACCTGATTGAAGTTCAGACGGGCAAACTCCTTACCAAGAAAATCATTGTGGTGAAAGGCAAGGAAATCGTAGGGGTTTTTGATGAAGCACAGGCCAAGAATTTTCAGGCGAAAAAGGTAATTGATGCCACGGGCAAGTTCATTATTCCAGGTCTTTGGGACATGCATGTGCATTTTGGAGGAGGGGATACGCTCATTCAAGAAAATAAAAACTTGTTACCTCTGTACGTAGCACACGGCATTACGGCGGTGCGAGATGCCGCAGCCGATTTGAGCCCGAGTGTTTTGCAATGGCGCAAAGAAATTGCCGATGGTACGCTTTTCGGCCCCACATTGTTTACTTCTGGACCGAAGTTGGAAGGCTATAAGTCGACGTGGATTGGCGACATTGAAGTCAGTAGCAAAGAGGAAGTGAATAAAAGTCTGGATTCGCTGCAAAAAATGAAAGTGAATTTTATCAAAATCACTGACAACGCCATCAAGCCCGAGATTTACCTCTATATTTTGGCCGAAGCCAAAAAAAGAGGCATTAAAACCTCTGGTCACGTACCATTTGCGTTGACGATGGACGAAGTGTCGGCGGCAGGGTTAGGCTCGGTAGAACACATGAGTTACGTTTTGAAGGCAGGCTCCACGCGCGACAAAGAGATTTCGGAAAAAGTAATGGCGGGAAAATTGGCTTACCGCGTGGCGCTTCCGATGGCTTTACAGAGCTTTGACGAAAATACCGCCATGGAGGTATATCGACGCATGGCCAAAAACGGCACTGCTGTGGTTCCTACCCTGAGTATTAGTCAAAGCACCGCGTTTCTGGACCAAGATAATCACCAAAACGATGCGTATCTGCAATACATTGGCAAAGGACTCAAGAAAACCTACGAGTGGCGCGTCACGCGGGCGGCACAGGATAGCCCCGATGCCATTACGGAGCGTCATGAGATATATTTTAAAACGACTTCTTTGTTGCCTTTGCTCCTGAAAGCAGGCGTGACCATTATTGCGGGCACAGATGCGGGTTTTCTGAATTCGTACGTGTATCCGGGATTGGGATTGCACAAAGAACTGGAGCATTATGTCAAAGCGGGCTTGACACCGTTGCAGGCGTTGCAATCGGCGATTATACCAGGTCCTACATTTTTGAACAAACCAGAGTACGGGAATATTGCGGCAGGAAAAAGTGCTGATATTGTGTTGTTGAATCAAAACCCTTTGGAGAAAATCGAAGCAACTCAGGCGATTAACACGGTGATTCTGCGGGGAGAAGTGTATGACCGCAACGCGCTTGATGCCATTTTGGATGAAGTAAAAAAGAGGGCAAAATAAACTCCCCCAAAAATCGGTACGTATAATAAATCAAGCGTGTTTATGACGCACAAAAAGCCGCCGGTTGGTTCAGCCTGCGGCTTTTTGTTGTACTTTTAAGTGTTACTTACAGCACGCTTATGAACACAGAAATTCTCTCTCGCATACAGTTTGCTTTCACCATTGCTTTCCATTATATCTACCCTCCGCTGAGCATTGGTTTAGGTGTTGTTCTGGTCATTATGGAAGGAATGTACCTCCGCACTGGCAAACAAATCTACGAACAAATGACCCGCTTCTGGATTAAGATTTTTGCCTTGATTTTCGGAATCGGTGTCGCCACGGGCATCGTCATGGAATTTGAATTCGGCACCAATTGGGCCGTGTATTCACGCTACGTTGGTGATATATTCGGTAGCGCGTTGGCGGCCGAAGGGATTTTTGCCTTTGCGCTCGAATCGGGTTTTTTAGGAATTCTGCTTTTCGGTTGGAATCGTGTAAGCCCAAGGGTGCATTTTTTTTCAACAATTATGGTGGCTTTAGGGTCAATGTTTTCGGCTATTTGGATTGTGGTGGCCAACTCTTGGCAACAAACGCCGGCAGGGTATCGTATCGAAGGAGAGGGCATGAAAGCGCGGGCCGTCATCACGGATTTTTGGGAAATGGTCTTCAATCCTTCCAGCGTAGACCGCCTTTCGCACGTTATTATCGGCTCTTTTTTGGCGGGTTCGTTTTTGGTTTTGAGTGTCAACGCGTATTATATTTTACGAAAACGCCACCTCGAAATTGCCAAAGCAGGGTTTAAAATCGCCCTGACGGTGGCCACCGTTGCTTCGTTGATGCAATTGTTTACGGGCCACCGCTCGGCCGACGGTGTGGCCAAACACCAACCTGCAAAACTGGCTGCTTTTGAAGGACATTATGATTCATCGGCCGTGGCAGATATGTACCTGATGGGCTGGACCAACGCCGACAAACGAGAAATAACGGGTTTAAAAATCCCTGGAGGTTTGTCTTTTCTGCTTCATCAAGATTTTACAACGCCCGTAAAAGGATTAGACGCTTTTCCCAAAGAGGACCGCCCTTCCTCCCGCGCGGTTAATGTCGTTTTTCAGACCTATCACTTGATGGTTGCCATCGGAATGGCATTGATTGGTCTTTCAGTATTGGCGGTTTTTTTATGGTGGAAGGGGAAATTGTTCGAACAAAAATGGCTGCTTCAGATATTTGCATGGTCGGTGCTGTTGCCCCAAATCGCTAATCAGGTCGGTTGGTATTCGGCCGAAATCGGGCGGCAACCGTGGGTGGTGTACGGTTTGTTGCGTACGTCAGATGCGCTGTCGCAGTCCCTCAAAACGGAGCAGGTGTTGTTCTCTTTGATTATGTTTACCTTGGTTTACACGCTTTTGTTTGTCTTGTTTTTGTATTTATTGAACAAAAAAATTAAGCACGGCCCCGTCGATACTCACTCCGAAGCTATACCTGATTCTTCCAAACGTGATAACCCGATTTTAAACTGATGGAAACAATACTCGGTCTTGATTTGCCCACTTGGTGGTTTTTGGTCATCGGTGCGGTGTTTAGCGGTTACGCTATTCTGGATGGTTTTGACCTCGGGGCGGGGGCTTTGCACCTGTTTTTTAAGAAAGAAGAAAGTCGACGCATCGCGCTCAATGCCATCGGGCCCGTGTGGGATGGCAACGAAGTGTGGTTGGTGATCGGCGGTGGAGCGCTTTTTGCGGGCTTTCCGGTAGTTTACGCCACCATCTTGTCGGCGCTGTACGAACTGTTTATGGTGTTTTTGGTAATGCTTATTTTCAGGGCTATTTCCATTGAATTTCGTTCCAAAGAGCCTATGCACTGGTGGCGTAGGCTTTGGGATGTATCCTATAGTATATCCAGCATTCTGTTGGCGCTGGCGTTGGGATTAGTCTTGGGAAATGTGATTCAGGGAATTGCGATTGACCAAAACTACGCTTACCAAGGCACTTTACTCGATTTGTTTAATCCGTATGCGTTGTTGGTGGCGGTCACGACGCTGGCGTTGTTTATGATGCACGGAGCCATTTATTTGGTAATGAAAACCGAGAATCGCTTGTACGCCAAACTCACGATTTTGGTCAAAAATACCACCATTTTCTTCGTGCTGATGTTTGCCATTACATCGTTGGCTACGTTGCTGTACATTCCACACATGATTACGCGCTACAAAGAAGTGCCTTATATGTTTGCCTTTCCGGTGTTGGCAATTTTGGCAGTGGCCAACATTACCCGCCAGATTGCTTACCGGAAGTACTTTTTTGCCTTTCTTTCGTCGGCATTTGTGACGGCTATGCTGATAATTTTGGTGGCGGTTGGACTTTTTCCAAATATCATTTTGTCGACGATTGACCCCGACCTGCACATTACGGTTTATAATGGTTCGTCTACCGAAAAATCCCTTAAAATCATGCTCACCTTTGCGGCCATTGGGGTACCGTTGGTGGGTGTTTATACTTCGTTTGTGTTTTGGACCTTTCGAGGTAAAGTAA
This sequence comes from Runella rosea, assembly GCF_003325355.1. Classification (GTDB taxonomy): domain Bacteria; phylum Bacteroidota; class Bacteroidia; order Cytophagales; family Spirosomataceae; genus Runella; species Runella rosea. Next base: position 6,363,864 of record NZ_CP030850.1, read on the forward strand.
AACTGGATGAGACAAGTTATTGAAAATCAAAAGGCTATGGAGTTGTTGCCAATAAAAAAAACGAAAGAAGAAAATCAAGACTTCTCAGACCATCCTGACTGTGGGGAGACCATTGAGTTCACAATCGATTTCTTTAACCGAATCGGCTATACACCTCCTTGGATTGGCTATTATGCCCAACAAGATGGGAAATTGGTAGGGAGTTGTGCCTTTAAAGGTGCTCCGAAAAATGGTAAAGTAGAAATTGCCTATGGAACATTCCTTTCCTACCAAAAACAAGGCTTTGCTTCTGAAATGTGCCGACAATTGGTGCTGATTTCACTTCAAACAAACCCGTCGGTTATTGTTACAGCCCGAACATTGCCTGAAGAAAATTTTTCAACGAAAGTGTTACGGAAAAACGGTTTTAGATGTCTTGGTACGGTGTGGGATGAAGAGGATGGCGAGGTATGGGAATGGGAATACCAGGTCGTCTGACCATCTCATCACTAAAGTTTTTGTCTGTAAATGCCAACGGCTAACCCGCTATTTGCTACGTTTTAATTCATAATTCTTCCTCTTTAATTTGAAGTTTTTGTGGTGGATTTTAAGTGGTTTTATGTTTGAAGAAACATTTCTTTAAACTCAACATAACGCCATGAAAGCTACTACTATTCTTACAGTTTGTTTGCTGCTGTTTATCGGCTCAGTATTTGCTCAATCAATTACCATCGATCCCGCTGCACTGGATTTGCCCCGAGTAACCTCACTTCCAAGTTGCTCGGCGTCGACCAAAGGAAGAATGGTTTACAACACCACCGACAATAAAATGTATTATTGCAATGGAACCGCTTGGATAAACACCGAAGTAGCAGGGCCGCAGAATGCGCCAGCGTTTGGAGTTGCCAATATTGGTGGGCTAAACATAGAAACCAGTGGAACCACGATTGTCCCCTTTACAACAGAATCTTACGACATTGGGAATAACTTCAATTTAGCCGCAGCTGGAGTAGACCCTAACACATTTATAGCCCCTTTTGATGGTATTTATCATTTTGACGCGTACGTATCGTTGAATATTTCAGGGGCAACAATCATTAGCAGTAATTTTGCGATTATTCAATTGTTGGTTAATAATGCCGTGGCAACTCAAGCGAGCTATATTCCCGTGGCAAATTCTAATTTCATTCTTCAGATAAGTCGTGATTTAAAATTGGTGGCTGGCGACAAAGTAAAAGTGGCTGTTTTTGAAGATATTGCGGGTGCCCAGTACCTAAAAATGGGGGCTTTAATGTGTACATTTAGCGGACATTTGGTGACTAAATATTAACCTTCAGGTGAAGTTTTACCCAAGTCTTTTTAGCTTTGCAGCATGAGCAAGTCGTTTTATCAATTACTTTATCAGAACGAAACCCTATACCGGGTACACGGGGAGACTGCCGTTAATGAATCCGTGGAAGAAATGTCTCCTTCTTCCGTGATTGCCGTGGAGGAGTCTGCCGTTCCACTTGCTCCAGTTTCAGTTCCTAAGGTGATTGCTCCGCCTGCTTCAACTTCAGTTCCTTTGCCGACGCTCAATCATCAGATTCTTATTTTGGTAGATGAAGCCCCGACTATGTCGGCTGGTAATACGATTTTTCTGGAAAAAGTACTGAAAGCGGTCAATTTGAACCTCGAAGGTGTGGACATTCTCAATCTGGCAGGGGCAAAACAAATGGATTTTCGGCCGTTGCTGCAAAATAAAACAGTGCATCATTTTATTTCTTTTGGGGTGCCGTTTATCAACATAAACCTCGAAATAATGATGAACCGCTACGACCCCAAACGCATTTCGGGCGTCAACTTTTTGTTGGCCGAGTCGTTGGATATTGTCCAGACCGACGATAAAAACAAACGTGCTTTGTGGGGCGCCCTCAAGAAAATATTCATAGGATAACGCCTTTTCTTCTTTTCAGTTACTTCGCCTTGATTTTATCAAAATGCGCAGTATTTTTGTTTTTAATAGTATGCAGGCAGAGTATTGTGTGCTATCCTCTTTCTAATTTTAAACGACTGAAACCCCCATGGCCGAAGCATTTATTTATGACGCCGTCAGAACCCCGCGCGGACGCGGCAAGTCGGACGGGTCGCTGCACGAAGTGCAACCGATTCAATTGCTCACTTCCGTTTTGAAAGAAATACAGCAGCGTAATCAATTGGATACCAGTTATGTAGATGATGTGATTATGGGCTGTGTAACGCCCGTGGGCGAACAAGGGGCCGACATAGCCCGTACGGCCGTCATTGAAGCAGGCTACGCCGAAAGTGTGGCGGGCGTGCAGCTGAATCGCTTTTGCTCGTCGGGATTAGAGGCCATTAACCAAGCCGCTGCTTACGTGATGTCGGGTCAGGTAGATATGATTGTGGCGGGCGGCGTGGAGTCCATGAGCCGCGTACCGATGGGCACCGACGGGGGTGCTTTATTTATGAATCCTCAGATTGTAGCGCGCCATAATATTGTTCCGCAAGGTATTTCGGCCGATTTAATCGCCACTAAATATGGTTACTCACGTACGGATCTAGACAGGTTTGCGGCCGAATCGTACCGCAGAGCGACGGATGCACAAAAAGAAAATCGCTTTGCGAAATCATTGGTTCCTTATAAAGATGAACTCGGCATTACCCTGCTCGACCGCGACGAAGGCGTGCGTCCGGGAACAACCGTAGAATCGCTCGGAAACCTAAAGCCCGCTTTTGAAATGATGGGCAGCATGGGTTTAGATGCTTTGGCACTGATGAAATACGCCGAAGTTGATAAAATCAACCACGTTCACCATGCTGGTAATTCTTCCCAAATCGTCGACGGAGCGGCGGGTTTGTTGATAGGCTCTAAAGAAATCGGTGAAAAATTAGGTCTAAAACCTCGCGCAAAAATCAAGGCATTTGCCATCATCGGCTCGGAGCCTACTATCATGCTCACGGGCCCCGTACCTGCAACCCAAAAAGTGCTTAAAAAAGCAGGAATGAGCATTTCTGATATTGATTTGTTTGAAGTAAACGAAGCTTTTGCCGCCATTCCACTCTTTTTTATGGAACAATTGGGCGTTGACCATGATAAAGTCAACGTTAACGGGGGCGCTATTGCCTTGGGTCACCCGCTGGGCGCGACAGGCGCGATTATTTCGGCTACACTCATTGACGAACTGGAACGTTCGGGCAAGCAATTCGGCCTTTCAACGCTGTGTATTGGCGGAGGAATGGGAATTGCGACGATTTTTGAAATGGTGTAACCTCATCCCTTGACCCCCTTATCCTCAAAACGAGGTTAATTTACAACATTATGACCATCAACTACACAATCAGTAACAACATAGCAATCCTGAGCTGGAACATGACCAGCTTGCCCATGAACGTCTTGAACGACGAATCGGTGCCTGCCTTTGGGGCGGCGTTGGAAAAAGCGTACGGTGATGCCGACGTTCGGGGCATTATTATCACTTCCGACAAGCCCGAATTTGTGGCAGGAGCGGATTTGAAAATGATTTTACGGAATCAGAACGAAAATCCTGCCGAAATCCTGAAAATATCGGTAGAGCTTAATCAACTTTTTCGCAAAATCGAAACCAATGGCAAACCCGTGGTGGCGGCCATCAATGGTACCGCTTTGGGTGGAGGACTGGAAATCTGTCTGGCGTGCCATTATCGGGTGGCGTTGGATAATCCCAAAACCAAACTAGGCTTGCCTGAAGTGAAAGTAGGGCTATTGCCGGGTGGTGGCGGTACGCAGCGGTTGCCGCGTATGATCGGGATGCAGGCGGCGCTGCCGTTGATGTTGGAAGGCAAAGAGCTGACGCCCAAAGAAGCATTGGGGTTGGGTATCGTTGATGCGATTGCTAGAACTCGCGAAGAAATGCTCGAAAAAGCAGAGGCTTGGATTATATCAAACCCTAAACCCGTAAAACCATGGGATGAAGTTAACAAGAAAACGGGTAAAATTCAGGCAAAAGACAATTATAAAGTACCCAATGGCGCGGTTTTAAGCCCCGTAGGAATGCAAACCTTCACAGTGGGTACGGCCATGATGATGGACAAATCCAAGGGCAATTACCCGTCAACGCAGCACATTATGTCGTGCGTGTACGAAGGATTATTGGTCAATATAGACCGTGGAATTGTGATTGAATCGCGGCATTTTGTGCAGGTAGCCACCTCCAAAGTAGCAGGGAATTTGATTCGGACCATGTTTCTGGGCCTGAACGAAGCCAATAAAGGAGCCAGTCGTCCGAAGGAAATTCCAAAGACGGATGTTAAGAAACTTGGTATTTTGGGAGCGGGAATGATGGGCGCGGGCATCGCCTACGTAAGTGCGGTGGCGGGCATTGAAGTCGTGCTGAAAGATGTAAGCCTCGAAGCGGCCGAAAAAGGCAAAGACTATTCGCGGGCGTTGCTGAAAAAAGCCATTGAACGCGGGAAAATGGATAGCCTCAAGGCCGAAGGAATCCTGAACCTCATCAAACCTACAGCCAATGTGGCTGATTTGCAAGGTAGTGAGTTGATTATTGAGGCCGTTTTTGAAAATCGAGACTTAAAAGCCACCGTCACCAAAGAAGCCGAACCGATGTTGGCACAAGGCGGTGTTTTTGGTTCTAATACTTCTACTTTGCCCATTTCAGGCTTGGCTAAAGCCTCGGCAAATCCTAAAAATTTTGTAGGAATTCATTTTTTCTCACCCGTTGATAAAATGATGTTGGTAGAGTTGATTGTTGGGAAAGAAACCTCCGATTATGCCTTGGCCGTGGCGGTGGATTTTACCCGCAAAATCAGAAAAACGCCCATTGTGGTCAACGACTCACGAGGATTTTATACTTCGCGGTGTTTTGGAACCTATACGTCGGAAGGCATGGAATTACTCAAAGACGGGGTGAACCCTGTATTGATTGAAAATGCGGGTAAGTTGGCAGGAATGCCCGTGGGCCCCTTGGCCGTGACGGATGAGGTGGCGTTGGATTTAGTGTATAAAATCTCGGGACAAGCGGTGAAAGACGGGGTATTGGCCGATACAGATACGAGCTACCAAATCGGTAAGCAATTTACAGAGATGGGACGTTTGGGTAAAAAAGCCAAGGCGGGTTTTTATGAATACCCAGAAGGCGCCCCAAAACAGCTTTGGTCTGGGCTTGCGGACTTGTTTCCCGTGGCGTCGCAACAACCTTCGTTGGAAGAAGTCAAAACGCGTTTGTTGTATCGTCAGGCGCTTGAAACCGTTCGTTGTTATGAAGAAGGGGTCATTCGTACCAAATTAGATGCTGATTTAGGCTCCATTTTAGCGTGGGGTTTTCCACCTTATACGGGCGGTACGCTCTCTTTTGTAGATTTTGTAGGCATTAAAACCTTCGTATGTACCCTCGACCGCTTAGCCGATACGTACGGTGAACGTTTCCGTCCCACTCAAAAACTGCGGGAGAGGGCGGCAATTGCTTAAAACCTACTGCCATAGGGTTGTCATCAGGAGGGTTTATTTTTGCAATCAAATAAACTGTTTTCGTGTAAAGATAAACCAACAGCCATGAGTGCATTAAAAGACATTTACTCTCCTGATTTTTATAACACATTTGCGGAAACGCTGGCCAAAACCATTCCCGATTTTGACAAGCAGCGCTTTCTTGAGCTGATTTTCGATGCGGAATTTGCGCAAAAAGAGCTAAAAGACCGCATGAGGCATACCACACGGGTACTGCATCATTTTCTGCCGACAGAATTTAGGGAGGCTGCTGTGTTGATTGAAAAGATTATCACTCAAATTCGTCAAAATAAAGAAAAAGAAGATAGCTTGGCGTACATCTTTTTCCCAGATTACATCGAAACCTATGGATTGGAAGACTACGAAAATTCGGTAAAAGCGATTGAATTTGTGACCCAATTTGTCAGTTGTGAGTTTGCCGTCAGGCCGTTTTTGTTGAGGTATGGCGACAAAATGATGAATCAAATGCACCAGTGGGCATTGCACAAAAGTCATAAAGTACGGCGGTTGGCCAGTGAAGGCAGCCGCCCACGTTTGCCTTGGGCGATGGCGATTCCTGCACTAAAAAAAGACCCTACTCCATGCATACTTTTGCTTGAACATCTAAAAAATGACCCTTCTGAATGGGTGCGCCGCAGTGTGGCCAATCATTTGAACGATATTTCAAAAGACCACCCCGATTTGGTACTGAAGGTGGCCAATGCATGGAAAGGCAAAACGAAAGAAACGGATGCCATTATCAAACACGCTTGTCGTACATTGCTAAAACAAGGCCACCGCGACGTATTGGCCCTGTATAACTTGGTGAGTGAGCAGGTTCATGTAGAAAACTTTTCGATTTTAGCCCCTAAAATCGCCATTGGGGATAGTTTGGAATTTACGTTTTCGATTATCAACCAAAATGAAAGTCATCACACGGTGCGCTTGGAATATGCGATTTATTACCAAAAGCAAAATGGCCAACTGTCGAAAAAAGTATTTAAAATAAGTGAGCGAGAATACGCACCCGCCGAACGGGCGACCATTAGAAGAAAACAAAAATTTGTGCCCATTACTACCCGAAAATTTTACCCCGGAATCCACCAGGTTTCGATTATTATCAACGGGGAAGAAAAGGAAATTACCGTTTTTGAATTGACGGCATAAACGTCATTTTGTGGATAGGTCTAAAAATCAAACTCCCCCGAAGAAGCTCTTTGGGGGAGTTTGATTTGAATCAATTCGATTCCTAGAAGTGGCGGTCACCTGCTTCGCGACGCCCTAGCATCACGGCGCCAATCATGGCAACTAAAAATAAAATAGAGGCCAATTCAAAAGGAAGTAAATAATCTTTGTATAAAACCTCACCGAGGCTTTCCACCATCCCCACTTGCGAGTCGAAGCTATACGCATTGAAAGCACCGAATTGTGTTTTGCGAAAAACGGCTACAAAAATCAAAAACAGGGTCCCGCCCGTTACCATCGCGGCAATTTTGGTCAAGTTGGTTTTTGATTCTTCGTCTTCCTGTTTGAGGTTCAGGAACATGATGACGAACAGGAACAATACCATGATGGCACCTGCGTAAACGATAATATTGACCGCTGCCAGAAATTGGGCGTTCAAAAGTACATAATGTCCTGATAAACAAAAGAATGTTGCAATCAGATACAACACGCTATGGATGGGATTTTTGGATAAAACCACCATCAAACCCGTCAGTATTGTCAAAAATGACAGGAAGTAAAAAAAGCCTGTTGCAGGCGTAAGATTATTTAAAAAGCCGGAAAAATCCATAATTAATTCAGTATCGGTTTATCAACCAATTTGTGTTAAGCGTATATTAATTTACCTTTAGGTTCGGGAATGTTACGTCCCAGCTCAATGGCTGTTTCGAGCCATTCACTAATGATTATTTCAGCGTTTTCTAATGCTTCTTTGTAGGTTTGCCCGTCAGCTATACAGCCCGGAAGCTCGGGGACTTCAGCAATAAAAGCTTCGTCATTTTGGCTCCAATAAATGATAATCTCGTATTTGGGGTTATTCATTTTCTTTTGGGCTTAACAATCGGTATTTTAAAATTATACTTCTTACCTGCTTGACTTGGTAGCCTTTTGCTTTTCCAGCCGAAGCAGATTGCAAATTAATAATTTCTTCAACACCTTCTTTTGAAAATATATGGTGGCTCCCTTTTATGCGTTCATCGAAGCCAAAGCGCACTAACAGTCGACAAAGCTCTTGGAAATCAATATTATTGTCAGCTAATCCACGAAGGATTTTGTCCAATAAATTTTCAAATTTTCCCAATCTTTAAAAATTACATTTGGGTTCTTGGTTCAGCCTCTACACCTTTCAAATCTTGCTCCCGTGCTTCTTCTTTGGTCCATGCTTTGCGCAGATAGCGGTTGTTCATGTTTTCGGCCAATAAATCTTTGCCCCAAATCACCTGGTCACGCTCGGTAAATACGGGTACAAATTCATCGTGGCGTAGGTAAATCGCTTGCTTAGGACAGGCTTCTTCGCACAAACCGCAGAAAATACAGCGTAGCATGTTGATTTCATACACAGCGGCGTATTTTTCTTCACGATAGAGTTTTTCTTCTCCCTTTTCGCGCTCAGCGGCTACCATCGAAATGGCTTCAGCAGGGCAGGCTACGGCGCACAATCCACAGGCGGTGCAACGTTCGCGTCCTTGTTCGTCACGCTTTAATACGTGACGCCCACGGAATACTGGGCCGAGAAACTGCTTCACTTCTGGGTATTGAATGGTTACTTTCTTCTGAAAAAAGTGCTTTATCGTAATCCCCAGACCAGTAGCGATAGCGGGCAGATAAATCCGCTCAGCAAAGGTCATTTGCTTATTGCTGACTTGCTTCGAACGATTTGTTAATTGCATATTTTTATGATTTAAGACGTTGGACTCCTTGGCGTTGGAATGCCAATGTCAAATCTTCCAAATTTATTTTAAGAAACTTATTATCAACGGCTTCAGGAATAGAATAGCTCCTCCCGTCAGAACAATATTGATCATGGCCAGCGGAATAAGTGCTTTCCAGCCCAAATTCATCAATTGGTCATAACGGAAACGTGGCAATGTCCAGCGTACCCACATGTAAAAGAATACGAAGAACAATGATTTTGCAAAAAATACCAAAGTCCCGATGAGCGTGCCCACGTTGTGTCCGGCTATTTCACCCAAAGAGCTCGTTAATTGTGCCTGAACCCAATCCATCCCGGGGTAGTTGTAACCACCAAAGTAAAGACTGGAAATCATGGCCGAAGAAACGAACATGTTGATGTATTCGGCAAAAAGATAAAAGCCTAATTTCATCGAACTGTACTCGGTGTGATAGCCACCAATCAGCTCGGTTTCGCACTCTGGTAAGTCAAAAGGAGTACGGTTACACTCCGCAAAAGCGCAAGTGATAAAAATAATAAAGCCGAGTGGTTGGTAGAAAATATTCCAATTGCCGCCGTGCTGCTGCTCCACAATGTGGCGAATCGAAAGAGAACCCGTCATCATCAAAATGGCGATAATGGCCAAACCCATCGAGATTTCGTAGCTGATGTTTTGGGATGCGGCACGAATGGCCCCTAACAACGAAAACTTATTGTTGGAAGCCCAACCGCCCACCATAATTCCGTACACACCCAGTGAAACCACGCCAAAAACGTACAGGATACCGATATTGACGTCAATTGCCTGCACGGGAATGTCCCAAACTTTGCCGGGTGCTGACTCATATTTTACGCTGTCGCCAAACGGAATAACGGCGCTCGTCATCAGAGCGGTCAACATCGAAAGACACGGGCCTAAAATAAAAAGCCACTTGCTGGCTTGTGAAGGGATGAAGTCTTCCTTGAAAAACATTTTAACGGCATCGGCAAGCGGTTGCAATAACCCAAACGGCCCCGCGCGGTTGGGACCGATACGGTCTTGCATGAAAGCCGCCACCTTACGTTCCCCGTAGGTTGAGTACATCGCTATCAAAAGCGTAATCCCAAAAATGAGCAATATAATAATTGCCTTAATGATAAGAGCGACGTCTATAGTCATAGTTAGTGGACGTTGGAGGTTAGAATCACTTTTCTTCTAACTCGTAATGTCAATTCAAAATTAATTATTCTCGGCGAGTGAACGCTGATTTGCTTTCGCGTTATTTTCTTTACTCAATTCTCGAATCGTGGTTCCATCAGTAATATACGGACGAGAATCGTCGATTTGTTTGTATTGGGCCTCGGCTACTTTCAAACCAAACGCTGGTTTTTTGAGATCTGCGCGGTATTTATTGGCCATAATGACCGAGTGACGCGAGATTTTGGTGGGGCCTTCAATCGTCCAATCGCTGGTTTTCTTACGTTCAAAACGACAGGTGTTGCAGATGAATTCTTTTACTTCACCCCATTCATTTTTACGGGCCGTTACCCGAATTACTTCGTCGCCTCGGTACCAAAGGGTTACATTTCCGCTGCATTTTTCGCAGTCGCAATGCGCTTCAACGGGTTTGCTGAACCACACGCGGCTTTTGAAACGGTAGGTTTTATCGGTCAAAGCGCCCACAGGGCATACGTCAATCACGTTGCCTGAAAAATCGTTGTCGATGGCTTTCTCGATATACGTACTGATTTCGGCGTGGTCGCCGCGATTCAATACGCCATGCACCCGTTTGTTGGTAATCTGGTCGGCCGTAAATACGCAACGATAACACAGAATACAGCGGGTCATGTGCAACTGCACATAAGGGCCGATGTCCTGTTTTTCAAACGTACGGCGTTCTTCTTCGTATCGGGTTGTAACGCGACCGTGCTCAAAAGCAAAATCCTGTAAATGACATTCGCCCGCCTGATCGCAAACTGGACAGTCGAGTGGGTGGTTAATCAACAAAAATTCAACGATTCCGCGACGTGTTTCTAGCACCGATTCGTTGGTTGTGTTTTCGACTACCATGCCATCCTGAACGGTGGTGATACACGAAGGTACCAATTTAGGCATGGGGCGAGGGTCTTTCGCTGACCCTGCGGTTACTTTCACCAAGCAAGCCCGGCACTTGCCTCCTGTTCCTTTAAGCGGCTCATAATAGCACATGGCAGGGGGGGCGTACTGCGGCCCTAACTGACGAGCAGCCTGCATAATAGTTGTTCCTGGCGGCACTTCGATTTCGATACCGTCGAATGTAATTTTGAACAACTGGGGTGCGGTATTTTCCATATTTTTAGTCAACTTCCTTTTTGAGTCAATGTTACACTAATTCCATGGCTCCGCGATAAACGGCTCCGGGCTGAGTGGCTTCGTGGGGATGCTTTACGTGCCACTCAAACTCATCACGGAAGTGACGAATGGCGGAGGCAACGGGCCATGCAGCGGCATCTCCAAGGGGACAAATAGTGTTTCCTTCAATCTTTTTAGCCACATCCACTAACAAATCAATGTCGTGCATGTTTCCTTTACCGTGTTCGATACGCTCAAGCACTTTGTCCATCCAACCCGTTCCTTCGCGGCAAGGCGAGCATTGTCCGCAGGATTCGTGGTGATAAAAACGGGCAAAAGTCCATGTATTTCGAACCACGCAGGAGGTTTCATCCATGGCAATAAAGCCCCCAGAACCAAGCATGGTACCAGTTGCAAAACCGCCGTCTGACAACGATTCATAGGTCATCAGGCGTTTATCGCCATTGGCAAGATTCAGAATAAGATTAGCGGGTAAAATGGGCACCGATGAACCACCCGCAATCACCGCTTTTAAGTGGTGACCTGGGCGAATTCCGCCGCACCATTCGTCGGCATAAATAAAATCTTCAACCGTAATTCCCAGCGGAATTTCGTATACACCGGGTTTATTGATGTGGCCAGAGGCCGAGATAAGTTTGGTTCCTGTACTGCGTCCAATTCCCAGAGAGGCGTAAGCTTCACCTCCATTGTTGACAATCCAAGGGGTATTGGCAATGGATTCTACGTTGTTAACAACAGTGGGGGATTGATAAAGTCCTTTTACGGCTGGGAACGGCGGTTTATTGCGGGGATTCCCGCGTTTGCCTTCCAGCGATTCCAACAATGCAGTTTCTTCGCCGCAGATGTAGGCACCGCCGCCAGGCTGCACGACCAACTCAAGGTCATAGCCCGAACCTAGTATGTTTTTTCCTAAAAAGCCCGCTGCTTTTGCTTCAGCAATGGCTTTTTCGAGAATTTGAATTACGTACATCAATTCGCCACGCACGTAAATAAATGACTTGTTGGCCCCAAGAGCAAAGCTGGATACGATCATTCCCTCAATCAAAAGGTGGGGAATTTCGCGCATCAAATAATGGTCTTTGAACGTTCCAGGTTCCGACTCGTCGGCGTTGCAGACTAAGTAGCGAGGTACACCTTCGGGTTTGGCCAAAAAGCTCCATTTCATCCCCATCGGGAATCCTGCGCCACCGCGACCGCGTACGCCCGATTTTTTGACTTCCTCCACAATTTCTTCGGGAGTCATTTTTTTCAATGCCTTTTCAACGGCGGTATAACCACCCATTTTGCGATAGACATCGAAGGTGTTGATACCGGGGACGTTGATATGTTCGGTGAGAATTTTAACTGCCATGATTAGGATTCAGAAAATCTGTTAGTCTTTACTCAATTCTTCAATTATTTCATCCACTTTTTCGTTGGTCAAATTCATGTAATATTTTTCACGAATCTGAAAAACAGGCCCCCAACCGCACGCGGCCAGACACTCCACTTCTTTGAGCGTAAACTTGCCGTCGGGAGTGGTTTCACCAGTCTCAATGCCCAACTTTTGCTTTAAGTGTCCATATACATCTTCTCCGCCCATCAGGCAGCAAGGACCTGTACGGCAATATTCTATCACGTGTTTGCCAACTGGGTCAAGGTGAAACATTGTATAGAACGAAGCTACTTCGTATACTTCAATCGGTAAAATGGAAAGCAAACCAGCAACATAATCCATTACGTCAGAACTAACCCAACCGTATTGTTCCTGTGCAAGGTGCAGCAACGGTAGAAGGGCGGATTTTTGTTTACCAGCAGGGTAACGAGCGATGATTTCCTGCGCTTTGGCAAGCCGCTCAGGGGTAAAAGTGATGGGGGTGGTGGTATCGGTCATTTTCTAAGTCAATTAAGCATCCAGCTCTCCTGCAATCACGTTTAAACTACTCATGGTGACAATGGCGTCGGAGATGGTACTGCCAACACACATTTCAGGGTAAGCCTGATAATAAATAAAGCATGGACGACGGAAATGCAAACGGTAAGGCGTACGGCCGCCGTCGCTGAGGAGGTAGAAACCTAACTCTCCGTTGCCGCCTTCTACGGCGTGATAAACTTCACCGACTGGTGCTTCGATTTCGCCCATCACGATTTTAAAGTGATAGATGAGGGCTTCCATACTGCGGTATACTTCCTTCTTGGGAGGTAGATAGAACTCAGGAGCGTCGGCGTAATAAGGCCCTTCGGGAAGGTTTTTCATGGCTTGCTCAATAATGCGGAGACTTTGCCACATTTCTTCGTTGCGAACCATGTATCGGTCGTACGTATCGCCGTGTTGTCCTACGGGAATATCAAATTCAAAATCTTCATAAGATGAATAAGGGCTCATTACCCGTACGTCATAATCCACGCCCGCCGCCCGCAAGTTGGGCCCCGTAAACCCGTAGCTCATCGCTCGCTCGGCCGAAATTCCGCCCACGCCGATGGTACGGTCCATAAAAATACGGTTACGGTTAAAGAGCCTTTCAAACTCTTTAAGAACTGGTGGAAATGTTTTGAGGAAGTCGTTGATTTTACGAATGGCAGTAGTGCTCAAATCGCGCTCCATACCACCCACACGCCCCATGTTGGTCGTCAGGCGGGCACCGCATACTTCTTCGTATATCTCATAAATATCTTCGCGTTTTTCGTACAAGTACAGAAAGCCCGTAAATGCCCCCGTATCTACGCCCAAAATACCGTTACAAACGATGTGGTCGGCGATACGGGCCAATTCCATCATAATAACCCGGATGTACTGGGCGCGTTTGGGTACTTCAATACTAAGGAGTTTTTCGACCGTCATGTGCCATCCCATGTTGTTGATGGGGGAGGAGCAATAATTCATGCGGTCGGTGAGGGTGGTAATCTGATAAAACGGTCGGCGCTCGGCTATTTTTTCAAATGCACGGTGGATGTACCCGACGGTTTGCTCACCCGCCACAATTTTTTCGCCATCCATGGTCAGCACGTTCTGAAAAATACCGTGCGTGGCTGGGTGGGTGGGGCCTAGGTTAAGGGTAGTAAGTTCGTTGACGTATTGTACCTTTTCGCCTTGAGCGAGGTCGGCGGTATCTTTGGGGGCAACTGCAGTTTCTGTCATTTTTTTGGACTTAGGATGTTGAACAATAAACGTTGATGAGCAGCGTCGATGTTCAATGTCAAACGTCTTAAAGGTTATCTTCCAAACAAAGCATCAATTTTATCTTCACGCGTTGGATCTTCGAGGGGATATTCTTTGCGCATTGGGAAATAATCCATTTCGTCCATGTTCAGAATGCGCTTTAGATTGGGGTGCCCATCAAACAAAATTCCGAAAAAATCATACGTTTCGCGTTCCATCCAGTTGGCAGAGGCAAACAAGCCCGTTGCCGTTGGAATATGAACATCGGCCTCCGCCAGAAAAACTTTGATGCGGATTCGGAAGTTGTGAATGAAACTATGCGTATGGTAAACTACACAAAATTCCTGACCAACCTTGTCAGGATAATGGATAGCCATTATGTCGGTGAGAAAATTTACCTGAAATTGGGGGTGCGCCTTTAAGTACTCCAACATTGGGATAATTTGTTCCCTCGTTGTACTGAAAGTAAGCATTCCAAACGGCTCTTCAAAATCGAACACGTCGTCTCCAAATTTCCTGATGATTTCTTCGGCTACAGATTGGTTTGTAAGCATAGTTACTTGAGATGTTAATTCTTAACCCTAAGATGGTTAATGAATAACGTTTAACTTTTTACTGAATGTTATAAGAGGCCAACAACGCTTGGTATTCAGGCCCGTTGCGACGGCGAAGCGACTCATTATGGGTTAGCTCGCGTACCTGCATAATTCCTTCCAAAATTTGTTCGGGGCGGGGCGGGCAGCCGGGAACGTACACATCAACTGGAATAACCCGGTCAATCCCCTGCAATACACTGTAGGTATCAAAAATCCCGCCGCTAGATGCACAGGCACCGATGGCAATTACCCAACGAGGTTCGGCCATCTGAAGATATACCTGCTTCAGGATGGGGGCCATTTTTTTTGCGATGGTTCCCGCTACCAGCAGCATATCAGCCTGACGCGGAGAAAAGCTCGGACGCTCCGACCCAAAACGGGCCAAATCGTAACGAGATGCCATTGTAGACATAAACTCGATGCCGCAGCAAGATGTAGCAAACGGCAGGGGCCACAACGAGTGGCTGCGGGCCAACCCCACAACTTTATCAAATGAGGTGGCGAAGAAACCCGAGCCTTCGTAGCCTTCGGGTGCTTCTACTATTTTAATATCTTGTGTCATGTTTTTCTTTCGTTATTTCACTAGCCGATGGCCTGAATGAACAAGTCTTATTTCAGTAACTGATTCCGACTGTTGATGGTTTTAGTTTACTTTTCCCACTCCAATACTCCTTTGCGGATAATGTAGTAAAAACCTGCTAACAGCAGTCCCATAAACAGAATCATTTCGACAAAGCCATCGCTGCCGAGTTTGATAAAATTGACCGCCCAAGGGTACATAAAAATGACCTCTACATCAAACAAAACGAATAAAATGGCGACCAAAAAATACTTGATGGATATGGGGGTGCGGGCGTCTCCCTGAGACTCAATACCACACTCAAAGGCTTCATCTTTCAGTTTGCTGTTACGCTTAGGGCCGATGGCATGCGTGACGAGCATCGTGCCCACGATAAAAGCGAGCGCAAGACCAAGTTGAATCAAAATGGGGAGATAATCGGAGGGTAAGTAATTCATTACGGTTTGGTGATTGGTTGATGCAGGTTAGATAACCCAAAGTTACAACTGTCGTTTAATCAAACCAAATGTTTGTACACAGGTTTTAAAACGACGACGTAAAATTAATAAGAAAGGCTTCTGCAACACGCAGAAGCCCCAAAAATATCAATTATCAATGATAATTCTTTTAGATTGTTTAAGCGTCGTTGAAGATAATTTAAGAATATAAGCTCCTTCATTGACATAACTGAGGTCAATTTCTTTGCGAATTTTCAAATCAGGGAATTTGCCAGAGTAAACAACCTGCCCGCTCAACGACGTGACGGTGATTTCAACATCGGTTAAATCTTCGAGCGTTTCAATCGCGACTTTGCCCAAACGACTTGGGTTTGGGTAAACCACTAGCCCATCAGCGGTTTCTCCGGTAGGTTGGTACAGTACCGCAGCTGAAAAAGGAGAAAGGCAAGTACGGGCACTTCCACCGGAATTGGCCACAAATGTCACCCGTGAGCGCGTTGTAAATTCGCCCGTTTGGGTTACTTTAATGGCCGACTCAGTGGCGGTAAGGCTTCGACCTCCTTGTCGCCAATCCCACGTAATGTTTGAGACTTTTGTGTCGGCAAATGAAAATATAGTACTATCTGGCGTGGCCTGAACACTGTAAGGACCCGACTGGATGAGCTTTGGGGCTTTAATACTGATGGTTTTAACAGTCACTGGGGCAGAAAGAGTAGGTGAACTGCATCCATATATATTGCTAAGACGGGCGGTGTAGGTGCCTGGCGTTTTTACGTTGATGGTTCGGCCAGTGAGGCCATTGCTCCAAGTGACGGTATTGACCGATGAAACATTCACGGTTAAGGCAATCGAAGAGTCGGCGCAAATGATTTGTTCGCCGCTTGGCGTAATCACTGGATCGGGAAGCCTTACGGAGGGGTCTGTTACGACCAATGCTGGCGTGAGATAAGTATTACCTGCATTGTCTTTCATCGTTACCTGATAGGTGCCTGCTCCCTGTACTGTGATGGTTTGGGTGGTTTCTCCGTTTGCCCATCGGTAGGAGACAAAGCCATCGGGCGCTTTGACATTAAAACTAACGTTGCCAGCATTGCACGTAACGGTAAGCGGTCGGGCGGGGCGGGGCGACACTGGAACCACAGTAGCAAAAAAGCTGGGTTGTAAGGAGTTATCCCATGCTTGGGCTAAGTCCGTTAACCCTTGTCCTTGAAAGTGTACTAAATCAAGGGAGCCATTGATGGGGTTAGTAAGTGGCCTAGGAACTTGAATATTATCAGTGAACGGACCTGGGTAGGATTTATTAAAAGGAATATTGATGATGGCCGTTTGGGCATCTATTACCGATTGGGACGTAAATGAGCTGGTATTGATGGCATACCGAGAGGTGCGGGATAACACCCACGGCAAAGAAGAAAGCACTTCGCCTTGTTCGATACGGGCCACGTTTACCAAGCCCTGCAGAGAACTTTGATACGCATCTTTCGTTACATTGGCGGCAGCATCATTTTCCCCTTGCAACCATAATACCGACCGTAGGCCTAGAATAGAACCGTAATATTGGAGGGCATTTTTTAAGTTGAGATAAGGCATTCCCGCTGGTAAATCCTCGTTTACTCGGTTTTTAACCGTTTTGCCATTGGCCGAATCCAACCAGTTTTGCGTAGAGGTATCAATCCATCCCGCATTCATAAACAAGATAGGAACGTTTAATTTTCTGGCTAATAAATCCCCCAAAGGTCCCCAGCACCACGCACTGCGGCCGCGCGGACCAATTACCCCCTCAGCGGTGAGCCGGGTGAATGAAAACGTGAGGTTGTTGGTTCGGTCGGAGTTTTGATTATCCCAAGTGATGGTATTTACGCGGTCGTCGTTGACAGCAGGAGCGCCAAAGCCGAAAAAGCCCTGTGCATTTGATTGACCAGCAATCAAAAATACCTCGCCGACGCCCAACTTAGCGAGGGCATCGCGACCCACTTCTACGCCCCCGAAAAACGCCCTGACTTCGAGCGTATACCAACCGCCCCGGCCAGTCAAAGAGCCTAAAAATACACCGCCTTTGGGATTGGATTCGATGGTAGTCCAGTCGGTGGCTTGACCTTGACCCGCCGAAACTGGAACAAGACGGGCTTCAATGCGGTCAACCGCCTGCGTATAATAACCCCCGATGGAGATGGAAGCTTGGTTTGCGTTGTTACGTTGAAAAACGGCCCGTTCTACTGGGAACGTAATTTTTATCTGAGCTGTCAACGTACCTACTGTTAATAAAATGACTAATAACACATTCAAGCAGCGCCAATAGGTAGTGTTTTTTTGCATCATAATGTAAGGGTAACTTTAAGAGTTTTGGTGTTTTTGCCGCGCAAATTTAAGATTATAACAATACTTTTCACACACGATAATAAAGATATTATGGTTTGAACGCATGATTCACTAAATTTGTCCCCTCATTTTACTTATCGGTTATTATGTTTGAAAGCTTACAGGATAAATTAAACAAAGCCATTCGGACCCTTAAAGGGAAAGATAGAATATCAGATATTAACGTAGCAGCAACGACCAAAGAAGTGCGCCGAGCATTGGTAGATGCCGACGTTAACTTCAAAGTTGCCAAAGAAATTACGGATAAAATAAGAGAAAAAGCCCTCGACCAAAAAATCCTGATTGCGGTTGAGCCGGGGCAAATGTTCGTAAAAATTGTCCATGAAGAGCTGACTGCGCTCATGGGTGGACAGGCCGAAGCCATCAATATCAAAGGCGACCCCGCCGTTATTTTGATTGCGGGTTTGCAAGGGTCAGGTAAAACTACTTTTTCTGGAAAACTAGCTTACATGCTGAAGCGTCAGGGGCGCCAGGTGCTGTTGGCGGCTTGCGATATTTACCGCCCAGCGGCGATTGACCAGTTGAAGGTATTGGGAGAACAAATTGGCGTTGAGGTCTATTCGGAACCAGATAGTAAAAATGCCGTTTCGATTGCCCAAAATGCGGTTGCTCACGCCAAAAAGTCAGGCAAGAAGATTGTCATTGTCGATACCGCCGGTCGTTTGGCCGTAGACGAGGTGATGATGCAGGAGGTGGAAAACATCAAATCTTCCATCAAACCGAGCGAAATCCTCTTTGTGGTTGACTCAATGACGGGCCAAGACGCGGTCAATACGGCCAAAACCTTTAATGAGCGCCTGAATTTTGACGGTGTGGTGCTGACCAAATTGGACGGTGATGCCCGCGGTGGAGCGGCCCTTTCGATTCGGCAGATTGTGGACAAACCCATCAAATATATTTCGACGGGCGAAAAAATGGAAGCCCTTGATAGCTTCTACCCCGATCGTATGGCTAGTCGGATTTTGGGCATGGGCGACGTGCTTTCGTTGGTAGAACGCGCGCAGCAAGCCTTTGACGAAGACGAAGCCAAGCGCATCAACGCTAAGATGCGGGCCAACAAATTTGACTTTAATGACTTTTTAGGGCAATTGCAACAAATCAAAAAGATGGGTAACGTCAAAGATTTGTTGGGGATGATTCCGGGGATGGGGTCGGCCATGAAAGACATGGAAATCGACAACGACTCGTTCAAGCCCATTGAAGCCATCATTCATTCCATGACTCCCAAAGAGCGCGAAAACCCCGATGTGATTGACGGAAGTCGCAAAAAACGCATTGCAGGCGGTAGCGGAACGTCACTTCAGCAAGTCAACAACCTGCTCAAGCAGTTTGACGAAATGCGGAAGATGATGAAGAAAATGAACACGATGGAAAAAATGGGAAAACTGAAGGTGAAGTAACAAAGAATAGAGTAAAAAAGTGATTGTAGCCGTTGCTCTTATGATAAAGGTATATTTTCAGTCATCATTCCCCGACCAAAAAAGACGTTGGTCGGGGATTTTTTTGGTATTGTTTGGATTAAGTGCCACAGCAAATGCCCAGTCCATCGGATATTATCCCTGGAACGGATTGCTGTCTGTCAGTACCAATCCTGTTAAGCCCGTTTGGATGGATGTTCGGCTTCAGACCAACACGCTTTTTGGAAGTTTAAGTACCGAAATTCTGCCGATGGTCAACCTTTCTCGCAAGGAAAACTATCAGGTGTATTTGGGGGGGGGATTCGTTTTAATTTCATTGGGGTGCTTGCCAACCAGACCAACAATATCGTGGAAGGGTATTCGCTCAATATTGGCACACGCGTAGCGCCGTTTAAATCGGTACCCAACGTGCGGGTTGCGTTTGAACTGGCTCCTTATGTGGTGCGGAAATTTGATTCTGGCGTTTTAAAAAGTAACCTTGGCGTTGTGTACACTTTTGGACGGAAAGAGTAGCTACTTTATTTTAATTCATAATGGCTGAGATTGCATTTTATGGTTTTTCGGCGCTGTCTATCGGTGCGGCATTGACGATACTATTTACCCGCAATGTTATGTATGCTGCGCTTTGCCTTTTTCTGGCGTTGTTGGGTGTTGCGGCGCTGTTTGTGCTGGCGGGGGCTGATTTTTTGGCCATTACGCAAATCTTAATTTATGTAGGTGGCGTGTTGGTTTTGCTTATCTTCGGGATTATGCTCACTTATCGTCCCGACCGCGAAAGCAACCAAAAGAAAAACCTTGTGCTTACTACTCACCTGAATCAATTTTGGGGCGGGCTAGTGGCTTTGGGTATTTTTGGTGTGTTGTTTTGGATTATTCTCAATGCCAATTTTATGATTATCCACTCGCCGCAGTTGGCAGAGTTTACGCCGCAACGATCTACGTTAAGAACCATTGGAGTTCACCTGATGACTACGCACGTATGGGCTTTTGAGGTTGCGGGGCTTTTGTTGTTGATGGCTCTGGTGGGGGCGGCCTATATTGCGGCACAGCGTGAGAAATGAGGGACGCAAACCTCTGATTTATACTCACTCAAAGTCGTAGAGGTTAAATGTATTGCCGAAATTTTCTTTATAATTGATAACTCCTATAAAGTGATACGACCTCCTTATTTACGAGCGGGCGACCGTGTGGGTGTATTGGCATTGGCGAGTCAGGTATCGTACGATGCGTTGTTTGAAGGCTTGCGAGTGCTCCGGCAAGATTGGCAACTGGATGTAGTAGAAGGAGCTACGTTACGGACAAGTTACCATCAATTTGCGGGTACGGATGAAGAGCGTCGTGCCGATTTTCAGCGCATGTTGGACGACCCGAGTATCAAAGCTATTTTTTCGGCACGGGGAGGGTACGGAAGTTCCAAACTCATCGATGGATTGAGTTTTCGGAGATTCAAAAAACATCCCAAATGGATTATAGGATTCAGTGACATTACGGCCTTGCATTGCCATCTTCATCGCCTAGCGTATGAAAGTTTACACGCAACCATGCCAAAACTATTTGGACAAGAAGGGGCCTCTAATGCCGTAGAGACGCTGCGAAAGGCACTTTGGGGAGAACCGTTACAGTATGAGGCAGTTGCGCATCCTTTCAATCGGACTGGAACGGCTACTGGGCAAGTGGTCGGTGGGAATTTATGCCTATTGGCGCATTTGATTGGCTCGCGCTCAGAACTAGACACCCGAGACAAGGTACTTTTTATCGAAGATGTAGAAGAAACCTATTACAACCTGGACCGCATGATGGTGCAACTCAAAAGGGCCCGAAAATTAGACCAATTGGCAGGACTTATTGTCGGGCAATTTACGGATATGAAAGACAATGATACCATCAAATTTGGCAAAAATGCGAATGAGATAATTGCTGAATTTGTAGCGGAATATGATTATCCCGTTTGCTTTGATTTCCCCGTAGGACACGTGCCTGACAACCGAGCGATGATTGTGGGGCGGGAAGCCCAACTTTCAACCACGTCGGAAAGTACGAGATTGATTTTTGTGAACTGATTTCACTTTTAACCCTGTTTTATTTTTTACCCAACCATTCGATGAAAAAAATACTGTTTCTATCCTTTTTGTTGCTCACCGCTCAACTCTACGCCCAAAAAAATACCGCGGAAACCTCGGGAAACCCACTTTTTAAGGGTTGGTATGCCGACCCAGAAGGGATTATTTTTGGTAAGGAATACTGGATTTATCCAACGTTTTCCGCCCCGTACAACAAGCAGGTGTTTTTTGATGCATTCTCCTCGCCTGATTTGATTCACTGGACCAAGCATTCAACAATTCTCGATACGGCCCGGGTAAAATGGGCAAAACGCGCCATGTGGGCTCCTTCCATTATTGAAAAAGGCGGGAAATACTACCTGTTTTTTGGGGCCAACGACATTCAAAGTGATAAAGAAAAAGGCGGTATCGGGGTAGCGGTGGCCAATCATCCAGCGGGGCCTTTTACGGATTATCTTGGCAAACCGCTGATTGATAAATTTTACAACGGAGCGCAACCCATCGATCAATTTGTGTACAAAGACGGGAATAATTATTACCTCATCTATGGAGGATGGAGGCATTGCAACATTGCCAAATTGAAAAATGACTTTACTGGTTTTGTTCCTTTTGAAGACGGAAGTACATTTAAAGAAATTACGCCCGAAAACTACGTGGAAGGCCCGTTTATGTTTAAAAAGAATGGCAAATACTACTTTATGTGGTCGGAAGGTGGCTGGACGGGTCCCAATTACAGCGTGGCTTATGCCATCGCCGATTCGCCTTTTGGTCCTTTCAAGCGTGTAGGAAAGATATTGCAGCAAGACCCCAAAGTAGCCACTGGCGCTGGGCATCATTCGGTTATTCATCACGAAAAAGACGATGCGTGGTACATTGTTTACCACCGCCGTCCGTTGGGTGAAACCGATGGAAATGCCCGAGTAACCTGTATGGACCAACTGTTTTTTGATGAGAACGGTTTGATAAAACCCGTCATTATTACCAACGAAGGAGTGGAAAAACGTATTCTCGGTAAATAGTATATTTTTTGTAACTTGCTGCCTAACGCTTTCGATTAGAAGAAGTTGACTTAAACTTTTCTACGGCCTTGTACAAAGTCATCGTCCTCATAGTAGCCATCGGCGTGGGTCTGAAAGGGTGGGCGCAAGACTACCGTTTGGAGCATATTGGGGTGAATCAGGGGTTGTCGCAAGGTTCTCCCTACCACATGCTCAAAGATTCACGGGGGTTTATGTGGTTTGGCACCCAAGATGGGGTCAATCGCTACGATGGACACAGTTTTAAGGTCTATAAACCCGACGTGAAGGACCCGCATTCGCTGCATGGAGTCAACATTGCGGGGCTGGTGGAAGATAAGCAGGGAAACGTATGGTTAGGTACTGAAGAAGGACTCAACTGCTACGAACGCGCTACTGACCGCTTCCGGTTGGTGATAGATAAATCCCAAAAAGGCATAAAACGGCGCACGTCTCCGTTTTATGTTAATGCTGATGAGCTTTGGTACATACGCGAAGGAGATGGTATTTTGGCGTATGAATTTAGAACGGGAAAGCACCGTGTTGTGGCCCCGAAGGTTTTTATTACCCAAGATTTTGACTATATCGATTGGACCACCCGTACCCCAGCGGGGGATGTATGGATGGTGGGTACAAAGGGGATAGTAAAATATACCATTAAAGAGAAAAAATACCATTATTATTTCAGCGACCATGCGGAGAATAAACTGGGCTACCCGCTGAATATCATTTGTTTATACGTAGATTCTAAAAATATCGTCTGGCTTGGGTCGTTGCAGGGGATAATTCGACTCGATACTGCCTGTGGGGAGTTTCAGTTGTTTGATAAAACGCCCGATAATCGAAACTTAGGGGCAGTGTACAGCATTGCCGAAGGAATCAATCATAAACTTTGGATTGGCACGCAGCGCAACGGATTCTGGAATTTTGATACCAAAAAGAGAGAGCTACAGGCGGTTTATTTACCTCATGTGACGCCTAGAAGTTTGGATAATTATGAAATTACCAGAATATATGTCGACAATCGTGGCATCATTTGGGCGAATGTAGACCCCGATGGGCTTCTTAAAATTATCCCTAATGCCTCGATTTTTTATAAAATTACTGACGCGCCCAACTTGCCAAATTCTAGGCGATTAGACAATTTCTCGGTGCGATGCATGATCCAAGCTCCCGATGGAAATATGTGGATTGGAACTGAGGGGAGTATCGCGGTACTTAACCCCAAAAGCCGAATCATTCTTAAACGTTATCTGACTCAATCGAATTCGCCCTCGCTGCCTTCCGTCAATTTTATTAAATCGTTTCTCCGCGACCGCCAAAATCAGATGTGGTTGGGGACTTATGGTGGACTGATGCAATTTGACGCTAAAACCGAAAAATTTCAATTGTACCAGTTTGACCAAAATCCATCCCGAAATAATTATACCCGCAATATTCTTGAGTTGTCGGATGGGCGTTTGTTTTTAGGAACTCCGCTTGGTCCGTGGATTTTTGATCCCAAGACCAAAACATTTACTGAATCGCCGATTTTAAAAAATAGGAATGTGTTTTCGGTCTATCAGGCCAAAGATTCTACCATCTGGCTATCGGCCTATTTTGAGGGACTGTATGGTTTTAAATACCAAAACCGTCAGTGGAAACAGGTGTATTCAGGAATGAAGCAATTCAATATCAATGTAATACGAGAGGATACGGTGAGCCGAACACTTTGGATTGGTACTGAAAAAGGGTTGATTGAACTGAATCCCCTTGACCGCCGGTATGCATTTTACGACGAGCGTCATGGTATTGCAAATTCGTACATTTATGGCGTTGTGTCTGATAAACAACGGAATTTGTGGCTCAGTACCAACCACGGGATTTCGCAGTTGGATATTCAAACGCGTCAATTTCGCAATTTTGACCTAACCGACGGTATTCAGGGCTATGAATACAACGGAAACGCCTTTGCGATGAGTAAAGAAGGGGAGATTTTTTTCGGTGGTGTCAAAGGATTTAACAGTTTTTTCCCCGAACGAATTCGAAAACTTTCTTTTAGACCGAGCGTTCATTTATATAATTTTAAAGTTAATGAAGGCGTGTATCCTCTTGCCAAACAAATTAACGAAACCGATGTAATTTCGCTGTCGTACGATCAAAACACCCTTTCGATGGAGTTTGCGGCCATTGATTACTATAGCAATGGGCAAAATACCTATCGTTATAAATTGGAGGGGTTGGATAAAAAATGGATCATCAGCAATAATCGAAATTACGTTCGTTATGCCAATCTTGCTCCTGGTAAATACGTATTCAGGGTATCGGCTGCCAACCGAGACGGTGTGTGGAGCGATAGTGAAAAGATACTGTACATTCGAATCAATCCTCCTTTTTGGCAAACGTGGTGGTTCTACATTTTTTGCACGGGGCTGGTGGGTTATGTGGCGTTTATGGCGGGCCGAAATCGCCTCGTTAGCTTGAAACAAAAGGAGCAAGAACGCCTAAAAATTGCCCTTGAGGCGCAGGAGCAAGAGCGGAAGCAGATTGCCCAAGACCTGCACGACGAAGTGGGGGCCCGCCTAGCAACGCTGAAATTATACGCGTCGTCGCTGACAAAATACCTTTCTGACCATCCCGAAAGTCAAGAAATCAAGAAAAAGACCCTCGAAATCATCAATGATTCTATCGTGGACATTCGACGGATGCTGCGGGAACTCAGCCCCCGAATGCTCGAACAATACGGCTATGCAGCCGCGGTAGAGGCTTTGGCCGAAAAAATCAGACAGTCGGGAGAGGTCAGCGTAGAAGTGGATGCATCGCGTTTGCCCGAACGTTTTCCCGCCGAAATTGAAACGGGCCTGTATCGCGTCACGCAGGAGTTGATGAATAACACCCTTAAGCACGCCGAAGCCAAAAAAATCACTATTCGGGTTCATCTCGACGATGATATCATTCATTTTGACTATTTCGACGACGGCAAAGGATTTACGTACAACCAAGCGAAACAAGGGCTGGGTATTGGCAATATCGAATCGCGGGTGGCAGTTTTGCGGGGCCAAATTGTGTGGACACCCATCGTTGGGGAAGGAAATGCGGTCTTTATTCAAATTCCACTGTATCCCAGATTTCCCGCATTCTCCCTCCCCAACCCGCAAGATATTTTAGACGCTCTTCAGAAATTTTTTCGGAAATAGTTTGATTTTCTACTTCTTACGCAAACATCTCTTCGATTTCTGCTTTGTATTTTTCTTGGATGATTCTCCGCTTGGGTTTAAGGGTAGGGGTTAGCTCGCCATTGGCGGCCGACAACTCGCGGGACAATAAATGGTATTTCTTTACCCGCTCGTAGGGGGCCAATTCCTTGTTTTCATTTTCTACTTCACTCCGAATTTTAGCACTTACCTTTTCATTTTTAATAATCTCATCGTCAGAGGTATAAGTGATATTTTCGATTCGGCAAAACTCTTTGATGGCGTCAAAAGAGGGGACAATCAAGGCGGCGGCGTATTTTTGCCCATCGCCGAGAACTACCGCCTGTTCTATAAAAAATGACTCCTTCAATTTTGCTTCTACGGCCTGTGGGGCTACGTATTTTCCAGCCGAGATTTTGAAAATTTCCTTTTTTCGGTCGGTCAATTTTAAAAACTTATCATCGACCCACTGACCGATGTCGCCCGTGTGAAACCAGCCATCGGCCGAAATCACTTCGGCAGTGAGGTGGGGTTTGCGGTAATATCCCTTCATGACATTGGGGCCTTTGACCAGAATTTCGCCATCGTCGGCGAGTTTTACCTCCACGCCGTCAATCACCATGCCTACGGTTCCGATGCGGATTTCTTGTTGGGGATACAGACGGTTAAAGGAAATAACGGGCGAGGTTTCGGTCAGTCCGTAGCCTTCACACACGGGAATCCCCGCCGCCCAAAACACCCGGGCAATACGCGGCGGAGTAGCCGCTGCTCCGACCACAATCATCTGGAGTTTGCCGCCGAGGGCTTCTTGCCATTTGCTGAAAACCAGTTTTTTAGCCAACGAAAGTTGGGTGTTGTACCACCAGCCCATGTCTTTGTTGGGGTCGTATTTTAACCCTAAATCCAAGGCCCACAGGAAGATATTACGTGAAACGCGCGACAATTCGTAGCCTTTTGCCACGATTTTGTCATATACTTTTTCGAGTAGACGTGGCACCGTTGACAGCACCGTAGGATGCACTTCGCGCAGGTTTTCGGCAATGGTTGCCACGCTTTCGGCGTAATAAATAGAAATGCCCGAACGCAAATATACGTACTGGACCATGCGTTCAAAGACGTGATTGAGCGGCAAAAAACTCAAAGCCCGGGCTTCTGAGCCAAACGCAATCAGTTTCCGACCTTCTTCGGCATTGCTCAAAATATTGTGGTGCGAAATCATGACTCCTTTGGGGTCGCCGGTGGTGCCTGAAGTATAAATAATGCTCAATAAATCGTCGGGTTGGACCGCCGCTTTCATGGCGTCGAGCTTGGGGCGATTGGCTTCGTCGGCTTTACCCATGACATCGGTAAGATTTTTGGCACTTTTGACGGCATCAAATGTGTACATTTCTTCGACAGTAGGCGCGGTAGCCACCACGTCAATCAGTTTTCTAAACAGGCCTGCGTCGCCCACAAATACAAACTTGACTTCGGCTTCGTGAAAAATATATTGAAAATCGTCGAGGGTCAGTGTGGGGTAAATCGGTACCGAAACTGCTCCAACTTGCTGAATACCAAAGTCTACAATGTTCCATTCAGGGCGACCTTCCGACACGATTGCGATGCGGTCGCCTGCTTGCACACCCAATTGGATGAGGCCAAGACTGACTTTATCGACCTCTTCGCAAAACTGCTGCGACGAAAACGTAACCCATTCGCCATGGCGTTTACAGGCCAGCGTATCGGGTTTATTTTGTGATTTGACGTAGAGGTCCAAAAAATCAAATATGCGGGTAGCAACGGTTTGCATGTTGTTGGAAGATATTGGTTGGGCGTAAAGTAAAGTAAAAAACGAAGACGCACGAAGGACAAAGTTATTAGACGGCAATAAATGAAACAATAACCCTAAAAAATTGCGGATAGTTGATTCCTTCAACTTTTTGACCGTAATTTAGTTTTAGCTTTCAATGAGTTATTCTTCGTTATGTACAGTTAACTATTAAACGCCGCTCTCGCATGAAAACTTTTTATTCTATTCTTCTCGTTGGATGTTTGTTTGTATTCGCTTATGACCTTCAGGCGCAGCGCCTTCGAGCTGGTTTTGACAAAGCAGAATACATCGAAATGCTGAAAATTTCGGCTCGGTTTGGCGCTCCTGACTACGTTGCGGCTTTTCCTGCGCCTACCAATTACAAATCGGTGTACCGTGCGCCCATTGTTGGGCTGGACAATACGTGGGACTTATGGACTCACAACGATAATACCATTGCCGTCGTCAGTATTCGGGGAACGACCGAAAAAGAGGTGAGTTGGCTGGCGAATTTCTACGCCGCCATGGTCCCCGCCAAGGGGGAATTGCAATTGAACCAAAGCGAGACTTTCAAATACGAACTTTCGTCAGATCCCAAAGCCGCCGTACATGTAGGTTGGTTGCTTGGTACGGCCACGATGTCGAAGGATATTTTGTCAAAAATAGATTCCTGCTACAAAAAAGGCATCAAAGATGTCATCATCATGGGGCATAGTCAGGGGGGAGCCATTGCGTATTTATTGACGGCTTACGTTTACAGCCTGCAAAAACAAAAGGCAATTCCTGCCGACATTCGCTTCAAAACCTATTGCAGTGCTTCGCCCAAGCCCGGAAATCTCTATTTTGCGTATGAGTATGAGTCGTTGACCCAAAACGGCTGGGCGTATAACGTCGTCAATTCGGCGGACTGGGTGCCTGAAGTTCCCATTTCTATTCAGACCATTGATGATTTTAACGTGACGAATCCGTTTGTGGGGGCCAAGGGCATTATCAAAAAGCAAAAATTCCCCAAAAACCTCGCCCTCAAATATGCGTATAATCAGCTCAGTAAGCCGACGTATAAGGCCAATAAAAACTACCAAAAATACCTCGGAAAAATGGCCTCGACCATTGTAAGCAAAAACATGACGGGCTTCACTCCGCCGCCCGCGTATTACAACAGCAACCACTATGTACGCACAGGAAATACGATTGTGTTGAAGGCCGACGAGGACTATTATCAACGCTTCCCCGAAAGCAAAGAGAAAATTTTTGCGCACCATTTCCACCCGCCGTACCTGTATTTAACCGAAAAACTTAACACAAATAACGAAAGTATGACAACCGCGTCACCCCTTGACGGAACTTGGGAACTCAATTATATTGCAGGGGCGGCGGTGCCTTTTGATAGCCTGTATCCCAACAAAAAACCAATGATGATATTTGACGGAGCCAACGGCCAAGTAAGCGGAAGCACAGGCTGTAACCGTTTTTCGGGTAAACTCAACGCCGACGGCAACAAACTCAATTTCAATTCACCCATGGCTTTGACCAAGATGTTTTGCCCTGGTGAGGGCGAAAATCGGTTTCTGGAAACATTGAAAAAAGTAAATACGTACTCCATCAATGAAAATACGCTGACATTTATCACGGGCGATATTGCCGTGATGCGGTTTGTGAAGAAGTAGGGGGGAAGGGAAAAACTCGTTACTCTGTAACTGAAGTTGTGTATTGTAGACTGATATTTTTAGTAACATTGACCTAAGATTCTCGGCCATAACAAATCGGCCGATTTAAATTCAGTCACAACGCTATGCACACCTCGTCGCTTTCTAAAACCCTTCAAGTACTTGCCGTTTTCTTTCTGGTCATCGCTGGCTTGTACTTTGCCAAACCTTTTTTGGTGCCCTTGGCGCTTGCCTGCATTATTTCGATGCTGATGTTGCCGCTGGGCCGTTGGATGGAAAAGAAAGGAGTAGGTCGTGGGTTGGCAACCTTTCTCTGCCTTCTTTTTTCGGTTGTCGTGGTGATTGGAGTTATTGGGGTACTTTCATGGCAAATTGCCAGTTTTGTCGATGACCTCCCAAAAATGCAGCAGTACATCGGGGAGCTAGAGAAGAAGCTGCAAGAGACATTGAGTAATCAATTCGGGCTCTCTCCTCAAAAACAAAAAGAATTGCTAAAGCAGCAGCAATCGTCGGGGGTGGGCAATGCTGGAAAAATGGTGTTGTCGGTCATGAGCTCGTCTACGAGTCTGTTGGTGGACATGGTATTGGTGCTGGTTTATACTTTTTTGTTGATGTATTCTCGCACGCACCTGAAGCAATTCATGCTAAAAATGGTGCCCGTTGACCAAAAAACAAAAGGCAATAAAATCATCAGCGATGCGTCGCACGTGGCTCAACAATATCTCTTGGGACTGGCCATGATGATTGCCATGCTTTGGGTGATGTACGGCGTCGGATTTTCGATAATCGGCGTAAAAAATGCGCTCTTTTTTGCCATGATTTGCGGCTTGTTTGAAATAGTACCTTTTGTGGGCAACATTACAGGCACCACGCTGACCGTCATTGGCGCACTCTCGCAGGGGGGTGATTCGGGAATGGTGCTCGGGATTGTACTTACTTACGGAACGGTTCAATTTCTGCAAACCTATATTTTAGAACCTTTGGTGGTGGGAGCGCAAGTCAAGATTAATCCATTGTTTACCATTATTTCTATCGTGGTTGGGGAGCTTGTTTGGGGGGTAGCAGGAATGGTGATGGCGATACCGTTGGTGGGCATTGCCAAGGTGATTTTTGATAATATTGAGCCCTTGCAACCCTATGGTTTTTTGATTGGCGAAGAAAAGAAAAAGGGAAAAAGCAGCTTTATAGATACGATTAAAGCGCGGGTAAAAAAATCGTGATTCTTTAACTGAAAATAAGGTGATGGTTTTTGAGATTTTAACCTTAAATGACAAAATTCAGTCAAATAAGGTTTTTATTTTGACCTTATTGGGCTGAAAAATGGAAAATAAGCTATATTTCTTAACAAAAACGAAAATAGCATAACCCCCATTCCATGTCCCCCGAAAACCTAATCTCCGAAGACCAAGGCGATATTAATTCTTCCGAGCAACGCCATTTGTATACGCAATCGTTGGATGCCCAAACCCTGCATTGGCTGGAAGAAGATGCCAAATATTTCTTTCATCAGGCGCTTTCTACGCCCGTCATGAACGTGCTTTCCAAGACCGAAGGCGCGTATATCTATGACCTCAACGGCAAAAAATACTTAGATATGCACGGCAACGGTGTCCACAATGCGGGCTTTAACAATCCTGCGGTGGTGGAAGCGATGATTCGTCAAATGTCGGAAGCCTTGGCTTTTACGCCCAGAAGATATACCAATATCCCTGCCATTCAATTGGCAAAAAAACTGACCGAAATTACACCTGCTGGACTAGATCGGGTGCTTTTTTGCCCGGGTGGCTCAGAAGCCATCGAAATGGCGGTGATGCTTGCGAAGCAAATCACGGGCAAGTGGAAAACGATTTCGTTTTGGGATGCCTACCACGGCACGGGTTTCCAATCTGGTGCCGTGAGCGGACAGGCACATTTTCTGAAAGGCAACGGGCCGATGGTGCCTGGGGCGCTGCACGCGGAGTTTCCCAACTACTACCGCAATCCGTGGAAATGGGACGATACCGACGCCATCGACGAAGAATACCTGCGCCAAATCAAACTTATCATCCGCAACGAGCCTGATATCGCGGCTATTGTGGCCGAGCCGATCTCATCCACGCCCGTGGTGCCGTCTCAAAACTATTGGCAAGAAATCCGCAGCCTTTGCGACCGTGAAGGAATCTTCCTGATTTTTGACGAAATCATTGAAGGTTTGGGGCGTACGGGAAAAATGTTCGCCAGTGAACATTACGTTACGCCCGACGTATTGGTACTGGGCAAATCGTTGGGTGGTGGTATGGTACCGTTTGCAGGAATTGTTTCTAAATCTGAATATAACGTCTTACAAGATAGCTCTATCGGTCATTTTACGCACGAGAAAAATCCGCTTTGCTGCGCGGCGGGATTGGCCGAAATCGAATTTATTGAAGAACATCGCCTCGTTGAGAATGCCGCTACCAAAGGCGAATATTTAATGAATGCGTTTCGAGAAATGCAGGAAAAATACCCACTCATCGGCAACGTGGCGGGCAAAGGATTTCACATCGGCATCGACCTTGTCAAAGACCGCAAAACCAAAGAGCGGGCCTACGAAGAAGCCGAGCGCATCATGTATCGCTGTATGGAACGTGGGCTGGCCTTTAAAATCATCGAAGGCAATGTCATCACGCTGCGCCCGTCTCTGATTCTAACGCAGGACCAGTGCGATTTTATCATTGATACCATCGAAGAAGCCTTGCGCGAAGAAACAAAATAGCCCATGCAACACAAAAAAGTAAAAGTGGGCGTGGTGCAGGCCACGCCTGCGTTGTTTGACGTTGAGAAAACCGTTCAACTCGTCATTGAGTGGGTAGAAAAAGGAGCCGCCGCAGGCTGTGAGCTGTTGCTTTTTCCTGAATCTTTTATTCCCTGTTATCCGCGTGGGTTAGACTTTGATTCCATCGTGGGACGCCGTACCGAAAAAAGTCGGAATCAATGGTTGGAGTATTGGGAAAATAGTTTAGAAACAAATTCTCAATACGTTGAACAAATCAGTGAAGCCATCCGCCGAGCAGGCATTTTTGTGGCTTTAGGCGTTACCGAGCGCGAAAGCGTGGGTGGGTCTTTGCATTGTGCGTTGCTGTATTTTGACAAACAAGGCAATCTCATCGGCAAGCATCGTAAACTTAAGCCTACGGGTTTGGAACGCTACATTTGGGCCGAAAGCGACGGCAGTACATTGGTCAGTTTTGATACTGAAATCGGTAAAATAGGAGGGTTGATTTGTTGGGAAAATTACATGCCGTTGGCGCGGATGTCGATGTACCAACGCGGCGTGGAAATTTACCTCGCTCCAACGGCCGATTCCCGCGAATCGTGGCAATCGACCATGCAGCACATTGCGCTGGAAGGCCGCTGTTTTGTACTAGCGTGTAACCAGTTTGTTCAAAAATCCGATTATCCCGAACATTTTCAGGCAGATTTGACCGATGAGCCTGAAATTATGAGCAGTGGCGGTAGCGTCATTATTTCACCGTTGGGTGAGGTCTTAGCGGGGCCGCTGTGGAACGAAGAAGGTTTACTCACTGCCGAATTGGACTTTTCAGTTTTGGCCAAAAGCAAACTGGATTTTGACGTCGTAGGGCATTATTCCCGAAACGATGTGTTTAAACTCGAAGTGGTGGGGCAACCGGACATGTTGAAAGTGAAGTGATTGGCTTCCATAAAAAAGCCGTTGGTAAGAAACACCAACGGCGGTAAATTATATAAATAACTTCGCACTACACCCCCGTATAACTAAACGGCGAAATAGCTCTTAATTCTTCTTTGATTTCGTCCGAAACATCCAAACCATCGATGAATTCGGCGATGGCGTTGGCCGTGATTTTTTCGTTTTTGCGGGTAAGGTTTTTCAAGGCTTCGTAGGGCTGCGGGTAGGCTTCGCGGCGCAAAACGGTCTGAATCGCTTCGGCTACCACGGCCCAGTTGTTTTCCAAATCGGCGTAAAAAGCGCGCTCGTTTAGTTCCAGTTTGCCTAATCCTCGCATCAAGGCTTTCAAGGCAATCACGGTATGCGCCAACGGAACGCCTAAGTTTCGGAGGACGGTTGAGTCCGTCAAATCACGTTGAAGGCGAGAAATAGGAAGTTTGGCCGATAAGTGTTCAAAAAGGGCATTTGCGATGCCCAGATTTCCTTCTGAATTTTCAAAATCAATCGGATTTACTTTGTGCGGCATGGCCGATGAGCCGATTTCTCCCGCTTTGATTTTTTGTTTAAAATACTCCATCGACACGTACGTCCAAATGTCACGGTCGAGGTCTATCAGGATGGTATTCAGGCGCTTGAAGGTATCCATAAGCGCCGCTAGCATGTCATAATGTTCAATCTGCGTGGTCAATTGACTCCGCGAAAGGCCCAAGTGGTCGTTGACAAAATGATTGCCAAAAGCCACCCAGTCAATGTCGGGATAAGCCACGTGGTGGGCGTTGAAATTGCCCGTTGCTCCGCCAAATTTTGCCGCAAAGGGCACGGCTTGAAGCATTTGTAATTGTTTTTCAAGGCGTTCGGCAAATACCCCAAATTCTTTCCCCAACCGCGTCGGTGAGGCAGGTTGCCCGTGCGTGCGGGCCAGCATCGGAATGTGTTTCCACTCCTCTGCCAAGGCTTTTAATTTAGCCAACACTTCATCAAACATCGGTACAATTTCAGCTTTGAGGGCGTCTTTGAGCGACAACGGAATGGAGGTATTGTTAATATCTTGGGAAGTCAATCCGAAGTGGATAAATTCCAAAAACTGTTCTAATTTCTTGTCTTTCAGCTTTTCCTTGATGAAATACTCCACCGCTTTCACGTCGTGGTTGGTCACCGATTCAATCTCTTTGATCATCAGCGCGTCTTTCTCCGAAAACTCGCCGTACAAGGCGCGCAAGTCGGAATAATGCACTTTGTCGAAGTCTTTCAATTGCGGTAACGGCAATTCACAGAGAGAAATAAAATATTCCACTTCGATCAGGATGCGGTAGCGAATCAGTCCAAATTCGGAAAAATAAGGCGCGAGTTTTTCAACTTGCCGACGGTAGCGCCCGTCTACGGGAGAGATAGCTGTCAGGGAATTTAATTGCATAGCTTGGGTTCTAAGGCGCAAAGATACGCCGGGAATCGGAAAAATTTGGTAGAAAACCCCAGAAAATGCTTTTATCAACAGTTTGGTATCGAAATCCTCTCCTTTATGAAAATAGTACCTCTTTTTGCCTTTTTAGCGGTCATTACGGCCATGCTCAGCGCGCCCAACCTTGCCGAAAATGGAGAAAATTGGCCCGAATACAACGGAAATGGTGCCCGCAATCATTATTCTCCCTTAGCCCAAATCAATGCCGAAAATGTTTCGCAGCTCAAAGTGGCTTGGACGTACGCCTCGGGAGGGGCGGATACCATTGGGCACCGTACCCAAATGCAGTGTAATCCGATTATTGTCGACGGAATTTTATACGGCGTTTCGGCCAATACCCAAGTGTTTGCGCTCGATGCCGCCAACGGAAATCCCATCTGGAAATCCAAAGTGACCGAAACCGAAGGTACTACCAGTCGCGGGGTGACCTATTGGCGCGAAGGAGAAGAAAAAATCATCTTTTTTGGGGCGGGAAAATGGCTGTATGCCTTTGATGCCTTGCGGGGAAAACCCATTACCTCATTTGGCCAAAATGGACGAATCAACTTAAAAGAAGGCCTCGAACGCCCGGGCGCTGATGAGTACGTGGTGGCCAATACGCCCAACGTTATCTTTAAAAATTTGCTCATTGTCGGAGTTCGGGTTTCGGAAAGTGAAACGGCGCTTCTGGGCGACATCCGAGCGTATGATGTGCGGACGGGTAAAAAAGTGTGGACGTTTCGTACCATTCCTCAAATGGGTGAGTTGGGTGCGGATACGTGGCCGGCCAATTCGCGGCAAAACATTGGTGGTGCCAATGCATGGGCAGGCATGGCCATCGACCGGGAGCGGGGCATCGTGTATGCACCGACTGGCTCGGCAGCGTTTGATTTTTATGGCGGAAACCGCAAAGGAGATAATCTTTTTGCCAACTGTCTTTTGGCCCTTGATGCCAACACGGGCAAGCGACTTTGGCACTATCAACTCGTCAGACACGATATTTGGGACCGCGACCCGCCTGCTCCGCCAAACTTGCTTACGGTGATGCACAACGGCCCCGACGGTCGGCCCCGAAAAGTGGACGCAGTGGCGCAAATTACGAAGCAGGGCTACATTTTTGTCTTTGACCGCGTGACGGGAAAACCGCTGTTTCCCATCGAAGATAGAAAATATTCCTATGATGCTGTACCTGGGGAATTTCCCGCTGCGTCGCAGCCGATACCAGTCAAGCCTACGTATTTTGCAAGGCAGCGATTTGTGGAACAAGACCTAAATTCATTCGTGGCCGACCGCGATTCGATTCTGGGATTGATTCGCAAATCACGCACTGGCGGCCCGTACATTCCCATTGGAAAAGAAACGACGATTTTCTTTCCGGGCACCGATGGCGGCGGGCAATGGGGTGGGGCGGCGGCCGATCCGCAGGGGATTTTATACATTCCTTCCAAAGAAATTCCGGTGTATACCTCGCTGGTAATCAAAAGTCAAGAAACAAACGGGGGATTTGTCACGGGAGCCCAATTGTATAAGCAAAATTGTGCGGCTTGTCACGGAACAGACCGACGTGGCAATCATGATGGTTCGTATCCATCATTGGTGAATATCAACAAGCGACTTACGGCCGATGCCCTCAACAAGCTGATTCCTAAAGGGCGCGGCATGATGCCACCCTTTGCGCACCTTTCGGTGGCTGAGCGCCAAGCCATTGTTGATTTTGTTTTTCAGAAAGAGTCAGATAAACAGGTAGTTAGTTCAAAAAGTGGCGCATTGCCGTATCAGCATACTGGCTATAATCGTTGGTACGACCGCAATGGTTATCCCATCAATCAGCCGCCGTGGGGAACCTTGACCGCCACCGATTTAAACACGGGCGAGCGATTGTGGCAAGTTCCTTTGGGCGAATATCCTGAATTGACAGCCAAAGGAATCCCCATTACGGGCACCGACAACTACGGCGGGCCCCTAGTAACAGCCAGCGACTTGCTCTTCATTGCGGCTACCCGTGATGAGCGATTACGGGTATTTGACAAAAAGACGGGAAAACAACTCTGGCAAACCCAACTTCCTGCGGCGGGTTATGCGTCGCCAAGTACCTATTCGATTGCGGGCAAGCAGTACGTAGTCATTGCGTGCGGTGGTGGAAAACTAAAAACCAAATCAGGCGATAAATACGTAGCTTTTGCATTGCCATAAGATGTTTTTGTATTTAATTGCGAACCTTTACTGTTTTGCATACTATTTAAACTCAAACCCTTTACACGCTAAACTTAACCCTCTACACTTAAATGACACCTTCTCCTTTTTTGGGCGAATTGCTCGGTACACTCGTTTTGATTTTATTAGGCAACGGTGTGGTTGCCAATGTCGTTTTGAAAAATACCAAAGGCCACAACGGCGGTTGGATTGTCATTACTGCTGGTTGGGCGTTTGCGGTCACCATCGGTATTTTTGTGGCGAAAGCCTTTGGAGGTTATGATGCCCACCTCAACCCCGCCGTCACGATTGGTTTTGCTGTGGCGCAAAACGAATACGGAAAAGTAGTGGATTATGTGAGCGCTCAGATGATTGGGGCTTTTCTGGGGGGTACTTTAGTGTGGTTGTATCACTTGCCGCAATACGCCAAAACGGAAGATAAAGGAGCTAAGTTGGCCACTTTTGCCACCGACCCCGCCATTCGTGCTTCAGGTTCCAATTTTTTTAGTGAAGTGATCGGCACCATCGTTTTATTGATGGGAATCAAAGGAATTGGTGCCGTTACGACGGGTTTGGGGCCATTTGCCGTTGGCATTTTGGTGTGGGCCATTGGGCTTTCTTTGGGCGGAACCACGGGGTATGCCATCAACCCTGCCCGCGATTTAGGGCCGCGCATTGCGCACGCTATTCTGCCCATCGTCGGCAAAGGTGATTCAGATTGGAAATACGCATGGGTGCCTGTGGCTGGGCCAGTTACGGGCGCTATTATCGCTGGACTTTTATTTTTGTAAAGCTATTTTTTCATACAAAGGCGCTAAGAAGCAAAGAAATCACTGCGTCTTAGCGTCTTTGCGTGAATCTAAGTTACTTCTCAAATTTGAGCTTAAAAACGCCGCTCGATAAGACAATTTCGTCTTTTGTATCCTGTTTCTTATAACCTCGTCCTTCGGGGTCGATGTCAGAGTCGTAACCTGTGGCGCTCGTAAATACTTTATCTTCGAGTTTACCTTTCAGGCGACCTAACCCACCCAAGGCGGTTGCCGACGTTTTTTCTTTGAAATGGGTGCCATCTAGCGTACCCGAAAATTTTCCTTCCAAAAATCCGTCGGCCGCTTTGGTTACTTCAATTTCACCGCCGTTTTCCCGGCGCGATTTCCCTACGTGGTATTCCATGCGCGGCGATTTGGTTTCTTCCACGTACTTAACATAGGCTACCCCTTTGTATTTACCCTCGGCCATAATCGGCTGAACTGTATTTTTTCCGTTGAAATCTTCATCAACAATTTTGTAAAGTCCCACTTCTGGCAAGTCGCTGTTGGACCAAGTGACAAACCAAAAACGCAGTGATTTGTCGGGGCTGGTGGCATTGGCCGTAATGTACCATACGTTACCCATTCGTATCCGTCGCGGGGCGGTTTTGTATTCTTTGCCATCAACCTGAACGGAGAGACTGTTGTCGTTTGAGATTTGCGCCATGGCCACCTGACTCATGAGACCGATAATAAGCGCCGCTAGCTTCTTATTCATTTCATTTGTGCTGTTTGATGTGATGATTTTTGAAAGTCGAAATGTACAGGTTTTCCACTCGTTCTGGGTTAGGCATTGGGTTGAAATGTCATAAAAACTTACTGAACGGTTACTTATGACAAATTGATTTATTGGCATCGCTATCTTTCGCTTGTATCTTTGGGCGTTCAATTCAACCACTAATCAATGAAACACCTACTTCTAATTCTTTTAAGCAGCTTGATTTTCGGTCTTCAATCGTGCAGTTTTTCGTCAGAAGATAAATTTGAAAAAGGAAAAACCCTGATGAAAGAGGGGAAATTTCGCGAAGCGCTGACGTTTCTAAACGGAGCCATTGAAAGCGATAACGGTAACTATGAAGCCCTCAACGCCCGTGGCGTGGTGTATTATGAGTTAAAAGAATACCAAAATGCCTTGCTTGATTATGACCAAGCCCTCAAATTAAAACCCGATTATTACCGGCCGTATTACAACAGGGCATTGTTGAAAGTAGCCCAAAATGACGGCGACGGTGCCTTGAAGGATTACGCCGAAGCAGTTCGGCTCGACCCAAAAAATGCCGAGATATTTGTAAACAGAGGCCAATTGTTAGCTGCTTTAGCGCAGCCAGACGCCGCGCTTCGGGACTTTGAGCAGGCCACCGTTCTTGATTCAACCAATGCTTTGGCGTGGTACAATCGTGGCAACGTTTTATTCCAACGGGAAGAGTTTAAGGGTGCTATTGAAAACTTTGAAAAAGCGGTCAGATCCGATGCCAAGTTCGGCAAAGCGTTTCACGCGTTGGGAGTTGCGCAAATTTTAGAGAATCAAAAAGAAGTTGGATGCCTCAATCTCAAGCAGGCCGAGCGGTTAAAATATCCAGCGGCGAAAGCCTCCATCGAACAATATTGCAAATAACCGTAGGGGCAGGCCTCGCGTCTGCCCGAAAACGGCAATAACGGCAAAACGTGGGCAAGGCCCGCCCCTACAACAATAAACCCCGTCAAGTAGGGGCAGGCCTCGCGTCTGCCCGAAAACGGCAATAACGGCAAAACGTGGGCAAGGCCCGCCCCTACAACAATAAACCCCGTCAAGTAGGGGCAGGCCTCGCGTCTGCCCGAAAACGGCAATAACGGCAATAACGTGGGCAAGGCCTGCCCAATAACGGCGAAAACGGCAAAAATGGCAAAACGTGGGCGTAGGGGCAGACGCAAGGCCTGCCCCTACAGCAAAACACCCCGCCAAATAACTTGGCGGGGTGTTTTGTTTATAAAATGTTTGCTCGTATTAGTGCGCGGCAGCGGTAGCAGATGTTTCTGCTTTGTAGTTGCGCGTCCAGAAATACAAAATGGCAAATGCAACAATCAAAACCGCTGGGAAAATAGCCATGGTGCTGAGCGTAGCCTGACCCGCGGCTAACTCCATTTCATCTCCAGTTAAGCCAAGCGCCGTTTTTTCGGCACGGGCGTCATCAATCCATTGTCCGATAATAGGCTGGAAGATAGAAGTTGAAAACATACCTACGCCACCAAGAATGGACATTCCAAGGGCACCACTTAGAGGTACTTTTTCGGCAATAAAACCAATCATGTTAGGCCAAAATAATGCCACACCCATGGCAAAAAACACGGCAGATACATAAGCCATTGTCCCTGTTTGAGTACTGAATAAATATACACCAATGGTTGCCAAAACTGCTGAACCCAACAGTACACCTTGTTGGCCAAACTTGGCAACAATCGGCCCTGCAAAATACCTGATTACGGCCATGAGTCCTGTTACCAAAGCCAAGATCAACATTGGGCTTGCCCCTGATTTACTCATAATTAAGCCAGTCCATTGTTGAGGTCCAAATTCTGAGATTGCGGTTAAGGCCATGCAGCAGAACATGAAGATATACAACGGAGTAGCCATTGCTTTTAGGTTTTCACCCAACGACGTAACACCTTCGGTTTTGGGTTTTGGAAACGCCTGACCCCAAAACAAATAAGCATAAATCAAGGTTGGAACCATGATCAACCAAATTTGTGCCTGCCAGCCAGTGTTGGCATCGGTCATGAATTTTGATATTAAACTACCAACCACAATTCCACCAGGGAACCACATGTGGAAACGGTTTAACATTTTACTCATTTCGGCACCAGAATAAGTGTCGGCAATCATTGGGTTACAAGCTGCTTCTGTACAGCCATTACCTAATCCGATTAAGAATGTAGAAATCAAAAGGCCCGTGTAGCCTCCCGAATAAATGGTCAAAATGATGCCTAAAGCGTGAGAAACAAACGCAATCATCATGATTTTCTTGGGACCCACGGTGTGATACACAAGTCCACCGATAATCATGGCCAAGGGAAAGCCCAAAAACCACATAGAGTTGATGAAACCGAGTTGCTCAGCAGTTAAATTAAACTCTGTTCCTAATTGTGCCAGAATTCCAGCCCGGATACTGAATGAAAAAGCTGTTGTTATTAGCGCAAAACAGCTTCCGTTAAAAAGTCTTGCTTTGTTGATCATTTTTGGAAAGTTGGTTAAAGGTTAGATAAGACATCTTACACAAGCAGGCAAAGTATTAATTTTGATTTTTTTACCCAAACTTCGTGAGAAAAAGGTTTTTTTTTACTTTGCCTACTAAAATGAGACGCCGCAAGTGTTGATTTACATTCAATTATAAAAGGCGAAACGCTCAACAAACTGAATATTTATTGAAATAAAATACCAAATCACAAAAATTCAAAAGTATATGGCTCGTAAAATCAGAATGGGGATGGTAGGTGGAGGCCGTGGGGCTTTTATCGGTGGTGTTCACCGCATTGCTGCTGCTATCGACGGTGAGATTGACCTCGTATGCGGGGCTTTTAGCTCAACGCCCGAAAAATCGAAAGCGTCGGGCGAAGACCTCATGCTCGACCCATCGCGTTGCTATGGCGATTATAAAGAAATGATTCAGAAAGAAAAACGGCGCAAAGACCGCATCGACGCGGTGTCGATTGTTACGCCCAACCACATGCATTTTGCCCCCGCCAAAATGGCATTGGAAAACGGCTTTCACGTGATTTGCGACAAACCAGTTACGTTTTCGTTGCCCGAAGCCAAAAAACTCAAAGATATCATTGCCAACACCGGTTTAACCTTTGCCCTTACGCATAATTATACAGGCTATGCCATGGTGAAAGAAGCCCGCCAGCTCATTAAAAATGGTTTGTTAGGTAAAATCCGCAAAGTGATTGTGGAATACCCGCAAGGTTGGTTGTCGTTTCCGATTGAAAAAGAAGGCGCAAAACAAGCCGAATGGCGTACCGACCCCAAACGGTCGGGTATTGCGGGTGCCGTGGGGGATATTGGTACGCACGCCGAAAACTTGGCCGAATACATTACAGGCCTGAAAATTACCGAACTATGCGCCGATGTGAACCGAGTGGTAGAA
The DNA here is from genome assembly GCF_003325355.1 of Runella rosea. Lineage (GTDB taxonomy): Bacteria > Bacteroidota > Bacteroidia > Cytophagales > Spirosomataceae > Runella > Runella rosea. The sequence continues at coordinate 6,405,032 of NZ_CP030850.1, forward strand.
GGACGCGTACTGGACGATGATGCCAACGTATTGCTTCATTTTGACAATGGTGCCAACGGGATTTTGCATTGTAGCCAAATCTCAAACGGAGATTGGAATGGGTTGAATATCAGAGTTTATGGCGAATTGGGAACGCTACAATGGCACCAAGAACGGCCCCAGTATCTACACCATAAAACGACCGAAGGCTATCAAATCTATCAGCCGTCGGTCGGAAAGTTATCCGACTCGGCCAATGCTCATACGCGCATTCCGTTTGGGCATCCCGAAGGATATTTGGAGGCATTTGCCAACGTTTACCGCAATTTTGCGCGTACCGTTCGTAAGCGCATGAACGGCGAAGAGCCCAACGAATTTGACTTAGATTTCCCAACCATCGACGATGGAATTCGCGGAATGCAGTTTGTCGAAACGGTCATCGCTTCTGGCAAAAGCAATAGCAAATGGGTGAAGTTTAAAAGTTAATCAATAGGTTGAGGAGTGGAAATAAAACCACTCCTCAATTCTTGCCCGAAAATGATTCGATTAATGATAAACCTACTTTGAACTATGCTTTTTGAACGTCCATGATTGCCAGCCAAATTCAACAGGAAGAAGCCCTGTTATGGGAGCGAATGAAAGCTGGCGATACGGCGGCTTTTGGGGAGATTTCCTTGCGGTATTATCGGCTGTTGTTTGATTATGGACGAAAATTCACCAAAGACCGGGAGCTTATTAAGGATGTTATTCAGGATGTTTTGTTGTTGATTTGGCAAAAAAAGGGGCAAATTGACTCCAACGAAAACGTAAAGCTATACCTCCTCAAGATTGTTCGAAATCGGCTGTACAAAGAACTTCAAAAACAGCAATTACGAGCATCCGAAGATTATTTCGAACATTTGGAAGTGGCTGATTCGGAAGAAGCACTGATTATTTCAACCGAATCCACCCAAAGTATCATTGCTAAGTTAAACCTTCACCTTAAAGCGCTTCCCAAACGGCAGCAGGAAGTCCTCTTTCTTAAATTTTACCAAGACCTTACCAATGACGAGATTGCGGAGGTGATGCACATCAACCGTCAATCCGTTGCCAATTTACTGCACAATGGCCTGCGTGTGCTCAAAGCCCGTTTTTTTCTGACCACTCTTGGTTTTCTGCTGATCGCCTGGAGTGGACAATAACTCTGACTCTCAGGTAGATGCTCCAGCCTGCTCTGAGTCTTGACAATTTGATAATGATTCAAATTCTCCTCAACGGGAAATAATTTCTTCTTTTGCGCAAAAATTTTTGGCTTTCAATGAGTATCGGGAGGTATTCTTTGGATATACCTTACAAGATGCTCGGATAAGTACTATTTTTTCTATGATAGATTATAGCAAATTTAAAGTTGAAGACTTCGTAACGGATGAATCTTTTTGCCTTTGGGTAAAGGGAACCTCGCCCGAGCATACTGCTTTTTGGGAATTTTGGACGGAGGCACATCCCGAAAAATCGGAAACGATTAGGCAAGCCCGTCTCTTGCTGCTGGGCCTGAAAAATCAGCCCACCGCCATCAACGAAGATGAGATTTCGTTGGAAGTAGAGAAAATCGTGCGGTTGGTAGAAAAACCTTCACCTTTTAAAGCTCGTTTTGGGTTGCCTTTTTGGTCGCGTATAGCGGCGGTAGTGGTCTTGGCAGCGGGATTGGGCTGGTGGTTGTGGTCGCGAAACCCTATCTCAATTTCTAAACAGAAACGCCCAGAAATAGCCGCGCAAACCACTGAAAATACGCGGGTGGAGGTTTCAAATAATACCCATTCCGACTATACCGCAACGTTGCCAGACGGGAGCACCGTTCAACTAAAAAAAGGTAGTAAAGTGAGTTTCTCGGAGAAATTTTCGGGTGATAAGCGAGAGGTTTTCTTGACGGGAGAAGGTTTTTTTCAGGTAGTTCGTAATCCAAATAAACCCTTTTTTGTGTATGCTAATGATTTGGTAACAAGGGTTTTAGGGACGAGCTTTACGGTAAAGACCTATTCTCAGGAACAAAAAGTAGTGGTGGCCGTGAAGACGGGAAAAGTAATGGTTTTCTCATTATCTGAACTAAAGAAATCTGAAAAAATCGCCAATTATCACCTGCAAAGTTTATACCTCTTGCCCAATCAACAGGCTACATTTGAACGACAAAACGAGAAATTTAATAAGGCATTAGTGGAGCAGCCAGCCATTGTGACAATGCCCGTAGAGACACCGAATTTCACCTTTGAAAATACACCCATTGCAGAAGTATTTGCCAAATTGAAAAAAGCCTACGGTGTAAATATCATGTATGACGCCGACCTGATGAAAAACTGTTCGGTTACGGCACCATTGGGCAATGAATCCCTTTTTGTGAAGCTTGATATTATCTGTAAAACGATTGGGGCGCGCTACGAGATTGTCGAAACTGAAATCGTGATTTCGAGCCGAGGGTGTCCTTAATTGCTTAACCTATAACCTTTTAACCATTTCTTTATGTCCCCATAGCTACCCAACTGCAAAAAAGAAGTCGGCAATGTTGCGACCATTACCGACCCTCTGATTTAGCCCCTTCATTTGTTAGCTGCAAATACCCGACGAATCGGGTGCTGAGGGGTGTTTTTATTCAAAAAAAACTGAACTAAAACCAATTCAAATGTATGGAAAGTTTACCAAAAAAGCGCAAACTGTTGCTTATAGCTATGCGAATCACTTGTTTACAGTTGTTGATCAGCGTCGTGCTCAGTGGCTTGGCCGTCGCCAATGAAGGGCTGGCTCAGGAAGCCCTTACCCGAAACGTGAGTGTGCAGATTGAGAACAAACCGCTAAAAACAGCGTTGGGCATCTTGGAAAAATCGGCAAATGTGAAATTCACGTATCTGCCCCAATTGGTTTCCAAAAATGATAAAGTGTCTATCTCGGCCAATATGCAGCCGTTATCGGTCATTCTCGAAAAATTACTCAAACCCCTCAACTTAGCGTATGAGGCATCGGGCGAATACATTATTTTGACCAAAGCTGAAACGCAATTGCTCGAGAAAAGGGGTTTTACTCCCATCAAGGCCATTGACCAAAATGTAAAAGGTCGGGTCAACGATGAAAAAGGGGAAGGTTTGCCGGGCGTAAGCGTACTCATTAAAGGCTCACAACGCGGTGCCACAACCGATGCCAACGGCGAGTTTTCGCTCACGGTCCCTGACGAAAAAGCAATCTTGATTTTTAGTTATGTAGGCTATTTACCACAGGAAATAGTGGTTGGAAACCAGAGTAACATCACGCTATCCCTCAAAGCCGACTTAAAAACCCTCAACGAAGTAGTTGTGGTAGGGTATGGCGTTCAAAAGAAGGCCAACTTAACGGGCGCGGTGGATATGATTACGAGTGAGGTGTTTGAAAATCGCCCTATGACCAACCTCAATCAAGGACTCCAGGGCGTTTTGCCAAACCTTAACATTAAAATGGGGGATGGAAAACCAAATCAAGCCCCTAGTTTCAACATAAGAGGTACCACATCCATTGGTCAAGGTGGAAGCGCGCTCGTACTGATTGACAACGTGGAAGGCGACCCAAGTTTGTTGAATCCCAATGATATAGCCAGTATTACACTCTTGAAAGATGCGGCTTCTGCGTCCATTTATGGCGCTAGGGGGGTGTTTGGGGTGGTGCTAATTACCACAAAAAACCCCACGGCGGGAAAAACCAACGTGACGTATTCAAGCAATTATTCAATCAAACAACCGATTGCAAGGCCCGATTTGGTCACTGATGGTTACACATGGGCTTCAATGTTTGCCGAATCATTTGTCAACTTCGGCGGTACTTTTCCCCAAAATGCCAACAAAACCCTTAAGTTTTCGCAGGCGTATTTAAACGAATTGAAAAGAAGGTCGGAAGTAGGAGGATTGCCAGAGGTGGAAATTGACCCCGCGACGGGTGAATACGTCTACTACGGCAGTACCGACTATTATGGACACTTATACAAGAAATACAACAGCTCGAATGAGCACAATCTGAGTATTTCAGGGAGCAGCGACAAGGCGAGCTACTTAATTACGGGCCGTTATTTTGGACAAGAAGGCTTGTTTCGCTACAACTCAGACGATTACAGGGTGTTTAACTTTACGGGAAAAGGCTCAATCCAACTTTTTCCTTGGTTGAAAATCAATAATATGTCGCAATACTCCGACATGAAATACCACAATCCGCTCAACGTGGGTGAGGGCGGCGGTATATGGAGAAACATTGCGGATGAAGGCCACCCGCTAGCTCCCATGTTAAACCCCGACGGAACCCTTACCTTTTCGTCGGCTTACAGTATTGGGGACTTCTATTACGGCAAAAACGGTATTGACAACAACAAAAAAGTGTTCAGAAATACGACAGGTTTTGCGGCCCAGTTTTTCAATGATAAATTCAGGGTGAAAGGTGATTTTACGATTCAAAACACCGATAACAACGACCGAACCAAAGCCGTACCTGTGCCTTACAGCATCAAACCCGGTACGATAGCTTACGTAGGAACCACCACGAATTATATCAATGATGTGTACCGCGAAACGGCCTACATGACGACGAACTTTTATACCGAGTACGAGGATACGTTTAAGGAAAACCATTATTTGAAAGTGTTGGCGGGATACAATTATGAACAGTCTAATTTCAAACGCCTCTCGGCGCAGCGAAACGGATTGATTTTTGAAGATGCCAACGACATCAATTTGGCCCTCGGACAAGCCATCAATACCACGGGAGGCTGGGAGCGCTGGAAAATTCAAGGAGGTTTTGCCCGACTCAATTATTCTTACAAAGACCGGTATTTGTTGGAGTTAAATGGTCGCTATGATGGTTCATCAAAGTTCCCGAATAATCAGCGTTTTGCATTCTTTCCTTCCTATTCGTTGGGTTGGAGAGTTTCAAAAGAACCGTTTTGGAAAGTGCCCGCGCACATTATCTCTGACTTGAAATTCAGGGCTTCGTATGGTTCTTTAGGAAATGGTAACATTGGCTCTTATGCATACCTAGAGCAATTCTCGATTTCACAATCTTCGATGGTGTTAAATGGCCAAAGACCCCAGCAAACCCGAAACCCAACGGTGTTACCAGAAGGGTTAACGTGGGAAACCGCCACCACCAAAAACGTCGGAATAGATTTGTCGATGCTCTCCAATCGACTCACGTTTGTGGCCGATGCCTACATCCGGACCACCACCGATATGTTTACGGTGGGTCTGACGCTGCCGGCTGTGTTTGGGGCGGCTGCGCCACGAGGCAACTACGCTGATTTGGAAACCAAAGGTTGGGAGGCAATGCTTTCGTACCGGGATAAATTTTCGGTCGCTTCAAAACCCTTTAACTTTGATGTTCGTCTGACCCTTGCTGATTATAAAGCGGTGATTACCAAATACAATAACCCACAGAAACTCTTGAGTGATTATTACGAAGGGCAGGTATTGGGAGAAATTTGGGGGTATCAGACCGAAGGTTTCTTTCAATCGGCCGACGACATAAAAAACAGCGCCAGCCAGAATTTATTCAGAACTGCTTCAAATGGGCTTTGGTTTCCCGGAGATATTAAATTCAGAGATACTAACGGTGACGGGGCCATTACCCCGGGTACGGATAGAATTGAAAACCCTGGCGACCGTTCAATCATTGGAAACTCCACTCCGCGATATACGTACGGGATGATGTTGGGTGCCGATTGGAATAACTTCTTCATCTCGGCCTTTTTTCAGGGTGTGGGAAAACAAAACTGGTACCCAAGCCGGGAAGCAAACCTATTTTGGGGACAGTACAACCGTCCTTATGGCGACATTCCCAAAAGCCAACTTGGCAATATCTGGACGGAACAAAATCCCGATGCTTATTTCCCAAGATATGTTTCTCGTATTGCTAGCAATGCCAACGGAACCCTCAGCGCCGCCCAGACCAGATACCTCCAAAATGTAGCTTATCTAAGATTGAAAAATATCCAATTGGGCTACAATCTGCCGCGTACCATTGCCGGGAAAATCGGCGCATCGGCCGCCCGGGTGTTTCTTTCGGCCGAGAATATCTGGTCATTGTCGCCGTTGTACAAAATCACCCGCGATTTTGACGTAGAAAGCGCCGTGGCTTCCGATCAGGTATTTAACCCAGGCGGAAACTCTGGTGATGCTTATAATTATCCGATGATGAAAAGTGTCACCGTTGGCTTGTCTATCACGTTTTAATCACTAAAAAAGCACGATCATGAAGCTCAAATATATTTTTGTTTTACTGACATCTGCCCTTTTTATGGGCTGTAATTTGGAGGAACTTCCCGAAGCTACCACCTCAAAAGGCCCTATTTTTGGCAGCGAGAGCGGTTTGGTGCTTTATTCCAATTCGTTTTATACGATGTTTAACGGTAAAAATCTTCACCGGGCCGATGCCATGTCAGACTATTTGGCCCGTAGAGATTCGCCGCCGTTTATCACCGAAGGCAATTTCAGCGCCCAAATAAGCTCGGGCTGGACGTGGAATGATTTAAGAAATATCAATTATTTCATCCAGAACTGCAACGACCCCAGAGTGCCCGTCGCGGTCCGCAACAATTACCTTGGGATTGCCAAGTTTTTTAGAGCTTGGTTTTATTTCGATAAAGTAAAACGTTTTGGCGATGTTCCGTGGATTGGCAAACCCCTTGACGTGACCGATACCGAATTATTGTTTAAGGGCCGGGACCCCCGCACCATGGTGATGGATTCGGTGTTGGCTGATTTGGATTTTGCCTGTCAAAATATTATTACGGGAAGTGAGCCTTCTCGTAGTTTGGTGACCAAATACGTGGCCTATGCTTTCAAAGCAAGAGTTGCCCTCCACGAAGGGACATTCCGCAAATACCACACCAATCTGGGGTTGCAGGCTACGGCGAGTGGGTTGCTAAACCAGGCGGCAGTAGCGGCTAAGAAGGTAATGGATGAGTCGGGTTATAAATTGTACGACGGGGCAGGTATTGACAAATCGTACCGACAGGTGTTTATCAATGGCGCGCCGATTGCGACCGAAGTAATGCTCTCGGCGGTGTGTGATTTGGCATTAAACAACTTAAACGATGCCAACTGGTACTGGACAAGCGGTACGTATGGCGACAAAGCTAGTTTTATCCGAAGCTTTATCAATACTTACCTGAACATCGACGGGACGCCCTTTACCAACAATCCAGCCTACAAAACCATGTTGTTTAAAGACGAGGTAAAAGGGCGCGATAAACGGCTGACCCAAACCATCCGGGCAGGAGACTACAAGCGCGTAAACGCGGGGGTTTTGGTACCTTCTCCGCCGCTTTTCTCGTATACGTTTACGGGCTATATGCCCATCAAATGGGCATTGGATGATATGTATTACGACACCCGTGACCTCAATATCAACTCAGTAAGCATTTTCCGCTATGCCGAAGTGTTGTTGGTGTATGCCGAAGCCAAAGCGGAGCTCGGAACACTTACGGATGCCGATTGGGCCTTGACCATCGGGGCGTTGCGTAAAAGAGCGGGGATTACGGGCGGGCTTACCACCAAACCAACCGTGGTTGATAAGTATCTGCAAACCACGTATTTTCCAGCCATTACTGACCCCGTTTTGTTGGAAGTTAGGCGCGAAAGAGGCATTGAATTGTGCTTAGAAGGATTCCGTTTTGACGACATCGTACGCTGGAAAAGGGGCGAATTGATGCAAATGGAATGGAACGGAATGTACGTTCCTGAACTGAATAAACCTATGGATTTGAACGAAGATGGTATTTTGGATGTGGCTTTCTATAAAACGCTACCAACCAAAGTTCCGGGTGTAACCTACGTAGAAGTTTCGCCGTCCATTGCGGGTAAGCCCAATTCTCAGCTTATTTCGGGAGATACTTCGGGCGAACTTACTTGGCTGAATAATATTCCCAGAAAATGGGCGGAGAGAAACTATTACTACCCCATTCCAACGGGAGATCTTATTACGAATCCAAAACTCACCCAAAACCCAGGTTGGTAAATTGGTCCGAAGATGAAGGAAAGAAGTTAACTATTTATTTATCTATCAGTGCAGTAGCTCGGGTCATGACCGAGCTACTGCTGTTTTAAGGGGAGAATAACGATTCTAAAAACAGTAATAAAATTCTTTTTTTTACTTTATCTATTTATCAAAAAGCTTGCAGCGATTTGCTTAATTGCGGGCATAAATACCAAATTTTAGTCTTTTACTTATTCAAATCAATGAAAACCATCAAAGGACCTGCCATATTTTTGGCGCAATTCATGGGCGATGAAGCCCCGTTTAATTCGTTGGATACCATCGCCGCTTACATGGCTGATTTGGGGTATAAAGGCATTCAGATTCCAACGTGGGATCCGCGTTGCATTGACCTTAAAACCGCCGCCGAGTCAAAAACGTATTGCGACGAATACAAAGGGAAATTGGCCGATATCGGCGTTGAAATCACCGAACTTTCTTCGCACCTGCAAGGGCAATTGGTGGCCGTTCACCCCGCATACGACCCCATGTTTGACGGTTTTGCGTCGCCCGAAGTACGTAATAATCCTGCGGCCCGGACCGAATGGGCGGTGCAGCAGTTGATGTGGGCCGCAAAAGCCTCTCAAAACTTAGGGTTAACCTCACACGTTACCTTCTCCGGTGCGTTATTATGGCCGTTTTTGTATCCGTGGCCACAGCGCCCTGCTGGATTGGTAGAAACGGGCTTTAAAGAACTCGGAAAGCGTTGGACGCCGATTTTGAATGCCTTCGATGAAGCGGGCGTAAACGTTGGATATGAGCTTCACCCTGGCGAAGACCTTCACGATGGAATTACGTTTGAAATGTTTCTGGAAGCCGTGGGCAATCACCCACGGGCAGGTATCAACTACGACCCAAGCCACTTTGTGTTGCAACAATTGGATTACCTCCAATTCATTGATTTCTACCACGAGCGTATTTTTGCTTACCACGTGAAAGATGCAGAATTCAACCCAACGGGCAAACAGGGCGTGTACAGTGGATTCCAAGGTTGGGCCGACCGGGCGGGGCGTTTCCGCTCTTTGGGCGACGGACAGGTGGATTTTAGCGGTATTTTCTCAAAACTTTCGCAGTACAACTACGATGGTTGGGCCGTGTTGGAATGGGAGTGCTGCATCAAGTCGCCCGTACAGGGAGCCGCCGAAGGGGCGCCGTTCATTGCCGATCATATCATTCAGGTAACTGAAAAAGCCTTTGACGACTTTGCGGGTACTGGCACCGACGAAGCCTTCAACCGTAAAGTGCTTGGTTTGTAAATTGCCAAATAAAAACCTTCCGAAAGTTTAAAACTTTCGGAAGGTTCCCCCCCAAAACTTATGTCAGGGTTTGATAACCTAACACACAAAAAAAGCGTCAGATGGTTTCAACCGTCCGACGCTTTTTTTGTGACTGTATCAAAGATTAGTTTCTTGGAGGGGCACCTGGACCACCTGCGCGGGCTGTGTTTGGCCGGCCAGGGTGTGACTCACCACGGTGGCAAGTGCTACATCCGATACGTGGCTTGCGCTCTTTAGTGGCGTAAGCAGGGATGGTAGCCAGCAAATCATCGTTGATTTTACCAACCATCGCTACCATGTCGCGGGCAATGGCGTGGTCATGTTTTTCTTCTGACGCCCAATCATTTACGTTGTGGCAGTGGCTGCAGCTTACGCCAAGCGTTTTGCTCCAGCGGTTTTCCATAATACCCAATATCGCCTCTGCTGGTTGCCCCTTGAAAAGTTTGATGTTTTTGAAAACTTGTTCAGCGGGTAATTTTTCTTTGCCTGCAATGGCTTCTTTAACCATTTTGGTGTATTTGGCGCGGTCGGCGGCAAGGCTATCCTCGCGAGGGTCGGCCGACTTGGTCGAAACGGGCGAAGGAGTAAGTGCAACCAACGACACAATTGCCGTAAGTGCAAAAAGAGCAGTAATCCATTTTTTCATGCTAAAAAGGGAGGTTAAAAAGTTACAAAAGCAAACTTATGAAAAAAGTAAAAAGGTGCAAGTTATTAGCCAATAAATAGCAATAAAATGCACCTTTTAGCGATACTTTTACAAACGGCAACGTTTGTTATAACTCCACTCGTCCCATGACGGGGTCGCTGAAAGAGGTTTTGCCCGTTTCTACCCTACCCGCAAAGCGTTGCTCAAAACTATCAAACCCTTCTACCTTTACGCTGAAATCGTACCATCCAAAACTGGTTTTGAGGTCCAGAATTACCGACAGCATACTTCCTTTGTTGGCTACTACGTCGAGTGTTTTGGTTTGAGTTGGGGTTTTGTAGGCATTATCAATAATCTTCACTTTGAGTTTTTGCTCCGAAGCTAAGTTGCGTAGTTTCAACTCTACATTACCAGTAAGTTGTTTGCCCTGCGGAGAAGAACGTTGGTATTCGCATTGCGCCGAGATTTGCGGGTCGTTGGCATTTCCGTTGTATTCGCGGAAAAAACCATTGGGACCGTACACGCGAAGTTGATAGGTATCGTTCTCGAAATTTTGCAGCGGCCAAGTATCCGTCAGGGTGTCGCCTGCGGTCACGGCATACGACCATGCTTTCAGGTCTTCAAAGGCGCCGCCGGCTTGGGTGCGATACTTATGCGGTGCATATACCTGAAAAGGTGCACCAACCGCCTTATTGCCAAATACATCATTTTTGGCGCTGAGATGAATCTGAAACGATTTTTTGTCGGCACTCAATTTGCCTTCGGAATATAGTTCGTAGGGCAAGGCAGAGGCGGGTCGAATCCCTTTTTCTTGCTGAGGCAGCAGCGGCGAGGCGACGGGATTCTGGTTTATTTGCTCAATTTCAGCCGCGCTGAGTTGTTTAAAGTTAGACGGCGCTTTTTTGAATTTGGCTTTGTGAACACTTTGGATAAAAGCGTCTTTGACCACGGACGTCGGCAGTTTGATTTCTTCGCCGTTGTAAGGTCGGAAAGCCGATGTTAAATCACCGCAGACCGTACGACGCCAAGCGCTGATGTTGGTTTCTTCGATTTTTTTCTTGGTTTTATGGCTCAAAAAATGTTCCATAAACTGCAACACCGACGTATGATCAAATACCTGAGAGTTTACGTAACCACCTCGACTCCAAGGTGATGCAATCAGCATCGGAACCCGATACCCCAGTCCAATAGAACCCGCCCGCCCTTTGTTTTGCGGACTTGCTTCTTTGCGTTTGTTTTCCTGTTCCATGCTCACGTGTTCCACACTCGGGTCAATGCCTTTGGAAACCTTACCGTCAGAGAGGTCGGGCTTGGGAGCAACAAACGGCGGCACGTGGTCAAAATACCCGTCGTTTTCGTCGTAAGTCACGATGAAAATCGTCTTCTTCCAAACGTCGGGGTTTTTGGTTAAAATATCCATCACCTCCGAAATATACCAAGCACCGTACCAAGGTGCGCCGGGGTGGTCGGAGAAGTTTTCAGGGGCGACTACCCACGATACCGTTGGTAATTTGCCCGTTTTTACATCTTCTCTAAACTGGTGCAACGTATCACCTTTGGGAATCGATACCTGACGTTCCGTATCGCCATCTTTGTACGTATGCGTGGTCAGTTCGTGGTAATGCGGATCGTTAATGTTGGTTGTAAATGCTTTTTGGTGCAGGTTTTTTTCGCGTTGCGAAAGTTTCTCAAAATTCTCGCGACTCCATTTTTCGCGGTCTTGCTTGGCAAGTACGAGCATGTCCTGCTTCCGTTTCAGGGCTTTTTGGGCCACTTCGGTTTCTTTACCAGTTTGTGGAAGTGTTTTGAGTTTTTGTTCCAACGCGGCGATATCGTCGGGTAGCGTTTTGAGTTGAGTGGCCAAAAATTTCTGATAACCACTCGAAAACCGAACGTGGTATTGGGTAAACCATTCGATGGGATTGTCGGTAAAATTGGCAAGCCAAGCCTCTTCATCACCCGTAAAGCCCATCGGTAAGCTTAATTCATTTTGATAAATTCGCCACGAAATATTATTGTCTTCCAAGCGCTCAGGGAATGTAGTCCAGCTTGCTTCATCCTCATAATCAACGTCAGAATTTCGAACGTTGGCCTTTGAGTTGATGTCAGGTTTTTCGCGGACGGTTCCCGACCAGAGGTACAGGCGGTTAGGTGTTGTGCCCGTGAGGGAGGAGCAAAAATGTTGGTCGCAAACGGTAAAGGCATCGGCCAATGCGTAATAGAACGGAATGTCTTCGCGGTTATAGTAACCCATGGTGAGGGGCATATTGGCGTATTCCTTGTTTCCAGAGCGTTTTACATCGAGCCAGCGGTCGTATTTTCCGTCGTTACGGGCGTCCACTTGGTTTTCCCACGAGTGCGGAAGGGCGCTCATCCACGTGGCTTTGGTATCTTTGATGTCGAGCCGGAAAGGGGCGTATGTTTCACCCGCGGCATTTTTTTGGAGCCAGACAAGGTTTTTATTGGGTAGAGTAATGGCGCGGGGGTCGTTGTAGCCTCTCACGCCCCGGAGTGTGCCAAAGCAATGGTCAAATGAGCGGTTTTCCTGCATCAACACCACGATGTGTTCGGCATCTAAATAGGTGCTCCCTTGAATTGGGTTGATTTCCAGTGCTTTTTGGATTGATTCGGGCAACAGGGTCCACATACTGGCTCCACCAGAAAGGAGCGCCGCTTTTTTTAGAAAATCTCTACGGGTATCCATGATTGTTGAGAAAAAGGCAAATTGAGAAAGGTTTCGTAAATGTACTGTACAAAAGTATAAATAGACTACACGTTAGCCATTGAAAAAGGCTACCAAAGATTAGCAAATCAGAAGGGAAAAGATAATTTATTTAAAGACAGCTATTTACCAAAATGATGAAATTGTTAACGTCAAGTGCTGCGCTATTCTTCCTCTTTTAGTAAACTTTGGTACTGGAAATAATACAACACCGAGCTGGCCGTGAAGCAAACTGCCATGATTATACGAGGTAAGTTCCAGCTTTGGGCAAAACCTGCTATTAGGGTAATCAAAGCGGCCAATCCCATGCCGATTGTGGCTATTTTGGCCCAACGCCGACGCTTTTCAATATCCATTTGTGTGTAGAATGAAATGAGGAAGAAAGGGTGAGAAATTACTTAATGGTCATTGGACTTGTACTTAAAAAGTTGATAACCAGTTTGTTAAATGTTCTGGGTTTATCCATATTTGATAAATGACCTGCTCCCTTAATAACTGCTTTCCGAACGTTAGGGATTTTCTGGGCCATGATATCAGCCACTCGGTGGAAACTTTCTTCGTCTTTTTCGCCTACCAATAGGAGCGTAGGGACGCGGATGGAAGAAACCAAATCGAGGGTAGTAGGAGTGCCAAAAGAAGGGTCGATTCGGGGATTGATGAAGTGATCGCCGTGGTAATCGGCAATCATTTCGCTTAAGTTAATAATGGTTTTGTCGTCGGCAGCATACAGGCGCATGAGTGGGGAGCGCAGCCACACATCCTGCTGTTCGTCGTGCCATCCTTGGTGAGAAGCAAGGTCAACGATTTTGTTGACTACGGCTTTGAGTTGTGGGGTTCCGTCGCTAAATCCGTCGGGATTGGCATCGGCGGCCACGATTTTGAGGACGCGCTCGGGGTGAGTGGCGGCAAAATTAAGCGCCACATTTCCCCCTAGTGCTACGCCGACAATATGCGCTTTTTCAATTTTCAGGAAGTCAAGCAATGCTTTTAAGTCATCACTTGGATTGTGAGGATCGCGGGCGCGGGCGGATTGCCCAAAACCGCGAATATCGTACCGAATCACTTTAAAATGACGGGCAAAGGCGTTCCATTGGGCGTTCCACTGACGAGAGTCCAAGGCCGTTTCGTGGATCAACACCACGGGTTCGCCTTTGCCTTCTATTTCATAATATAGCTTTGTATCGGCCACGGGAGCCAAACCGGTCAGTGTTTTTTGTGCCGATACTCCTCCCGTAAACATTCCCCACAAACTCAAAAAAACAAAAATCCGCATGAGACGAAAGAAATAGTTTAGGAATAATGGTTGACACTATCAGTAATCATCAAAATCGTCGCTGCCTGCGTTACCGTAGTAGTCATCATCATCGGTGCGGCTTTTTTTACCAAGCCCTTTGTAAAGCAATGATTTTTTTAGGATAGAAATTTGTCCTGCGTGGTATAAATCGTGTTGTAGGATGCCATGTAGCATGGTGTAGAAATCATATTCACGACCTGGTACAATTTCTTCCAAAAACTCGTCGTCTTCGCGTTTTTCAAGTTCAGCAATCAATTCTTCCTGACTGAGACTCAACTCCATTTGAAGAGCTTCCCACTCAAATTCATCAAAAACAAGGAAGGATTTCCAATCGCGGGCTTTGGTCACTTCGTATTCACCATCGCCTTGTAAGCGTTTTACCACAAAAATCCGCCAGGTGGTCATGTGATACACCAATTCCGCAATGCTGTGGGTATTGGGCATTATTTTTTGGGAGGCCATTTCCCACGAAACGTCACTGAGTACCTCTACTACCGAAGGACCATGCCATGCTTCTTCGCTTTCGTATATAAGATTAAATTGATCAATAATTCGGAGTAATTCTTCTTTCTTGTCCATTGGGATAGTTCAGCGAAGTTTTTGGTTAATCGGTAGCTTTTTAGTGAAATTATAAGAAATGCAAAGTTATTGAATACTCACTACTAACAACTCATTGTGATTCCGAAATCTTGCATAATTATGCAAATTTTGAGCGTTCAATTCCCTAAAACGGCAAAATAAGGAAGATGAGAGAGGCTTTTACGAGGTTAATCAACTTGGTTTTTAACCCTTTCTTTGTCCTAATTAAAGCAATAAACAAGGGGAAACTTCCAATACCTGCACTGAAAACCAAACCTAACGTGTACTTTTGTACGGATTTTGGGTAGCCCACAACCAGCCCGTAGCAAGGTGCTGCTTGAAGTCCAATTCCAAAAATTAAATGTCAAACATCATTATTTCATGTCGCGTAATTTAAAGATAGGGATATTTATTACGGTAGCAGTAGTGTTTACTACGTTTACTTTTTACTTCTGGCAAATGGCTCAAACGCCCAATTTTCAGGTGAGTAAAGACAAGGATTTTGCGCTGTTGATTCCGACGGGTGCTACTTACCAATCGGTGCTGGATACCCTCAAAAAGAATGAGGTGGTCAACGATGAAATTTCGTTTCGGTTTATGGCCAAGTTGCTCAAATTACCCGAGCGCATCAAGCCTGGGCGGTACGTGCTGCGGCGGGATATGGGAAATTTGGAAGCCATCAAAAAGCTAAGAAACGGGTCGCAAGATGCCGTCAGGTTGACCTTCAATAATATTCGTCTCAAAGAAGATTTGATTCAGCGCATTGGAAGCAAGTTTGAATTTGGTCCCGATGCCCTCGGCAAACTGTTGAACGACCCCGAAGTATGCCGCAAATTCGGCTTTGATACCACCAACGTAGGGAGTATGTTTTTGCCAAATACTTACGAAATTTTTTGGACCACTCCCGTAGATAAGTTTTTGGGAAGAATGCACGACGAATACCAAAAGTTTTGGACGCCCGCCCGCCTCGAAAAAGCCAAGGCTTTGGGGTATACCAAGGCAGAGGTGTCGGTTTTGGCGTCGATTGTGGATGCCGAAACCAATCGAAATGATGAGATGCCGCGCATTGCGGGCGTGTACCTAAATCGCATCCGCCAAAGTATGCCGCTGCAAGCCGACCCAACGGTGATTTTTGCGTGGAGGGATTTTTCCATCAAACGCGTGACGGGCCGCTTTTCGGCGTTAAATTCCCCTTATAATACTTACCGGGTGTTAGGATTACCTCCTGGGCCTATCAACGTGCCAAGTACGGTGGCGATTGATGCCGTACTGAACGCGGAAGAGCACAACTACCTCTATTTCTGCGTGAAAATTGACCCCGAAGGAAAACTGTTGGGCTACCACGATTTTGCGGTCACCTACGATGACCACCTCCTCAACGCCCGCAAGTACCAAGAAGCGCTTAATAAAATGAATATAAAGTAGGAGCGAGGAGTGAGAATAAAAAAACACTCATCGCTTCTCACTTCTGCCTCCTCACTTCTGACTTCTCACTCCTGATTTATGTTTACTTACGAATACAAAGGAATAAGAGTACGATACGCTGATACTGACCAAATGGGGTATGTGTATTACGGAAATTACGGGCGGTTTTATGAAATCGGGCGGGTAGAAGCCCTGCGCAGCATTGGATTTTCATACCGCGACATGGAGGAAGCAGGAACGATGATGCCCGTGTACGAAAACTATTCCCGCTATTTGCAGCCTGCCCGCTACGACGATGAATTAACGATCAAAGTGACCATTCCAGAATTGCCCGCCGCGCGGGTGGTTTTTCGGTACGAAATTCGAAATCAGATGGGAGCGGTACTCAATACGGGCGAAACTACGCTGGTTTTTCTGAATCGGGAGACCAACCGGCCTACGCGTGCCCCAGGGTTTTTGTTGGAGAAATTGAAGCCCTATTTTACGTAGAATAGATGATGTGAGTACATATAATTGCGTTTTACTGAACCCCGAATGAGTCATGGCTCATTCGGGGTTTTATTTTTTATGCCTTTTTTTTATCCCAAATTGATTTTTTTTTAGGTTCTCCGTATTAATTAATCTTTACCCACAATCTATTTCCGCTTTAGGTTCGTATGTATGAATAAATGATAGCAAATTATTGGATTTGTACAAATAAAATGGAAACGTATGAAGGAAAAGAGTACCCCAATTGCCCTGCGTATCCGGGTTTCGTCTTCGGGTTGAGCCACTAACCAAGGTTTAACCTTTTGTCTTTGGCAGGAATGCTGCAGTTACCCTGTTTAAAGCCTCTCCACTTTCTTAAAGTTTAGTAACGTAACCGTTTTGAGATGCCATTGCTTCTCAGCAACGAGAGACTCTTTATTGCCCTTTCCAAAGGTTTTTCTAATACCCATTTTTCTCACAATTAAACACATTAACATCATGCGAATGTTTCCTTTGCTTCGTGTCCAACGCGGGTTTGGATTACTTTGTTGCGCACTGCTGTTGTCTGTCGGCAGTTATGCTTCCAGTCACCGGGAGGCTCCGCTCATTTCCCAAGACCCTCTGGCCGACAACACCGACGTCTACGCTTTTAAGAGCCCCGATGACCCCAATTCCATTACCATCATTGCCAATTACATCCCGTTTGAATCACCCGAAGGTGGGCCAAATTACTATAATTTTGGCACGAATGTTCGTTATGAGATTCACATAAAGAACAAAGCCACTACCGCGGGCGATGACATTACCTACCGCTTTACATTTTCAAGTGTGAATGAAGACCCAACGACTTTTTTTAACATTCGTTTGGGAAAACAAAATCTCAAAACCACTTACAAATGTGAAAAAAGCACCGACGGTGGCCGAACATTCGTTACCATTATTTCCAACGGAATCGTACCGCCAAATAACATCGGGCCGCGCTCTATCGAAAACGCAACGGTTGGACTGGGGACTTCATACGATGCCCTCGTGCAGCAATCAATTGCCACGGCCAATTCGGGTGAAAAGGTCTTCTGCGGTCCCGTAGATGATCCTTTCTTTGTGGATCTGGCGGGTGCTTTTGACGTCGGGAATTTCCGCCCCGAAGGAAACACCACCAACCCAACGGTGGATGGCCTAAATCGCTTTAATGTTCACACGATTGCCCTCAAAATTCCCGTTAATTTGCTACAAAAAGACGGTAAAAGTGTGATGCAAGCGGCCAATATCCTTGATCCAGATTACGTGATTGGGGTGTGGGCATCGGCGAGTCGTCAAATGATACAAACCCTGTACAATGGCTCAGATGTGGGCTATGATGGAAAATACGTGCAAGTCTCACGCCTTGGGATGCCGCTGACCAACGAAGCCGTGATTCCGGTGGGCATGAAAGATCGTTGGAATGCCGCTACTCCTTACAACGGCGAAGATTTGCAATTCGCCAAGTATTTTACCAATCCTGAGTTGGCACTCTATATGGATGATTCTCAGTTTGGCAAAGCAGTACCTTCGCTGAATGCCCTCCGTATTCAGGAAAAATCATTGGGTTCCTTCGATTTTCGGAATGGGAAACCAGGTTTGTTTGTGCTGAAGGGCAATCAGGCATTGAACGGAACAGCGCTTTCGGAAGCGGCTTTCGGCGGGTTGTTATTGCCCGACAACAAAAGCCCCCGTGCCGTTGATTTACTCCCAATATTCTACACTGGCGTTCCCAACTTAGCGCCTTATCAATTGGCAACGGGCAAGAGCGGAAATCCTTTGGCTGCAGGAAAGCCTTTCATCCATAACTTCTTGCCTACTTTGGGAGATATGTTGCGACTCAACATGGCAGTGCCTGCCACTCCGCGCAACCACCCTAAATTCAGCTCTTTGGGTTTGGTACAAGCGGCCGTTTTGGGTTTAACCGACCCTGAATACAATGCTTCAACGGCGTTACAATTCATTCCAAACATGGATGGTTTCCCCAACGGACGCCGCTTGGAAGATGATGTGACCACGATTGAATTGCAGGCCGTAAGCGGAGTAGTACTGGCCGCCGTAGGCTTGTGGTACGACGATTTTCAACCCGGTGTAACCACCAGCCCAGTGACCCCTAAACTTGTTAACGTGCTGGGTTTCAACGCGGGGCCAACCAAAAATGACATTGAGCTAAAGCCGATGTTTCCCTTTGTTCAGAACCCTTGGCGAGGATTTGATTATCCCGAAAAAGCAAGATTCTAACCTTCACCATTCATAATACTGAAAAAGATGAAAAACATAAAAAACCTTATAGCTGTGGTGGGGGTACTGGCCGTGATTTGCCTGCAAACCTCCCAATCATTTGGTTCTTCTCACCGCGAAGCGCCGCTGATTTCGAATGACCCACTGGCGGATAATACGGATTTGTACGCCTTTAAAAGTCCGAATAATGCCGAAAATGTCGTGCTTATTGCCAATTATATCCCTTTTCAGCATCCTGCTGGTGGGCCTAACTGGTATTCTTTTGGCGAGCGTATCCGCTACGAAGTTCACGTAGATAATAATGCTGCTACGCCAGGATCCGACATTATTTATCGCTTTACGTTTGAGCGTGTCAACGAAGACCCGACTACTTTTTTCCTGATTCGGTTGGGAAAAGAAAACCTGAAAACCACCTACAAGTGTGAGCGCAGCATGGACGGCGGTAGGTCTTTCAGTACCATTGTGATGAAAGGTACGGTGCCACCACCGAACATCGGACCCCGTTCGATTGAGAACAAAACGGTAGGTTTGGGCGCTGAGTCTTACGATGATTTGGTCAATAAAGCCGTAGCTACGGCTACTACTGGCGAAAAGATTTTCTGCGGTCCTGTAGATGATCCATTCTTTGTGGACTTGGGCGGGATTTTTGACCTTGGAAACATGCGTCCAAGCAGCGGAAAAGACGGTGTGGCTAAGTTCAACTGCCATTCTATCGTGATTGAAGTACCCGTGGCAACCTTGCAGAAAAGCAAAAAAACGGTGGCGCAGGCATCCAATATTCTTGACCCTGATTACGTCATTGGGGTGTATGCTTCGGCGAGTCGTCAAATGATAAAAACGCTTTATTCGGGGGGAGATGTAGGCTTTGACGGCAACTACGTTCAGGTGTCACGCTTGGGAATGCCGTTGACCAATGAAGCCGTGATTCCGTTGGGAATGAAAGATAAATGGAACTCCGTTAAGCCAAGTGAAGATTTGCAGTTTGCCAAATACTTTACCAATCCTGAGCTTGCGCTTTACATGGATGATTCTCAGTTTGGGGGCGCGGTTCCGGGATTGTCTCCTTTGCGGATTCAGTCAAAATCGTTGGGTGCATTTGATTTTCGGAATGGTAAGCCTGGGCTTTTTGGCTTGAAAGGCAACCCCGCTCTCAACGGTACGGCATTGTCAGAAGCGGCTTTTGGAAGTGTGTTATTGCCTGATAATAAAAGCCCACGGGCGGTTGATATTCTGCCTATTTTTTACACGGGGGTGCCAAACTTGCCGCCATACCAGTTGGCTACGGGCAAAGCTGGAAATCCTTTGGCCGCAGGTAAACCGTTTATTCACAACTTCTTGCCTACTTTCGGCGATTGGCTGCGCCTCAACATGGCCGTTCCCGCCACGCCCCGTACCGATCCTAAATTCAGCTCGTTGGGCTTGGTGCAGGCCGCTGTTTTGGGTTTGACGGACCCCATGTACAACGGTTCAACGGCGTTGCAGTTTATCCCCAACATGGATGGTTTTCCTAACGGTCGCCGTTTAGAGGATGACGTCACCACCATCGAGCTTCAGGCCGTGGGTGGCGTAGTACTAGCGGCTATCGGTTTGTGGTACGACGATTTCAAACCCGGTGAAACCGCCAGCCCCGTAACGCCAAATCTGGTGGGTGTGCTGTCGTTCAACGCCGGTGTTACTAAAAATGATACCATCTTTAAACCTTGGTTTCCGTACGAGCAAAATCCTTGGAGAGGTTTCCGAGGCAACAGCTACTCGGGTCCATCGACTTCATCGGCGCGTATTGCTACCACTCCGTTGGAAGATAAAGTACAAGGATTATCGGTCAAGGTTTTGGGAAATCCCGTGTTGACGGATGATGTTTCGGTCGAAATCTCAGGCGTTGACGGACAGGCGCTACGCATGGGCTTGACCAACAGTCAAGGTCAGGTCATGGGACAACAATCGGTTGGAAAAGCGGGTCGGATTGAGCGTCAAACGTTCCGTATTGGTCGTCAGCCGGGGATTTATTTCCTACAGGTATCTACCGCGAGCGAGCACCAAACGGTGAAAATTATCCGTAACTAATGATGTGAAGTACTTGGGAGGTCTGTAATGGTTTGAAAATCAGACCTCCCAATTTTTAAAATAACAACCGCTATCTCCCCTCTAAAAAAATGAAAAAAGTATTATTTATCCCAAAACGAGCATTGTTGTTCTCTATCCCCGTTTTGATGGTTGGTTTGCTACCGATGAGTTGCACCGACAAAGGAAAAACGGGTTCAGAAACCACCGCTTCAAGCACTCCAACGATGGAAATACCCGCCCTCTATGAACGTCGGGGAGAGTTGGCCAAAGCCGAAGAATGGGTACGGACCAAAGAAAAAGTTGAAGAACTGAAGAAACAAATCAAAAAAGACCCGAGCGATGTAAAACCCCGTCTCCAGATTGCCATGATTTACCTTTCGGAGGCACGGATTACGGGCGAACATCCCTATTATTATCCCGCGATTTTAACCATCTTGGATGGGGTGTTGGCGATGGATTACAAAAACTTTGAGGCAACGACTTTCAAGGCTTCCGTAAAAATGTCGCAGCACCAATTTGCCGAAGCCCGCGATTTGGCCGAAAAAGCCCGCCAACTCAATCCCAACAACGCCTACGTGTATGGTGTGTTGGTGGATGCCAACGTCGAACTCGGTAACTATGAAGAAGCCGTGGCGATGTCGGATAAAATGCAGCAGATGAAGCCTTCGCTGGAATCATACTCGCGGGCGTCTTATTTGCGGGAGATTTATGGCCAGTATCCAAGCGCCATCGAAGCCATGAAATTGGCCGTTGATGCGGGACTACCCGGCTCTGAGCCGTATTGCTGGAGTAAAAACACCTTGGCGCAATTGTATGAAACAACGGGCAAATTGAAAGAAGCCGAACAGCAATACAACGAAATTTTGGCATTGCGTCCGAGTTATGCTTTTGCGTTGAAAGGAGTTGCCCGCATTCATAAAGCCAGAAAAGAATATGATAAAGCTTTGACGACCTTAGACAAAGCCGCGGCAATAATGCCCGAATTCTCGTTTCACGAAGAAATGGCCGAAATCTATGCGCTTCAAGGAGACAAAGAAAAAGCTAATGCCAAATACGCTGAGGTGGTCAAGATGTTGGATGAAGATGCGCAGTCAGGTCATGCCGTTGATTTGGAACTTTGCAAACTTTACACGCAAATGGGACAGTTTGATTCGGCATTGGAATATGGCATGAAAGAATACAAAAAACGCCCCAAAAACATTGATGTGAATCACGCGTTGGCGTGGGTGTATTTCAAACAAAATGATATTCAAAAAGCGCAGCAGCACGTACAGGTAGCTTTGCGTACGGGTAGTAAAGACCCCGAATTATTGCAAAAAGCGGGTGCGATTGAGATTGCCCTCGGCAATGCTGGCCCTGGAAATAAATTGATTGCCGAAGCCAAAAAAACCAATCCGAAGTTTACGCTTTAAACCCATCAGATTCACAGTTAAGGGTCAATCTTTAACCATTAATGTTTCTCCAATCCATGTCTGTCCGTTCTATCGTTGCATTTTTATTGTTGGCTAATTACCTGCTCATTGCGGGAATGGGCGGCATTGTGCAGCCTTATGAGCAGCCTTCTTTGGTGTTGGTGCAAACAAATTACGACGGACAATTCTACCAAGAATGTCGGTACGTGCGCATGGATGGCTTGGAGGATTTTTTGATTGAATCGCTTCGGTTGCGTGAGCAAAAGGAACCACGACCACTCGGTCATTCTATTCTTGTTGAAGTAAACGGCGTGGATTTGCATTGTTTATTCTACTCAATTGTGCAGGAATCAGCCCCTTTCTCTTATTTATTTGCTTCTTTTACATCATATTATTGTTCTTCGTCTCTCTCGGATGGGGTGTACGGAATGGTCAGTCCGCCGCCTTGGATGGCTTAAATATCGGTATTTTTTTGCACAGAATTTTAGTACGATTCCTGCTTTAGAACGTATTCTAATGGGCAATTGAACTCACTTACTAGTGAGTTGGTTTTTATTTCTTTGCGTATTTTTTGCCATTTTTAGCTGTCTCTTTCGGTTATGAAACGAATCATTTATTACACACTATTCAGTATCAGCTGTTTACTTAGTTTTTCGGCGTTTGCACACCTTGGAAGTATTTCGGGCGTGGTGTATGAACAAACCACCAACCTTCCTCTGAGGGGGGTAAATGTTCAGTTGACGGGTTTAGGAAAAACCACCACTACCAACGAGTTGGGGCAATACCGTTTTGATGAATTGGTAGCGGCTCCCTATAAAATCGAATTGTCGTATGTAGGTTTGAAAACCGTGGTGGTGGAAGCGATTGTGCTGGATGACCAAACCACTTCCTTAAAAACGCTCATGGTCAACTCCACCCTCGAATTGAAAGAAGTGGTGGTGTCGGCGCAGCGGGCGCATGACCAGCAGCTCATCAGTAATCTCGACATTAAAATTCGCCCTATTGTCAATTCACAGGAGGTTTTAAGGATGGTGCCAGGCTTATTTATTGGCCAACATGCGGGCGGTGGAAAAGCCGAACAGATTTTTTTGCGCGGGTTTGACATCGACCACGGCACGGATATTCAACTCACCGTCGATGGAATGCCGGTCAATATGGTTTCTCACGCTCACGGACAGGGATACGCTGACTTGCATTTTGTGATTCCGGAATTGATTCAGGGCGTTGATTTCAAAAAAGGGCCTTATCATGCCGAAAAAGGCAACTTTACGACCGCAGGCTGGGTAAACTTTCGAACGCGCAACGCGCTTGAGCGCTCGTTTGTGAAACTGGAAGCGGGGCAATTCGGCACGTACCGGGCGGTAGCTGGGCTGGATTTGTTGGGAAATCGTTTAAAAGCTGGGAGAAATCGCGACAAAAACCAATCGGCGTATTTGGCGTCTGAGTATTCTTATTCTAACTCGTATTTTGATAATCCGCAGGACTTTAAGCGGTTGAATATCATGGGGAAATACCACGGGCATCTTTCTTCAACGACTTACCTCACACTCACAGGCTCGACGTTTTGGAGTAAATGGAACCACTCAGGGCAGATTCCCGACCGGGCCATTGAATCGGGGCTGACGGGCTTTTTTGGTTCTGTTGACCCCACCGAAGGCGGTGAAACGAGCCGAACCAATGTGAACGTTCAACTGGTGACCGTAACACCGCGCAACCATACCATTAAGAATCAGCTTTTTTACGGAAATTATAATTTTGAGTTGTATTCCAACTTCACTTTTTTCCTAGAAGATTCAATCAATGGCGACCAAATTCGCCAGAAAGAGAAGCGCAATTTGCTAGGATATAATGGCAGTTTTTCTACCCAAAATGACGTAGGTAGTACGCAATGGACAACGACATTGGGCGTGCAGTACCGACAGGATTTTACAAAAAATACGGAACTTTCGCACACCAAAAATCGAACAGAAACCCTCAATCGGATTCAGTTTGGTAACATCAACGAACTCAACGCTTCGGTTTATGCCGACGAGTTGGTTCAGGTTTCCAATCAGTTGACCATCAACGCGGGCCTGCGGCTGGATTTTTTTCGTAACCAATACGAAGACTTACTGGCCGCGCCCCTAACGACCAAACAGGCTTCGGCGGCGATTCTTTCGCCCAAGCTGAATGTTTATTACACCTTCAATAATCGTTTCCAACTTTATCTCAACACGGGGCGCGGTTTTCACTCCAACGACACTCGGGTGGTGGTTCCGCAGGGAGGACGGCAGATTTTGCCCCCCGCTTACGGCTCCGATTTAGGTGCTATTTTTAAACCTTTTCCTAAGTTAATTATCAATGCTGCCGCGTGGTATCTGTGGCTGCAACAGGAATTTGTGTACGTAGGTGATGCGGGCGTGGTTGAGCCGGGTGGTCGTACGCGTCGGCAGGGAATTGATTTGTCGGTGCGGTATCAAATCACCGACCACTTGTACGCTGACGTTGACGTAAATACCACTAAACCCAGGGCAATCGGCGAATTGGAAGGTCAAAATTACTTGCCTTTGGCTCCTATTTTTACGACGATGGGTGGCCTGTCTGTACAAAATAATGCTGGTTTCAGCGGGTCGTTGCGGTATCGTTACATTGGCAACCGTCCCGCCAACGAAGACAATTCCATCGTGGCCAAGGGCTATTTTGTAACGGACATGCAGGCCAATTATAGTCGAAAAAATTATACGCTTGGTCTGTCGGTTCAAAACCTATTTAATACACGTTGGAAAGAAACGCAGTTTGCGACCGAGAGCCGATTGCAGGGGGAAGCGGCGCCCGTCGAAGAAATTCACTTTACGCCCGGAACGCCCTTTTTTGCTCGTTTGAGCTTGACGGTTTTCTTTTAAGTTTAACCATAGAAGGCTGATTGGTATGTATGTGTCTGATAAACAGATAGTTGGTGGAGATAGAAAGCCTTCTATGGTTGAATTAAATTTTTAGTATCATTAGGTTACGGAAATAAATAGGGTCAATTTTAGTATTTTTGGGTTCTGAAATCATCAAAACGCTTTAATGCTCCAACACTGGTCTGACTCCAAATACCGACAGTTGCGTAAAACTTATGCTTTCTTACACCGAAAGCGGTTCTTTAGCAAGGGCGTTTCGTTGGCGGATATTGGTTCATTGTTGATTGAAAAAATTCTTTTGTACGACATCGATCAACGGGCAACCGCCGTGGCTTACAACTTTACGCTCGCCGTTTTTCCCGCCATTTTGTTTTTGTTTACGCTGATTCCTTACTTCCCGATTGCCAACATGGAGTCTCAAATCATGAACTTCATGTACGATGCCATGCCCAAATCGCTGTACGAGTTTGCGGCGGCCACCATTTATGACATCATCAGTCGGAAGCAGGGCGGCATTCTATCGTTTGGTTTTGTGTTTGCGTTGCTCACCGCTACCAACGGAATGGGAGCGCTCATGACCGCTTTCAACATGGTAGACCATACCTCGGAAAATCGAGGTTTTTTTAAGGCCAAAGGGATTGCTTTATTGCTCACCGTGCTGTTGTCGACGGTGCTTTTTTTGGCAGTTTTGGTGATTATTGTGGGCGGGTTTTTGGTCGATTGGTTGCACCAAACCATTTTGTTTGGGGATAATTTAACCGTTTTTTTATTGGACGCTCTGCGCTATTTGGTGATGTTTTTTGCCTTTACGGTTGCGGTAGCCATCATTTACCGGTTTGCGCCCAAAGTACGGCACGGGTGGCGCTTCTTTAATTTAGGGGCAATCATTGCCTCAATGTTGATTATTTTGGTAACCTACGGATTCTCTTTTTATCTCTCTCGTTTTGGTAGTTACAACAAACTCTACGGCTCTATCGGAACCATCATCGCGATGATGATTTGGTTTTACCTCGTGGCGTTGCTGTTGATTTTTGGATTTGAGCTGAATACCAGTATTTGGCGGGCCAAGCATGACAGAAAAGGCCCTGAGACAAAAAAATAAATGCCATCCGCAAATTTGGAATGGCATTTATGTACTACCCTAACCCATAAATAATGAAAGATATACTTCTATATCGTATCACAATAAAATTGCAGAGAAAACCGTGCCAAAATGCTGGACGATTTTAATTTGTGTTGATGTTTTTATGGTATATTTTATAATTCGTTGATTTATAAATTGTTGATTATATTTTTTGGGTTTTTATGTACCAAAAAATATAATATATACTACCCAAAAACCTATCCCTGATTGCTTTTTAGTTTACCGTTTACTAAAAAGTTAGGGTATTTTGGTTACAGATAGAGGCTAATATTTTACATTTACTATACAAAAACGCGCCGTTTATAAATTTTCAAGCGTACTGTAACCATTGAATATGAATCCAATCGTCACCGTTATTTGCACCTGTTACAATCATGAACTCTTTGTTCGGGAAAGTCTTTTATCGGTCATTCAACAAACGTATTCTGCCATTCAGTTGATTGTGATTGATAACGCGAGCACTGATGAATCAAGGAGGGTGATTCAACGCTTAGTAGATGAGTATCCCGAAATTGTTTTTATCAGAAATACCCATAATATAGGACTATGTCGGGCTTTTAACCAAGGCCTTGGCGAAGCAACGGGTAAGTATGTCATTGATTTGGCCGCTGATGATGTGATGCCCCCCAATCGTATCGAAATGCAGGTACAAGCCTTTGAAAACCTCCCCAAAGAGTATGCGGTGGTGTTCTCAAATGCCGCTTACATTGATTCGTCGGGCGTCAAATTGGGCTATCATTATGCATTGCGCGCCAATGGACACGCCAAAGGCCAAGTGCCCACGGGCGATATCTACAAAGAAATTTTGCGACGCTACTTTATTTGTACACCTTCCATCATGATGCGTAAATCGGTGCTGATGAAACTGGGCGGGTACGATGAAAACCTCAGTTACGAAGATTTTGATTTTTTTATCCGTTCGGCCCACGATTATAAGTATCATTATATCGACGAAGTACTGATGTACAAACGCGTGTTGGATGATTCGTTGGCGACGCAATTTTACCGCATCGGCAATCCGATGCTGCGGTCGAGTTGGGAAGTGTGCAACAAGGCTTACGATTTGAGCCGTTCGCAAGAAGAATACGATATTCTAGCCAATAGAATCCGGGAGTTTATCAAGAAATGTTTCGTAGCCGAAGACCCCGAACAAGCCCTGGCATTCAGAAAGTTGCTCAATTACATCGAAGACCCTGGTTGGAAAACCGACCTTTTGGTGTTTCTCTGTCGCCTGCATTTGCCCGTCAACTGGCTTTATCAGCGCTACGCTAAGTGGCGCAACCACCGCAACCTCGCCCTGATGCAGCAGGGAGTCCCTTTTGTTCAACTGGAACGATAGTAAGTTAAAAGCGAGGAGGGAGGAAAATAGGTCCAAACGTGTAAAATAGTTGAAGGAAGTTTCCAATTAATGAAAAATTCCGCGTAATTAGTCCTACTGATTTTGCACTCAAACACTTAACCCACTTCCTACGTGCCTGCGGAATTTCTTCATATTCATCCCCAAACGCCCGAACCGCGTAAGATTCAGCAGGTAGTCAACAGCCTGCGTAATGGCGGCATTGTTATTTATCCCACCGACACCGTCTACGCCCTCGGCTGCGATATTCACAACGCCCGTGCCGTGGAGCGCATTGCGCGGATCAAAGGAATCAAACCCCAAAAGAATGATTTCTCGTTTATTTGCCACGATTTGAGCCATATTTCAGACTACGCTAGGGTAAGCAACGCCGCTTTTAAAGTAATGAAACGACTCCTGCCCGGACCGTTTACGTTTATTTTGGAAGCCAACAATAAGGTCCCGAAAGTCTTGGCCAACCGAAAAACCGTGGGAATCAGGGTGCCCGACCATCCCATTACGCGGATGATTGTATTTGAATTGGACCATCCCATCATTACTACTTCTATCAAAGATGACGAAGACGAAATCATGGAATACCCCACCGATCCCGAGATTATCTTTGAACGTTTTCAGCATCAGGTAGATATCGTCATCGACGGAGGTTTTGGTGGGTTGATTCCTTCTACGGTGATTGATGCCACCGACGATAATTTTGACATTATTCGGGAAGGTGCAGGGGAATTTATGCGTTAATAAAGCGCTGATTCACACTAAAATACATTCAATGCGTTCCTGATTTTGTAGGAAAAATATTAAAAATTGTTGTCTTGAAATACCTTCGCCAACTTTATATCTCCACCCTTTTTTGGGAGGCTTTTATTGGATTAACGGCCACATTTTTGTTGGCGTTTGCTTTTCCATTTCTCTTCGGAATTGCCAAAATCGGAAGTGCCATCGCCGCATTGCTGGCGGTGGCCGATTTGGTTTTGCTTTTTAGAAATAATGAGGGCGTTTTTGCGCGTCGTGATGTAACCGACCGCCTTTCTAACGGTGACCCTAATCCAATTACCATTTACTTAGAAAACCGCTACGGATTTAAGGCCCGCTTGGAAGTGATTGACGAGATTCCGTTTCAATTTCAAAAACGCGACGTGCTGTTTGAAGCCGAGTTGGTGCCCAACGAAACCCAACTTTTACGCTACGAACTGCGCCCCACCAAGCGCGGTGAATATAGCTTTGGGGCCGTTAATGTATTGGTAAAAAGCCCGTTGGGGTTGATGAAACGTCGGTTTCAGTTTTCGCAAAATAAGATGGTGGCGGTGTATCCGTCGTACCTCCAAATGCGGCAATACGAATTGATGGCTATCTCCAACCGCCTGACCGAGCTGGGCATCAAGCGCATTCGTCGGTTGGGGCATAGCATGGAATTTGAACAAATTCGGCCTTATGTGCAGGGAGACGATATCCGCACCGTAAACTGGAAAGCAACCGCCCGACGTAACGGACTCATGGTGAATGCATTTCAGGACGAACGCTCACAGGCCGTGTATTGTTTGATTGACAAGGGCCGCGTCATGAAATCGCCGTTTGAAGGGCTGACGCTCTTGGATTATGCCATCAATGCCACGCTGGTATTGAGCAATATCGCTTTGTTGAAACAAGACAAGGCGGGCGTGATCACGTTTTCGGAAGTCATTGGTCAAATTCTGCCCGCTGAGCGTAAAGCGGGTCAAATGCAGAAGATTCTGGAAACGCTCTACAAGCAGAAAACGCGTTACCTAGAAAGTGATTACGAAACCCTGTATTCATACGTAAAAACGCACGTGCGGCAGCGGAGTTTGTTGTTGTTGTTTACTAATTTTGAAACCGTCAACGCCATGCGCCGGCAGTTGCCTTTCCTGAGGCGATTGGCCAAAACCCATTTGCTGATCGTGGTGTTCTTCGAGAATACAGAGACTTCTTTATTGCTCAAGACCCCCGCCGAAAACACCGAAGACATCTACCTCAAAACCATTGCCGAGCGGTTTTTCTACGAAAAGCGCCGCATCGTGAAAGAACTCGAACAATACGGCATCCAATCCATCCTCACCGCCCCCAAAGACCTGAATGCCAATACGGTGAATAAGTATTTGGAATTGAAGGCGAGAGGGATGATGTAGGGGCAGGCTGCCTTGTAAAACCGCAAAACTGAAAAATAACAAATGTAAACGTAGGGGCAGGCCTTGCGTCTGCCCATGCCTTGTATCTGCCCATGCCTTGCGTCTGCCCATGCCTTGCATCTGCCCATGCCTTGCATCTGCCCATGCCTTGCATCTGCCCATGCCTTGTGTCTGCCCATGCCTTGCGTCTGCCCATGCCTTGCGTCTGCCCATGCCTTGCGTCTGCCCATGCCTTGCGTCTGCCCTTGTCTAACGTCAGCCCGAAATGGGAGGAAAGATTGCGGTGCAGATGCAAATATCCACCTCATGGCTCCCAATCGATCCAATTCGGCTTTTTGTAGGGATGCGTGAAAAAATGCTGCACTTTGGCATTGAATTCATTTCGATACCGATGCACCGCTCCGTGTCCTGATTCGGGGAATATCCACAGGTACGCCTGCGGAATGTTTTCAAATATCTCTAAGGTATGCCGTGGCTTGATGACATCAAAATCGCCCCCCATCACTAAGACGGGGCATTTGATTTTACGCAGAGCAGACAACGGAATATTGGGCTCTATTTCCATCATGTGCAGAAGTTTGAGGGTGTTTTTAGTGGCGTCATTCTGTACGCCCGCCCGAAGTTTCGCCCCTTCTTCGGCAATCATTTTATAGCCCTCGGCCGTGACCGCCGTGGTATCGGGTCGTAGGTTAGCGCCCGTAATCGCCAATTTTTTCACTTTCTCCGGATGACGCATCGCCAACAGCAACCCGTTGATACCGCCGTCGCTCCAGCCAATCACAAAAACAGAATCCAGTTTTAGATGCGTCAGCAAGGCGTCAAAATCGTCGGCCATTATCTCGTAGTTCAATACACTGCCCGTATCTGTTGATTTGCCTTGCGCCCGACTGTCTACCGCGATCACTTGGTAGTGTTTGGAAAAGTAGGGAATTTGGTATCGGTAATCTTTGATGGAGCCGCCGTTGCCGTGAATCAGCAGCAGCGGTTTTCCTTGTCCGTAGGTTTCGTAGTAGAGATTGATGCCGCTGGTAGCAAAGTAATGCCCGTTTTTGGCATTATTCCCATAGTTGACCACGGTTGCTGTTTTCTTTGGCGTTTGGGCATGACCGAGCAAGGTAAGGAGCAGCAGTGCTAAAATCAGGAGATTAGGGGTGTTTTTCATGGGTAGTAGGAAGTGGCGTATGTTGATGCAGTATTTAGGATGTTAGCGCGGTAAACGCAAATCAGCGAATAACTCTTACAGTACTTAGTTTGTCTTTATAATAAAATCTCAATTATTACTTCTTTCTAAGGTTTTAAAAAACTCAATGGCTTCAGAAACCAAATGTGCGATTTCTTGCCAATCCTGATGAGGCTCTTCCCACCAACTTAACCTAATACTGGTTTGTAAGTCGTATAGGCAGAGTTCATAACCAGTGCCGTCTATTCCAAGCATCTTTCTGTTTGGAAGCTCAAGACTCACCCTTATGTGTTTAAAGCTTTTGTAAATTCTTTCTAAATGAGAAGAGTCGCATATAAGTTGGAAGTATCCCGGTTCAATGATTTCCCCCGAAAAAATACTTTCAAATAGAACATACTTGTCATCTTGAATTCGAATATCCCAAACTTTGTTAATCTCAAATGAGGGCTTAAATATGATTTGCAACACTTTTAAACCTACACCCCGCCAATGAATATCTTTATATATGGGACGAGGTTGTGAAAGAGCAATTTTTTTCTCTTCCATTTCCCTTAATTTACGCAAAAGATTCTTTCCTTCAGACTTATTCATTTTTATAACAGTATTAGGAAATAAGTAATTTAGAATAAGAATTTATACAAAAACACTTCTAGTAAATTGAGTAAGCCAGACCTTCCCGGTATGCCCAGTGGTGGGCTAATGACCATATTGGCGGAGTACGGTAGACTATATTGATATTGTTAGATTAACTCCATTCGTTTGCATAAACTTCAAATTGAGTATAGCTTACAATTTCAGTGTCTTCAAATTTTTTGATAATCAATAAATCTTCATCACCGGTTATCAGATAATTAGCTCGACTGTCTTTTGCTAAGGCAAGCAGGAAGTTGTCTTTTTCATCTCTGCATATATCGACGGTAGAAATAACAGTGACCAATTCACCATACGTATCAAAAAGCGTAAGTAATCGTTCCAGATCCGTTATGGAAAAGTATTTTTTAAACTTTGGTCTTTGGGCTACTTCTATAAATTCATCCAAAAGTTCTTGGCTAAAAATTAATGTAATGGCTTCTCTGTTGAATAGATTATTTATGACCTTCAACCGTTTAGAAATCAAAAAACTGATCCAAAGGTTGGTATCAAGGATAACCCTAATTTTTATTTTTTTGGGCATAGCGCTTTCCTCTTACTAATTCTACTTCTTTGGTAATTTCCTCCAACGTAGGTTCCTTATCCGCTTTTTTACGAAATTTTGATAAAAGCGTTGTTAATTCCTGTTTAGGACTTGGCATTTCCTGAACTTTGATAAGTTTTAAATTTGCCAACTCATCTAAAAGTTTTTTTGCTTTGGGATTAAGCAATTCAATTTGATAGGTTCTCATGGTTTGTTTTTTATAGTATAGAGTAACTAACTGAAAAAGTAACACTTTCAAGGTAAATAAGCAAATAAGGGTGTTAATGTACAAAAAACAACGTTATTTCTGCAAGGAGCTGCTTTCCTAATCTCCAAAATCCCCCTTCTCGTCGTAAAATCCCCCCCTTCATTTGACATCCTGCGGCAGGTTGCTTATTTTTAGGTAAAAATCAACAACCTAACTGAAACCTTATGAAACTACTTCGCCTTTTGCCATTGGTTTTTGCCTTTCTTTTGATAAACAGAGAGGGTAATGCACAGGCATTCAATAACTTACCCGTTACGACCCAAAAGCCGCCCCTGCACGGAAAGCACTGGATGGCCATTACGGGCAAACCCTTGGCCGCTACGGCCGGGGCCATGACCTTTACCAAAGGCGGCAATGCCATTGATGCAGCCTGCGCCATGTTGGCCGCTACCTGTACCATGTGGGATGTGTTGAGTTGGGGAGGGGAGACGCAGGCGCTCATTTACAATCCCAAAACCAAAAAGGTCATCGCCATCAATGCCCACGGTGTCGCGCCTACGGGAGCCACGCCTGAGTTTTACAAAGGCAAAGGCATGAAATACCCGCCGCAATACGGCCCGTTGGCGGCCGTCACGCCCGGTACGCCCGGCGGACTGATGACGATGTTGGCCGAATACGGCACCATGTCGCTGAAAGAGGTGCTGGCACCCGCCATGGAAATGGCCGCCGGCTATCCTATCGAAGCCCAAACCGCCAATTCGATTGAAAAAGGCAAAGACCTCATCAAGCAGTGGCCGTATTCTAAAAAAGTATTTTTGCCGCATTTGGGCGCGAGTCGCGAAGCGCCCGATGCGGGTGAGGTGTTTGTCCAAAAAGATTTGTTGGAAACCCTGAAAAAATTGGTGAATGCCGAGCAACAGGCGTTGGCCAAGGGAAAATCCCGCAAAGACGCGATTTATGCCGCCTATGATGTGTTTTACAAAGGCGAGATTGCCAAAGAATTTTCGAGAGGTTGCCGCGAACAGGGCGGGTTGATTACCGAGCAGGATTTGGCCAACTGGAAAGTGAAAATCGAAGAGCCGATGGTGACCAACTACAAAGGCATCGACGTTTATAAATTGCAACAGTGGACCCAAGGCCCGGCCATGCTGCAAGCCCTGAATATTTTGGAGAATTTTGACCTTAAAAGCATGGGGTATAACTCCACGCGCTACATTCACACGTTGTATCAGGCCATGAATTTGGCGTTTGCCGACCGTGATTTTTACTATGGCGACCCCGCATTCGGTCCCGAGGAGCCCATGAAAGGTCTGCTTTCCAAGGAGTACGCCAAAGAGCGCAGCAAATTGATCAATCCCGAAATGAATGACCCCAAAGCAGGGCCTGGCGACCCGTATCCGTTTGAAGGAAAGGTCAATCCGTTTCAGGATATGCTGAAAAAATGGGGCAGCGCGAGCCTGTTTGACCCTAAAAATAATGCGACGTTAGACGAGAAATTTCAAGACAATTTTACCGCCGGTACTACTTCTATCGAAACCACGGACGAAGAAGGATGGGTGGTTTCCGTTACGCCCAGCGGCGGTTGGGTGCCTGCCTGCATTGCCGGCAACACGGGCATTGGCATGAGTCAGCGGATGCAGGCGTTTGTGTTGGACCCCAAAGAAAATCCGTTCAACGTTGTGGAGCCCGGCAAGCGCCCGCGCGTGACGTTGACGCCGAGTTTGGCTCTGAAAGATGGTAAGCCGTTTTTGTCTTTTGCCAAGCAGGCCGGCGATGAGCAGGACCAGTTGTTACTTCAATTTTTCCTCAACGTCGTGGAGTTCAACATGACTGTGCAGGAAGCCTGCGAAGCCCCGAGCTTCAAAACCTTCCAGATGTATTCCAGCTTCGGTGACCACGAACGAATCAACGGCGGATTGACCTTAAACGAAGCCATGCCGGACTGGACCAGAAAGGATTTGGGCCGAATGGGCTACAAAATCAACTACCAAGACCGCACCAGCGGACCCATCAACGCCATTTATTTTGACTGGGTGCATAATACTTTTTGGGGTGGCTCCAGCAACCACGGGGAGGATTATGGGATTGGCTGGTAGTCAATTTGTCACCCTGAAAGGGTCTACTATAAAACAAAAGCGTCCATTGTTCAATGGGCGCTTTTGTTTTTATTACCTAATTGTACTTGAGCTTCTCTTCTTCTAAATCTATCCCGTACAAAAACTTTCGGATGATTTCTTCATCGATCTTGTCGTCAATTTTGTTTTTGTTTCGGAGCCACGACCTTTGTTGTTCTAAAATGTCCAGATAGATCTTTTTGGTTTCTTCCGAAATAGCCTCTTCAAGTTCTGGATTGCTTTTTTGTTCCCAAAAGGCCACTTTTTGTCGCAAGATGCCATTGCTGATAAGGTGTCGGCTGTAGTTGGTTTTGAAGTAGTGCAAGGTATGCTCATGCATTCCTTTTTTGAGCAATCGTTCGGTTTCTTCTTCGGGAAGATAATCGTTGTAGTCGGGCAGAGTTACTTTTCTGATTAACCAGGGAAGGGTAAGTCCCTGTAACAATAAGGTGACTAAAATGACAACAAAGGTGATAAACAAAATAAGGTTTCGGTGCGGAAACGGAACTCCGTTGCTCATTTCTATGGGTATGGACAGGGCCGCTGCCAAGGATACTACGCCGCGCATACCCGACCAACTTAATAGGAGGGGAGCTTTCCAGCCCGGATTTCTGTCGGCTACCTCAATAAATCGGCCGGCTATTTGGGTGACAACCACGGCTCCGTAGGAGGCCAAAGTCCGTACAATGATCAATACGAATGTGATCAATAAACCGTAGCCGATAGCTACGGAGAGCGCCGTCCCTTCTTTTTTTAATCCTTCGTTGATTTCGGGCAAATCCAGTCCAATCAATAAAAAGACCCATCCATTCAGCAGAAACACAAGGCTTTGCCAAACATTGACGCCCCTTAAGCGAGACGAACTGCTCAGAAAATGATGCCTTTGGCTTGACAAAAGCAGTCCACCGCTGACCACAGCCAACACCCCGGAACTGTGGACTTCTTCCGCTGCAATATACATCACGTACGGCGTGACCAAAGTCAAAGCAATGTCCATATTGGCATCAGTGGGCAGGTATTTGTGGGCTTTCATAAACAGCCAACCGACCAATACGCCGATGGCAGCGCCCCCGATCACCATCCACCCAAAACTAAGGGCTGCTTCCTGCCACACAAAGCGACCGGTGGTGGCGGCAATCAGGGCAAAGCGAAAAATAATCAGTGAAGAAGCATCGTTCAGCAAGCTTTCTCCCTCCAAAATGGACGACATTCGACGCGGTACTTTGACAAATTTCAGAATCGCACTCGCACTTATGGCATCAGGGGGTGACACAATACCGCCCAGCAAAAACCCCAACGCCAATGAAAACCCGGGAATGAACCAATCTGCCACAAACGCCACCGACAAAGCCGTAAAGAAAACGACGATAAACGCAAAACTGGTAACAATCCGCCGCCACCGCCACAGTTCTTTCCACGACATGGCAAAGGCCGCATCGTATAACAGCGGAGGCAGAAAAATGATAAATATTAACTCCGGTTCAATGTGTATTTTAGGCAGTCCGGGCAGTAAGCTTATCCCCAATCCGGTCACGACCAACAGCACCGGATAGGCCACTTTCAGTTTGTCTGCCAGCATGATGAGCAGCACGATGACGACAATCAACGAAAGGTAAAAGGGGAAATTTTCGATCATGAGGGGTTACGAGGGTGTGATAGGCTTGGTCAACTGTTAATTAATATAACTACTACATTTATTATACCAAAAATATAGTAATTATAAGGAGTATGTACGGTTCTATTGATTTGTTAAATTATCTTTTCATAAATCATTTCTATTTTATCTTGAGGCACTTCTTTCCAATTAAGCGATTTTCCATATTCTTTTTCAGCATCTTCAATCGCTTTATTTACTGATTCGAAATAATCAAAATTTATTCCTTTGTTATCTTTTCTGTGGTGACTTGAACAGCCTAGATTATTGTCATATTCAATAATAAATACTTTGTCAGCAGGGCCAATTCTTTTTTCTTCTCCGTTCTTTATTAATCGTCTTTTCCCTTCATTTGAGTAAAAGAAATTGATTGCTTTATCGCTTATTTGGGAAGCTATCAGCCTCTTCGGTTGAAATTGTCGAAACTCATCAAATCTTTCAAAAAAGGTTTCTATGGCTTTTACTTCATCATTTTCGCAATTCTGAAGAATTATTCCATCCCATGAATAATAAGACCCTGAGTGATTATAATATTTGCATATCCAGTAAAAAAATATCCAAAAAGGAGGTTTAGTCTCTTTTGTCTTTATTCCATTAAATAGTTCACATGTTTGATATCCATCCATGAATATCCGAAGAGCAGAAATTGATTTTTTTCCAATATACATTGCCGTTCTTTTTCGAAAACTTTCTGAATCTATTAATTCAAAAATTGATTTTGGAAGAAGGTCTTTCATTTTTTCTTGCATTTAATCTCTGCATTATTGTAACTAAACCAACTCAACCTATTTATTATACAAACGTGAATCTACAAAATTGGGCTGAATCGCCGCAATGCATTTTCCATTTATTTATCAGGCGGTTTTGGCATTCCCTGAGCCGCTGGTGATTTTCAATTAAAGTTTACTAATTCGTAGTTCACATTTCGTCCTCCTTCTTCCGTTGGTTGCAGAATGCCTTTTTCTACCATATCCTTTATATCCCGTAAGGCGGTGTCGGTGGAGGTTTTGGTCATTTTAGCCCATTTTGAGGTTTGCAGTTTTCCTTCAAAATCGTCAAAGAGTTTATTGAGGATGAGTCGTTGGCGTTCGTTGATGGGGGTATGCTCGTGCCGTTTCCAAAATTCAGCTTTGCGAACTATTTTTTGGGTAGTGTTTTCGGTGGCAAGCATCGCATTTTTGAGGCAATGCAAAAACCAATCGAGCCATTCAGTTATGTCGCCGGAGCTGTGTTGTACTTTTTGCAATACTTCATAGTAGCGTTTGCGTTCGGTCAATATTTGATTCGACATACTGTAAAAGCGCTCCCCACTGCCCTCGGAACGGGCAAGCAATAGATCATTGATAGCTCTTGCAATTCTGCCGTTTCCGTCGTCAAATGGGTGAATGATAATAAACCAAAAGTGGGCTATAGCGGCTTTTAAAACAGGATCAAGGCGGTTTTCGGTGTTGAACCAATCCAAAAATTGGTCCATTTCCGGTTTAACCCTTTCGGGCATTACGGCTACGTAATGCACTTTTTCTTTGCCCATGGCACCCGAAACCACCTGCATTTCGCCTGATCGGTATCGTCCCGTTTCTATTTGATACGGCCCGCTGTACCCTGTGGGAAAGAGTGCGGCATGCCAACCAAACAAACGCTTTTCGGTTAAAGGCATCGTGTGCCGTTGAGTAGCGTCAAGCATCATTTCTACCACGCCTTCTATGTGGCGACTGCTTGCCACAAGTCCGGCAGTGTTGATGCCCAAACGTCTGGCAATAGACGAACGCACTTGGTCATAATTGAGTAATTCCCCTTCTATTTCGGATGATTTTACGACATCTAAGGTGAGGGTGGTAAGTGTTGCTTCTTCTTTGGCAGAAAAGCCTAAAGCACTCATTTGTCCTATCAATTTGCCTTGCATCAGCCGCACCTCACCAAAGACGACGTTTATGGCGGTATCGTCCCACGAAAAATCAGGCCAATGGGGATACTCGTAAATGTAAGTTGGCATCGAATGATTCTATTTTGCGGTGAATATAGACATTATTCGCCGCAAATATGCGGCGAATAGACTGTTTTTTCACCGCACCGGGATAAACTGCCAAAATCGACGTCCAACTTTTGAGTCATTGGTTTTTGGGTTGCCCGGCATTAGTGTACGTACCTTGCCTTAGCTGCTTCCACCGGCCTCCCATTTTGGCATCACCTTATTAGCGGCCGGTAATCTTCATTTTCCAAATGGCTCCGTTTTTGGTAGTCAATTTTTCCAATGCTTCGTTTGCCGTCAATTCGTTTAAAAAGTGCTCGCCTTCGCTTCTTGCCATTCCTGTCAGTTCCGAAAATTCTTTTGCAGTCAACGTGTTATATTTTGAAAATACAGCTTCGTAACTTTTGTCATAATCATTTTTTTCCACTGTTGGATATAGGCTTAAAACAACATTTTCAAAAGCTGAATAAGGTTTAGACCCATAAACCATTTCTGTCTTACCTGTATTGTCGATAAAAAACATGGTAGGAAATCCCCGTACGCCTAATTCTCTTCCCAGTTTTAAATCGTTGTTGAAGTCTTCTTTTGCTTTGCCTTCGTAATCCTGTTGGAATTGCACAATGTCCAAGCCAACATGTTGGGCTGCGGCTTCCAGATGCTTCCATTGGGTGATATTCTTTTTTTGCAGGAAAACCATTTCTCTGATTTCACGAAGAAATAAAATGGCTCTCACATTGTCTTGCCGTTGTGCCGCTTTAAAAGCAATGGAAGGTGGATAGGAAGAAGGCAATGGGTCTTCTAACCAAACATCACCGTCAATGGGCATATCGTACTTAAGACTCACTTCGTCCCAATGGTGAGCTACGTCCGAAGGTTTACTTATGCCACCACTGTTATAACTCCAATCAGGCAACAAGCCACCCATTCGGTATTCTATTTCAATACTGTTGCCGTATTCTGCTTTTAATTTTCTCAACTGTGGCTCAATACCCCAACAGGAAGAACAAATGGGGTCGGTATAATAGATAACCTTTATGGGTTTTTTAATTGATTTGATCGTATTACGGTCAGTTGTATTGGTTTTACCGAAGGGTATTTCACAGATACCCTCTTCAGAATTACACAACAAAGGATTATTGTTTTCCATTTTCTTTTTTGTTTGAGCCCGGCAACCCATGTTGCCAAAAGTGATACCTGTTGTTATTAGCAGAAAAGTCCCTTTTATTTTACGTACGTTCGCGGACTTTTTATCTTTGCACAAATGTCAGAGTAAATAAGGTTTGGGACAATAAGTCAGT
Organism: Runella rosea; assembly: GCF_003325355.1. Classification (GTDB taxonomy): domain Bacteria; phylum Bacteroidota; class Bacteroidia; order Cytophagales; family Spirosomataceae; genus Runella; species Runella rosea. The sequence goes on from NZ_CP030850.1 coordinate 6,444,291, forward strand.
TTTTTATGACTACTGAAAACAAAACAGAAGATAATAAAACGTGCCCTGCACAAGTATTGTTGAAGCAACTGTCGGGCAAATGGAAGCCGGAAATTTTTCGCCTGGCTGTTGACAGCCCTTTGCGTTTCAGCCGTTTGCTTCGTCAAATAGAAGGGTCAAATAAGCAAACGTTGTCTGTTGCATTGCGCGAATTAGAGGAAGCCGGGTTAGTGCAAAAAGTTATCATCAGGGAAAAACCTTTACATATAGAATACTATCTCACTGAAAATGGTAGGTTCCTGATTCCTATCTTTAAACAGTTAGAAAGTTTAGGGTAGTGTCTGCTATACTTGCCGCTGCTACCGGCATCGCCGTAACTCATTTCTCATTTATTTATCAGGGGTTTATTGCCCTGAGTAATCCTTACTTGAGATGTATATAGTTGTATTGAGCTACTTCTGTGGGGGCGTATCCGAATTGTTTTTTGAAGGCAAACGAAAAATGGAAAAGGTTTTCAAAGTCCGTTTCGTAGCAGGCTTCAATCGGTTTTACTTTCCGTTCGGCAATCTGATAGTGGGCCAGTTCCAATCGTTTTTGAGTAAGCCATTTTTGAGGCGTGGTGTTAAAGGCTCTTTTGAAGTCACGTTTAAAGGTGATTAAACTTCGCCCCGTGAGGTAGCCGAATTTTTCGATGTGCATATTGAACATGTAGTTTTTCCTCCATGTAAGCACCTTAGTACGTATTTTCTGCATTTCAGCCATTAATAAAGACCATTAAAACACCGTTTGGTTTGTTAGGAGCATGATTACAAATACATTTGTCAGAAACTGTCATCCAACTCACTACAGCCCATGATTCAACGCTATACTTCTGCTTTTGCAGGTTTTTTGCTTTTTATTTTATCCCAACCTCTTTGGGCACAAACGTATAGACTTTCTGGTGAAATTCAGGGCGTTAGCCAAAAACCGCTCGAAGGAGCCGTGGTTTCTTTGTTGAGGGCCAAAGATTCTTCGTTTGTAAAAGCGGCGGTGACCGAAGCCAATGGTCAGTTTGAACTGCTGAATATCAAATCGGCGGCTTATCTGCTGATGGTAAGCAACTTGGGCTATCAAAAATATATCGGTAAGCCATTTTCAGTGGCGCAAACGGATGCGACGCTCCCTGCCGTGGTTTTGGTGGAAGAAAACAAAAGTTTGGCGGAAGTGAAAGTGACGGGCAAAAAGCCCTTTGTCGAAACTAAAATTGACCGCACCGTGGTGAATGTGGATGCGCTGATTGGCAATGCTGGCACAAATGCGTTGGAGGTGCTCGAAAAATCGCCAGGGATTGCCGTAGACCAAAACGGTGGAATTCGGCTGAAAGGCAAATCAGGCGTGGTGGTATTTGTGGACGATAAACCTACCTATCTGTCGGCCGATGACTTGGCCAATTACCTCAAATCGCTCCCCGCGGGCTCGGTCGAAACCATCGAAATCATGCCCAACCCGCCCGCCAAATACGACGCGGCAGGGAATGCGGGCGTAATAAATATTAGACTGAAAAAAAATGTGTTGAAAGGATTTAACGGTGGGGTCAATTTGAGCTATGGTCAGGGAGTGTACAGACGTACCAACAACAGCCTCAATTTTAATTATCGCATCAATAAACTTAATTTTTTCAGCAACGCGAGCGTCAATCATAACAGTACTTATCAAGACCTTACCATTTGGCGACGCTATTATAAACCCACGGGTGAATACACCTCGGCATTTACCCAAAACTCTTACATTCAGCGCAATCTCGGAGGAAATAACCTGAAAGTGGGCGTGGATTTTTACGCTTCCAAAAAAACGACTTTAGGGGTGGTTTTGAATGGATTTTACAACCCTTCGTTGGTCAATGTAACCAACAAAGCCAAGGTACTCGACGCCGCAAATGAGGTGACAAGCTTGGTGGAGGCCGTCAGCCCTACCGACAGAGTGTGGAAAAACGGCAGTGCCAATTTCAATTTTACCTATAAATTTGACAGCACCGGTAAAGAACTTTCGACCAATGCAGATTACATTCACTACCAATCGACCAGCAACCAAACGTTGACCAATACCCTTTTTGACCCTCAAAATAAATTTGTCAGTCAGTCGATTTTGTTCTCATCGCTGCCCACTACCATCGACATCAGTACGGCCAAAATTGATTACACCAGTCCGTTGAAAAGCGGCGGTAAAATTGAAACGGGCCTGAAAACGAGCTTTATCAAAACGGGAAACGTCGCCGATTTTTTTGATGTTTTGGACGGAAAACGTTTTCCAAATTATGAGTTTACCAATAACTTTAATTACAAAGAAAACATCAACGCCTCGTACGTAAATTACGCCCGGGAGTTCAAGCGGCTGTCGGTACAGGCGGGGCTTCGTTTTGAAAATACCACCATCAAAGGGCATCAATTGGGCAATAAACAAACGAAAGACTCTACTTTCACTCGAAAATACAACAGCTTTTTTCCGACATTTTACGCGCGTTATCGGTTAGATTCGGCCGATGTTCATCAAATGGGATTCTCGTTTGGGCGTCGGATTGACCGACCCAATTATCAGGACATGAATCCGTTTTCGTACCCGCTCGACCGCTTTACGTATTATGGTGGAAATCCCTTTTTGCAACCGACATTTTCGTACAATTTCGAGCTATCTCACACCTTCAAAAACAAGATTACCACGACGTTACAGTACAGCCTTGCTAAAAACGTGATTTCGGAAACCAACGAGCAGCGCGGCACGATTTATTACAGTCGCCCGGGCAATTTTGGGCAGCGGATTTCATACGGAATTTCGGTTAATGGCAGCTTGCAGCCTACCAAATGGTGGACACTCAATCTCTATACCGAGTACATCAGCAACGGTTTTAAGGCAACGCTGTACGGTCAAAAGTTGGATGATTCGCGGTTTTATTGGGCGGTTATTCCCACCAATCAATTCCAGCTCAGTAGCACTTGGTCGGCCGAGTTGGCGGGGTCGTACCAAAGTACGTTTCTATTGGGCCAACTGTTGATTTATCCAATTGGCTCGGTGCGGGCGGGATTGTCCAAAAAAGTGTGGAAAAATCAGGGGACGATTAGACTCAACGTCAGCGATATATTTTATACCAACCAAATTAAGGGAGATATTCGCAACATCGCTAACGCCTCGGCCAACTGGTTCAGCTATTTGGACTCGCGCGTCGCGACTCTTTCACTTACCTATCGTTTCAATAAAGGTAAAACCCTGAATGTACGTCAAACGGGCGGCTCAGAAAGCGAGAAAAATCGGGTGAGAAGTTAATAAATACGGTTATTGTTATTAGTTTGCATTGTTGAATTTGTCCCGCCTTTCTATTGGGGGCAAACCGCCCGAACTTACTTTTAACCCCCGTGTAAAATGTTTGACTTTTCTGAATTTTACTGGCTAAACCCACCGCAGAAATGGGAGCTAGCCAACGAGCGTCTCAGCATCAGAACTGAGCCGAAAACCGATTTTTGGCAACGCACCTACTATGGCTTTCAAAATGACAATGCCCCGGCTTTCCTGCGGAGTATTACTGGGGATTTTACATTTACGGTCAAAACAACCTTTGATTCCAACATCCAATTTGACCAATGCGGTGTCATCATTTATCAAAACAGCGACAACTGGTTTAAGGCATCCATTGAATATGAAAATAAACAAATAGCCCGCTTGGGCAGCGTCGTAACCAATTTAGGATATTCAGACTGGGCCACAACCGATATTTCTGCCGAAGTGCGTACCATGTGGTATCGACTGTCGCGGCGCGGTTCGGATTTTTTGATTGAAAATTCAGAAGATGGTGAAGAATTCAGTCAAATGCGCATTTTTCATTTGCACCAACCGTTGCCCGAAGTACATTTTGGAGTGTATGCGTGCAGTCCGTTGGAGTCAAGTTTTGAGGCGGGTTTTACCAATTTTTATTTAACAGAATCGACATGGCAGGCGCATCCGTTGTGATTTTTGCACTGAAATGGGTACAGAATATGAGACAAAATTGTTTAGGTAACACCGCGAAAATTCCAACCCTTTGAAATCTTTTGGGGTCTTTGGTGCAAACAATAAATGATGAAAATGCGCTCATTCTATTCTTCGTTGTTATGTACTGCCACTATTGTATGCCTGTTAAGTTGCGAAGGCTCCTGCCCGGTATCGCCTAATTGCTCATTAGAACCCGAGAGTGGAGCATGTTTTGCGGCCTTTAAAAGATACTATTACGATAAAAAAGAAAAGAAATGTAAAGAATTTACATGGGGCGGATGTGGAGGCGTCGTACCGTTTGAGACCTTGGAAGCCTGCCGAGACTGTGAGTGCAGAAAGTGATGATCAAATACTTGACTAAAAAAGTTGAGACCTTTTGAGAAAATAAAGAAAACGTCCAGTAAAACCCTTGGAGCAGGGTTTTGGTTATGTGGAATATGCATCCATTCAGACAGTTTATCAACAGGTACGTTGCGATTTCGGACGAGGAATGGCAGGCAATTGAGCCGTGTCTTTCGAGGAGAGAAATAAAAAAGGAAACCGTATTGCTCGAAGAAGGTAAAGTCTGCCGGCATCTTCTGAGGCCATTCGCCTGGTAGGTGCATTGTGGGGCGCTATCTTTCTGCTTTCGGTTTTGGGGCTGTTTTTCCCGCAAAAAATGCAGGCAGTGTTGGTGTTTCAACTCATCTATAAATCTACATGGCTGCTTTTTGCCGCCTTGCCCGCGCTACTTTTGCATCAGCCCTTTCCTAAAGGGATGGCCCTGTTTTTTGTTGTGTGGGTGATTGGTTTACCCTTTGTGATTGATTGGAAATGGCTATTTGATTAACCCAACGTAAAAGAGTGGAGCCTTTATGGGTCAACGGAATGGCTTTTATTCGTTAAATTTGTCACAAAATAGCCTTCCATTTATGATAACAATCCAAAACGCCGATCTCCAAGTTACCATCAATCCCAAAGGTGCTGAGCTCAATAGCTTGGTTTTGCTCGCTTCCCAGCTTGAATTTATGTGGCAGGGAAATCCTGATTTTTGGGGCAAACATTCGCCCGTTTTGTTTCCGATTGTGGGAGGACTAAAAGACAATACTTACTACTTTAAAGGGAATGCCTACACCCTTCCCCGCCACGGGTTTGCCCGTGAAAAAACCTTTGTGGTGGAGCAGCAACAAAGCGATTCAGTTACGTTTTTGTTGACCCACGACGAAACTACATTGGCCGTGTACCCGTTTGAATTTGCGTTTCGGGTTCGGTATTCGTTGTTAAACAATCAATTGAAGGTTAGCTATTTGGTAGAAAATACAAACAATGATGCACTGTGGTTTTCGGTAGGAGCGCACCCCGCGTTTAAAGTGCCGTTGGTAGAAGGAACGCAGTATAATGACTATCTTCTGAGTTTCAATCAATCCGAAGACTGGGCGCGTTGGCCGTTGACGCCCGAAGGGTTGGTTGAAAAAACGCCCGTTTTGCTGGCGAAGCAAACAACGGATTTGCCGCTGACCAAAGAACTATTCTACGAAGACGCGCTGGTCTTTAAAAACTATCGTTCCGACAGTGTGGTGCTGCACACGCCCAAATCCTCGCATTCGCTACAATTTGATTTTCCCCATTTTCCTTATCTCGGCATTTGGGCCGCCAAAAACGCCGACTTCGTTTGCATCGAACCCTGGTGCGGCATCGCCGATTCGGCGGACCACAACCAAGATATTACTAAAAAAGAAGGCATTATTCAGTTGGCGGCCAAAGAACATTTTGAGCGGAGTTGGACGGTGACGTTGGGATGACAATTTACTAAGTTGAGTGCTATGCGATTACCTTTGAAGATAATTGTCGTATTCTGCTATTTTTAAGCGCAGTCGGTTTTCCAAAAAAATATTGCCCCCGTTTAGTGCTTCTAAAATGATGATTGCTTCTTTTTGGTAGTCTATTTTTTTTGCATTGCTCCAATGACTCGGTGGCATTTGCATATTTGTAATTCTATCGGCTAATTTTACAGCCCAAGTTTCTTTTTGCAGTTTCTTTATTCGGTTCAGGCTATCGGTCATTTTCTCCGATTTTGGCAACTCATTATTTTTTGTTAAAGCTAAAACAGCTTCGGCAATCCTAGCGCCAAATTCAGCACTAAGCTCCTCCAAAGTGGTGGTTGTATCCTCTAAAGTATCGTGTAAAAGCGCTACCTGAATGGCAAAATCTACATCAAAATTTGGGGAGTTTTGCGCTGCAATCAAAATCTCCATCGCCACGTTACTCAAGTGTACAACATACGGAAGGGGGGTGCCTGGTACCGTCTGATTTTGCTCCAAATGTTTTAAAGTGGCAAACTTTATAGCTTTTTGATAATAGGATTGTGTTTGCATTTAGAACGATTTTTTAGCTTCTATATGATTCTCCAAAACATAGTTAAAATATACGGTTTGGCTTTCATGTGTAGGCTTAGTGGTGCGATAAAATTCAATAGCCTCTTCATCCACTTGGTCAGCAAATACAAAGACTTCTTCAAATCCTTGTTGTTGACAATAGGACTTGAAGAAATCAATTATTCTTTTCCCAATACCTTGCCTTTGATAGTCTCTCAACACTGCCAAGTCGTAAATAAACGCCAATGGTTTCGTAGAATAATAGGGGTCAAGGATATAAACGGTCATACCTGCAACGATTGTACTAGCTTGCTTAGCTGTTACTGCGAGAAAATTGGGACTTTTCAGTAGTTTATTTAAGTGATTTTCGTTTGGGTAAATAAATTCGTCCATTTCAAATACCTTCTGAAAAACCGAAATTAATTCAGTCATTTCGCCTATCTGTTGCTCTGTTAGTATTTGAATATCTATTTTCATTATGGTATATTTTCTTAAATATCAGCGCAAAATATTGATCATTTAAGTACCCTTCTCCAGCATTCCTTCTAGCACCTGCCACACATTTTCGGCCACGATTTTTGCCCCGATGGCGTTGGGGTGGATGCCGTCTTTTTGGTTCAACTTTACTTCACCACCTACGTTTTCGAGGAGGAAAGGAATGAGTGCTACCTTGTTTTTCTGGGCCAACTCGGGGTAAATTACTTTGAATTCGTCGGCGTATTTTTTGCCCATGCTGGGTGGCACCTGCATACCCGCTAAAACAATCTTGGCTTCGGGGTATTTGGCTTTCACCTTGTCAATCATGGATTGGAGGTTTTTGCGGGTTTCAGTGGCGGGAATCCCGCGCAGACCGTCGTTGCCGCCCAATTCAAGAATGAAAATATCAACGGGGTTTTTCAGCACCCAATCCAAACGGCTGTTGCCGCCCGAAGTAGTCTCGCCGCTGACGCCCGCATTCACGATTTTATAAGGTAATTTGAGCGAATCCAACCGATTTTGGAGCTGTGCAGGGTACGATTCTGAAGGCTCCAGACCGTAGCCGGCGGTGAGGCTATTGCCAAAAATGAGGATGTTCTTAACGGTTTTTACGGGTGTAGCGGGGCTGCTTTTGGCCGCGGATGTTTGCGCATCCGAGGGTTTTTCGTTGTTGGTACAGGCCACAAAGGCAAACATCAAAAAATAAAGCAGGCAGATTGAAACTATTTTAGGCATAATGTATTTTGATTAGAATACTGATATAAAATAAACTCATGCAAAGTCGTATAAGTTTCTGAAACACTGTCGTTTCTTTGCTCCTTTGCAGCTTGGCGTGAATTCTAAACATAGACTATGGCAAATATACTTCATCTTCATCAGGTTGGGAAAGTTTATCGGAGTGGTAATCGAGATTTAAAAGTACTGGATGACGTCAATTTTTCGGTCGAAGCAGGCTCTACGCTTTCGATTGTAGGGCCGTCGGGCAGTGGAAAAACAACTTTACTTGGTCTTTGTGCGGGATTGGACCGCGCTTCGAGCGGACAGGTTGAATTGAACGGCATCGGTCTAAATCAACTCAACGAAGATGAATTGGCGTCGGTCAGGAATCGTTACATTGGGTTTATTTTTCAAAATTTTCAACTCATGCCCACCCTCACGGCGCTCGAAAACGTGATGGTGCCGCTAGAATTGCGCGGTGAAAAAAATGTTCGCAGTCGCGCCTTGGACTTGCTAGATAAGGTGGGTTTGGCCGATAGAGGGCACCATTATCCCACTCAGTTGAGCGGTGGTGAACAGCAGCGCGTATCGTTGGCGCGGGCGTTTTCCAACCAACCCCAAATTCTTTTTGCCGATGAACCCACGGGAAACCTTGACGCCGAAACGGGCGTGAAAGTGGAGAAATTGCTGTTTGATTTGAACAAAGAATCAGGAACTACGCTCATTCTCGTAACCCACAACCTTGAATTGGCCGCCAAGACCCAGCGAATCATTCGCATCAAAGGCGGGAAAATTCTTTCAGATACGCTTACTGCCTAATATTGTCAATCTCCCGACGATTTAAGTATTCAACCACATAGTATGAATTCAAAGATAAATTTTGCGTGGCTAGTCACGATGGCTTGGCGCGACAGTCGGCGCAATTATTCGCGTTTGTTGCTTTTTGTTTCTTCCATTGTTTTGGGCATTGCGGCGTTGGTGGCTATCTATTCTTTGGGTTATAACCTGCAGCAAAATATTGATACACAGGCAGCTTCGCTGTTGGGGGCCGACTTGGAGCTTTCCGACAATACGCCGCCGAGTCCCAAAATGACCCATTTGGTTGATTCATTGAAAGGTCAGCAATCAAAAGAGCTGAGCTTTGCGTCCATGATTTATTTCCCCAAAAACAGCGGTACGCGTTTGGCGCAGATTCGGGCGTTGGAGGGCGATTTTCCGTATTATGGTGAATTGGAGACTGAGCCAGCCTCGGCTGGAAAAACCTTCCGAAATAAAAAAGAAGTATTGGTGGACCAAACACTTATGCTACAATACCAAGCCAAGGTGGGCGATTCGCTCAAAGTAGGCGAGGTGACGTTTTTGATTGCAGGGATTTTGAAAAAAGCGCCTGGTCAAACGGGCATTGCGGCCACGGTGGCGCCGTCGGTTTACATTCCGTTGTCGTATTTGAAGCAAACGAATTTGGCGCAGAAAGGCAGCCGTATCACGTATCGTTATTATTTCAAGTTTGCGCCCAAGGTCAATATGCCGCTGCTGGTCAAGAAGATTGAACCCACGGTAGAGGCCGAAGATTATAACTACCGAACCGTCGAAAGTCAAAAGGAAGATACAGGGCGCTCATTTCGCGATTTGACACGTTTTTTGAGTTTAGTTGGCTTTATTGCATTGCTTCTGGGGTGTGTAGGGGTAGCGAGTGCTATTCATATTTACATCAAAGAAAAGCTCAATTCCATCGCTATTTTGCGGTGTTTAGGTGTAAAAGCATCACAAGCATTTTTGATTTATTTGATTCAGATTTCAGGAATTGGGTTGATTGGCTCGTTGCTTGGAGCAGGACTGGGAGCCGTGATTCAGCAATTTTTACCCGCCGTATTAAAAGATTTTTTGCCGTTTGAATTGGCCACCGAGCTGTCGTTTTCGGCCATTGGGCAGGGCGTTGTGTTGGGGGTTATTATTTCCAATCTGTTTGCGTTATTGTCGTTGATTTCCATTCGTAAAGTATCGCCGCTTAATGTTCTTCGGGCGTCGTACGAACAGACAACAATCACCAAAGACCCGTTGAAATGGCTCGTTTATGCCCTGATTTTGCTGTTTGTGTTCGGATTTACATGGTTGCAAATGAAAAAATGGACCGATGCCGTAGCCTTTACGGGTGGGGTAACAATGGCGTTTTTGTTGCTCTTGGGTATGGCTTCGTTGTTGATGTGGTTGGTGCGCCGTTTCTTCCCTTCTTCGTGGGGGTATTTGGGGCGGCAGGGATTGGCGAATTTGTACCGTCCTAACAACCAAACGGCCATTTTGATGGTCTCTATTGGCTTAGGAACTATGTTTATCTGTACGTTGCTTTTTGTACAAAATCTTTTGTTGGCCCGCATCAAACTTTCGACCGACGGCGACCAACCCAACATGGTATTGTTTGATATTCAAACACCGCAAAAAGCGCCCGTGATTGCTTTGTTGAAACAACAAAACCTGCCTGTTTTACAGTCGGTACCAATTGTGACGATGCGCTTGGAAGAACTAAACGGACAAACCTCGGTGGAAGCACTCAAAGATACCACCAATAAACGTTGGCGGGGGCTGTTTAGTCGTGAATACCGCGTTACCTTCCGCGATTCGCTGATTTCGACCGAGAAAATAGTGAAAGGTAAATGGATTGGCGAAACAAAAGACCCCGCTGCACCCGTGCCGATTTCGTTGGAAGATGGCTACGCTGAGCGCAATACCATCAAAGTTGGTGATACGCTAACCTTCAACGTACAGGGAACCATGCTGACGACCGTGGTGGCGAGCCTGCGCGATGTGGATTGGGCGGGCGTACAAACCAATTTTTTGGTGCTGTTTCCCAAAGGGGTGTTGGAAGATGCGCCGCAATTTCACGTATTTCTGACACACGTACCCAACAACCAAGTATCGGCGAAGTTTCAGCAGTCGGTAGTGCAGCAATTTCCTAACATTTCAATGATTGATTTGGGCCTGATTCTCACCGTTTTGGATGATATTTCTACCAAAATCGGCTTTGTGATTCGCTTCATGGCGGGCTTCAGCATCCTGACGGGCCTGATCGTGCTCATTGCGTCGGTTCTGATTTCTAAGTACCAACGCATTCAGGAAAGTGTATTGTTGCGCACCTTGGGCGCAAGCCGTCGGCAGATTTTGGTGATTACGGCCTTAGAATACTTCTTTTTGGGAACATTGGCCGCCGCAACGGGCGTTTTATTGGCCGTAGGCGGTGGTTGGGCGCTGGCGCGTTTCAGCTTTGAAACGGATTTCAACCCTCAATTCCTGCCGGTGCTGGTGGTGTTTTTGGTAGTGCCTGCCATTACGGTATTTATTGGTTTGGTCAACAGTTGGGGGATTCTATCTCGCTCGCCGCTGGAGGTGCTGCGGCAGGATGTGTAGCAAGTGTAACAATGACAACGTTTCAAACGTTATCATTGTTGATATTTTACTTCAACAGCGCTCGGATGGCTTCTTCTGCTTTGCCAGATGAGGGTCTTGGGGCAAGGGTGCTCACGATTTTCCCCTGTTGGTCAATGAGAAAATACTTAGGAACGCCGCCCCCGCATTGATAACCTTCGTCGATTTTACGTTGTTCGATGGGCGAGAGTCTGATGTGGATACCTTCTGGGCTGTTGGCGGTTTTTAGGAATTTACCCCAGGCGTTTGGGTCACCATCGACGGAAGCATATAGAAACACAACTTCGTTAATTCCTTCAAACTGTTTTTTCAATTCTTTTGCCCACGGAAATTCGGCCCGGCAGGGTCCACACCAAGTCGCCCACATATCGACGTAAACCACTTTTCCTTTTAGACTGCTTAACGATAATTGTTTACCGTCGGGCGTTTCTCCCGTAAAATCATGCGCGGTTGTGCCAGATGCTACGCTGAGCCATTTTGCATAACTTTTTTGCAAAACGGGCAGATACGGCGAGGTACCGTAATGGGTTTTGAAATCCGTAAGCAGGCTATCAGTAGCGGGAATTATTCCCAGTGTTTCCAGCGCTTCATCAATGTTTCTAGCCAAAAAGAACGCTTTAAAAGGAGGCGCAAACGTACTTTTTTGAATGTTTGCGTGGGCGGCCTGAGGAAGGATATGGCGAATCGAATCTATTTTTTGCGGTGTGTCGGTCGGTTTAAAAAAAGGATTGTAGAATTTTTGCCGATAATAATAATCCAGCATTCCTGTGTAATTTATCAATCCTGAATAAAGGAGGGTGGTATCAAAAAAGAGGGTATTCGTCAATTCTTTCAGACGTATTGGCATTTTGTCTTTGGTGGCAAAAGATCCAAAATAAGCATCCGCATAATTTTGAGCAAATGCCAGTACCAACAGCTCATTGTTGGCCTTGAGTAAAGTACTTACGTTTTTCGGCAAGGGGTGCTTTGAAGTATAACGGGCATAAAAAGTGTTCATCGCTTTTGCCATTGTATCCAATCCAATGATAAAATCGTTTGCTTCTAACTCGATTATATCTTGGTTTTTAAAACGAGAAGATTTCTTCTGAATGACGGCTGATTGCCACAGGTAATTATTGGCTTCGGCCCCTTTTCCAGAAAAAGTAAAATTGGTATTTAGTAAGTCAACTTCAAGGCGTAAGTTGTCGCCTGGGCTAAGATACAGGTCTGTTTTTTTAGTGCCAATGCGTATTTCGGCGAAGGTAGGTTTGGTCAATGAGAGCAGTAATACAGCATTTCCTGAAGAATTAATTTGACTGCCAGCTAAAGTGTCTCTTCGGTAGTTGATCGAATTGAATTTCGTGATAAAAACGCTCAATCCCTGCGTTCTTCCAGTTATTTTTAGAGAAATCTGAACCGTGGAGGAGGCAGGTAAATTGTTTTCATTTTGGGCAAAACAGCCAATGCCAAAGCAAAATGTTAGGAAGAAGAAGAGGAGCGAAGTTTTCATAAAGCAGGCGTTAAAGGCTCTATATTATAGCTTTAATGAAAAGATGGTAGATGGTAGTTGGCTTGCTTTTACTTACGTATTTTTATTTTTTGAAGCACCCATTCTCCAATTTGCTGACCCTGCTTTTGACCATTTTCGATGGCGGGGCGGTAATGAATCCCGCCGTACAAACGGCTGATTGAGGCTTCCTCGGCGGCTTGTTTAAAAGAACTGAACTGTCGGGTAGGTAAGCCGTAGGGTACTTCTGTCGCATCCAAAAACGCAATATTGTCGCCAAACCAATGGGTAAGCACCACGGCCACCGCCGAAGAAATAACGCTGTGGCCACTGGTGTATTCAGGGAAAGGCGGTGTTTGGAGCAACGGCCGCCATTTTTCGTCGATATGCGCGTTGATATAGGTTTCGGGACGAATTACATTTGAACGGTACTTCTCGTCCCAACAACTGATAAACCCATCAAACAATGCAATGGCTGTGAGCGTATAAGCGGCGCTACTTTTCATAATATCAGCGTTGGTTTGAGCCGCTACCTGACCCGCAATAGAAAGCCAGTGACCTCCCGGTGAAAGCTTTTTTGTGCCAAAGTTGAGGTGCCCCTTGGTGTTGAGAAAGAAAGGGTTGCAATCCCAAAAATTGGCAATTAGGGTTTGTTCAGGCGTTAAGGTTTGTCCTACCTGATGTACGTCTTTTGCCAGTTGAAAAAAAGGGCTATCGGGAGCGGTACTAAAAGGCGCATTGGGGGCGGGCCTGCACTGGGAAGCAGAGTCCAGCACCAGAGGTCGAATTCGATTCCAGTAGGGTTCTACCGCCGCCATGTATCCCGGCGGAGTGGGCAACCACATCCCGGGGCGCTTGATAGGTGCATAACGCCGCATAGCCCGGGTGGCTTTGTAGTTATCTTTGGTAGTCCAGCTCAATATGTGTTGGGCCACCTGTCGCCCATACGCCCGCGAAAGTGCCAGTGTATCTGGCGAATACCCCTTTTGTACAAAACTTTGCCAGATTTTTGCGCTGCTTTCATCAAACATTTGTTCCGAAAAAATCATGGTACGTCCAGTCGTGAGGAGTGCTTCAATGGCCGCAATGCTAGGGTTGATACGGTGGGTAGGAACAGGGGGCGGGGTGAGCTGGGAAAGTTGTCCGGCCAACGACTGATGCGAAAATGGTCGGGCTGCCACCAATGTTTCGTAGGCCGCCACGTGGGCGTATGCGTACACGCGGGAAGCCACGGGCGGGGTGAGAATATCGGTAACGATGACATCGGTCAGGAGTTGGTGCGCTTGGTGGAAGGCCGTTTCCTCAAACCGGGTACTTTGACTCATGGCTTGGGGACTGCAAATAACCCCCAAAAGCAGTAATACTCCGCTGATGGGGCTTTGTTGTAGACAAAAAAATATATTTTTTGGGAAAGCCATGCCGTGTGTTTACTTAAATTCAAAAATCTTTAATTGGTCATTGTTTAAGCCCAATAATAACTTTCTAGGGCCTGATTTGGTCTGAATAATAGTGGCAGTGCGCACGTCCCCTTGCGCCCATAAGCCTGTTTGAGCGGGAGAAAGTGGTGTAAATAGCCCTTTGCCGTTGCCTTTCATCAGTTGCCCGAAGCTGCCGTCACAGGGCCCCATTTGTACCCGATACGGGTGAAAATTACCCAATAACAGTAGGTCTTTATGGCCGTCTTGGTCTACGTCTTCGTACAAAATACTGCTGATGCGCGAAAACTGTGCTTCAACCGAAAATGCCTCGAAATCAAATTTACCGTTGTTATTGCGAAAAATGCCCGAAGCCAATTGGCGGCAGTAGACCGTGTGGGCTTGGGCGAGTTGTTTGTTTGTATAAATGTCGTTGATGGTGGCGTTGGCGTAGAGATGATAGCGATTAAATTTTTTACGAAGTGGTACCACTTGGTCGAGCAGTTCATCGCGGGAGGCGACGGGATAGCTTTTTCCCTCTATGAAATAACACCAAATGGGATCAATGACGCCATCATCGTTGATGTCGGCGGCCACGATACTCATGGGTTCTTTGACTGACGCCCTAAATTGGTTGTTGAGGCCTGCATTGCCCGCAATGATGTCTAGGTCTCCGTCGTTGTCAACATCGGCGGGCAGCAGCGTCGCCCACAATCCTTCGGTGTTGGTAAGCCCGCTTTCTTCTGATATATCGGTGAGACGGCCGCCCTTGTTTCGGAAAATTTTGAGCGGCATCCAATCGCCCGCCAAAATCAGTTCGGGGTATTTATCCTTGTCTAAATCAGCCCAAACGGCCGTTTGAACCATGCCGATGGTGCGTAAAGCGGGGGCTGTTTGATCTGTAATGTCGGTGAAAATACCTTTATCATTTCGGAGAAGATAACTTACAGAAGGCATTGGAAAAAAGCCTGCTTTGCCGCGCCCTCCAACAAAAAGGTCGAGGTCGCCATCTTGGTCAAAATCTGCTGCTGTTACGGCCATTTTACTGTCGTTCATGGTGGGAAGGGTCGAAATAGCGCGCTGAAAAAGACCTTTTCCGTCGTTGATATACAGCCGGTCTTGGTATTCGGGAGAGCCAGATTCATACTCATTTCCCCCGCTGACTACGTACAAATCAGCGTCTTTGTCACCATCGGCATCGAAGAAAAGGGCGTTGACATCCTCACTGACGGCTTCCTTTTGCCAAGGTTGTTGGGCAGCCCGCTGAAAATTGCCATCGGTACGTTGCATCCACAATTCTCCACTTTGTTCTACGGCCCCGCCCGCAAAAATATCCTCCAGCCCGTCGCTATTTACATCCGCTTTCGCCAGGGCAGGGCCTAGTCGGGAGAGCTGGTAAGGAATCAATACTTCGACTTTAAAATCAATAAAATCGTTTTCTCGGTGATGAAAATATAAAGTGTTTTTTGCTGCTGTTTCGGTAAAAATCGGAGAGCGATTAGGCATGGCAAAGGCCGCTGTTTCGGTGGCATCCTGCTGCGATAATTCAATCAGCCGGTCGGTGGGAGGGCTGGGTAAAATGCTACGTTTTCCGTTGGGCCAATACACCGTGAGGGATTTTACAGACGGCTGTGTGCCCAGTCCAAAACTGAGCAGTGGTTCGACCGACGCCTGATAGCCACGCACGGGATACAGCTCCCGGTATTGAACCCCAGCGGTGGTTTCAACGATAACTTTTGCTCCCAAAGCTTGGGCGTTGCCATCTTGCCCCTTGAGCTTTACCTTTAAAAAATGGGGCTTGTCACTATTAAGGTTGACTTGGTTTTGGTAAAGATGTACGGGTTCATTTTGGTTGCAAACCACCATGTCCATGTCACCATCATCGTCAAAATCGGCGTAGGCGGCGGCCGTTGAAACCGAAGGCGAAGTAATGCCCCATTCTTGGTTTTTCTTTGAAAACGTTAAATCATGGTTGTTCCGAAAAACGTAATTAAGCAGTCGGTTTGAGGGCATTTTTTTGACCAACTCAAAGGTCTGAAAATCAAGTATTCCGCGCGCTGCGTAGTCTAGTTTGGCCTCAGCAACGGTATATTTCATAAAATCTAAGTCGGTAAAATCGCGCAAATAACCGTTGGAAACAAACAAATCCTGCCAGCCATCGTTGTCAAAATCGGCAAATAATCCCGCCCAACTCCAGTCGGTGGCAGAAACACCCGCCAACTGACCAATTTCTGAAAACGCTGGGGTTGCATTATTTTGCTTCACCCCTTGGTTTAATTGTAGCATATTACGCATATTTTGATGGTAATATCCGCTGTCTATCAAGAGTTTATATTGGTCGTATTCATCGGGCCCTTTCAGCATTTTTTGACGATGGTTATCTTCAGGCAGCATGTCGAGGGTAAACACATCGGGCCGGGTATCGTTGTTGTAATCGGCAATGTCTACCCCCATCGAAAACTTAGAAGTATGGGCCATACTCTGGCGCAATGATTCTTTGAAAGTGCCGTCCTGTTGGTTGAGGTAAAGGCAGTCTTGTTCGGTATAATCACTGGTGGAATAAATATCGGGCCAACCATCGTGGTTGAGGTCAGCAATGGCAACACCTAACCCAAAATTGAGGGGGTTGTTAATAATCCCCGCCTGTAAAGTAACGTCCTCAAAGAGGCCTTTTTCATTTTTTAACAATCGATTGCCAAAACGCATATCGGGGGTTGCGCGAATGGAACGGGTATTCAAGAACGGATTGTAGGTATGGTTGGAATGGTTGAGGACAAACACGTCCAAATCACCATCGCGGTCATAATCAAAGAACGCGGCTTGGGTGCTTTGCGTGCCTGGCAAATCCAGCCCGTACTCACGCGCACTTTCTTTAAAGACGGGAATCCCTTTTTGGACGCCTTGGTTAATAAAAAGCTCATTGACGAGGCGTTCAGAGGGGAATTTTCCCGAATGGCAAACGTAAATATCCAATAAACCGTCGCCATTGATATCTACTACACTCACTCCCGTGCCCCAGGTACCGTTGCCAGTTATGCCGGCAGGAGCAGTAACATCCTCAAATTTCCAGTTTTTGCGATTGAGGTATAATTTATGAGGAACGGTATTGCCCGAAAAGAACAAATCGGGTAATCCGTCGTTGTCAAAATCTCCCACGCCTACGCCGTTACCGTTGTAGAGGTATTCGTATTTGAAAATGTGCAAAGAATCGTCTTCCTTGATTTGATTGATGAACCTAACACCCGTTTGGTCTGGACTCAACAGTTTGAAGAGAGGCTGGGCAGCGGCTGATATACTGGGGTGTTGTTTGTCCTTTTTACCGATGGTTACAAACTTTTCTTTGGGTGCCGTTGGCAGTAAAATCTGAAACAGCAATAAAGCGGAGAAACCCAAGGCGCTGTATAAAAGTCGATTCATATCGGTCGTGTTTAATGAAAGAATCCAGCCAGTTTATTCCCAAGTTTTTTTTTCGTCGTCGTCCAGATAAGGCACGTATACCAACAACAGCGTAAGCATTTCCTGATCGCTGCGCATATCGCCCGTCGATAAAATAAGTTTCGGGGGGTTAAACGGATTGGCGGGGTTTTCGGCGGTATTGTCGTAAGTGCCGTCGATGTTGATGACTGAGCCGCGTCGCAGTACTACTGGCCGGCGATAACGATAGAGTTCTTGCCACCTGAAATCCCACTTGGGGATGTGTACCAACGGGATGGTATCGCTGGGGGTGGTGGCGTAGGCTTTGAATTCAGCGCCGATTTGGTGCATGTGCGGCCATACATACAGCAATGAAATATCCTCGTTTCGGTTGGTCACTTGGAGATGGTGCGTTGATTTGTCATTGGCAAAAATCATCAGCGGAGGGTCGATGTCCTTCTGACCGATGCCGCCTGAACCCAAGCTGATTACTTTTACGGTGCGTTGGATGGGTTCAGATTTAAAAAAGAAGTTGACTCCGTCGATGCTTTCGGCGTCTTTGCCCGCAGGGCCAAAGTGAATCGTAAGCAAAATCACGCCTCGCTTGGGCATTCGCCAGCCAACGCCAGCTGGGTATGATTCGTACGATGAGCCTGGTATCCAGCCGCCATAATATACCATTTGCTTTTTATACGGAAGCCATTGGTCGTAGTTATATTTCTCGTCGGTACCCAGATTGATTTGTGACACCGTAGTATGAATGTCAATGCGTGGGTCTTCAACGGGGTGAACCGCGTAGTTGGCGTGATGAATGATTTTTTTATTGTTGGAAGTAAACTCTACCGCTTCCACGTTGGCTTCGGCAGGCAGTTCAAAAGGAATCTTGAATACCATAAAGCGCTCTTCGCCATCCCCTTTTTGGAGGTAAGATTGCGCCATCTTGAGTGTCAAATCAGGCTTGCGGTGGTAAGCGGTACCAGCATCGGTGCGCTCTAAGAGTTTAGTTTCTGCTTCAAGGTTGACTTTTCCTTTGGGCATACCGTCGTCAATCCACGACCCAATGGTTTGGATTTGGGACTCGGTAAGTTGGCGTTTGTTGGTAAAATCGGTGTAGTGGTCGTTGGCGTACCAAGGCGGCATGTAGCCGTTGGTAGTCACTTTTTTGATGAAGTCGGAGCGTTTACTAATGTCATTGTAGGTAATGAGATTAAACGGAGCCGCTTCGCCAGGGCGGTGGCATCCAGCACAGTGTGCGTGGATAATAGGTTGTACGTCTTGGTAGAAGGTAAATTTTTGGGCAAAAGAAGTAATGCTGATAAGGCAGAAAAAAAATGCCTTACGATAGGATACGTTCATTTTCGGTTTCCCCAATCGCATGGTAAAAGTGGTATTTGGTAGTATGAGATACACAAAAGTACGATAAATGAAAGAAAAAAATTCCGAGATAAAACTATCTCGGAATTTAAATCAGTTTACCAAAGTTCAACTCTATTGAATTGCATTATTATTGATCCCACCATACACGGCCGGTAGCATCCTGTGGGTCGCGGCCCCATCCTGTGATGGCAGCCATGGCGTCGTATGCACCTTTTTTGTTGGTATAGTTAGGGTCACTTGTGTTAATCAAACCAAGAGGGGCGCGGCGTGGAAGGCTCAACACAGCACCGTTTGAGCGCATATTGGGCAATGCCAAAACTGAAGTAGCGTTGGGGAAGCCCGTTCTTTTCCATACGGCCCATCCTTCATTTACTTTGTTGAAGTAATTGATGTAGGCTTGGCTAGCAATTTGTTCCAGTGCTTTGGCAGGGGTGAAAGCTACTTCTGGCTTGGCCAGATAAGCGGCGATTTCGCCCGCTGTCAGTGCGGTGTAATTCTCGATTTTACTTCCTTTAGCTACCTCGTCAAACCACTGAATAGAAGCCGTAATCCCTGCTTCGTACCAATCTTTGGCCGACTCAGTCGTGATGGTAAGGGCCGCTAATTCGGCGCGCATAAAACAAAAGTCAGCGTACGTAATGACAGGGAGGTAAGAGTTACCGTCACCCACGCCGTTACCGCTGTTGAAGGCAGGCTGGAACAAACGTGGTTGAATGTTAGACAAAGTATCAACGGATACTTGCTGACCGTTAACCGTGATGGTTTTCGGGGTATAAAACGCACGTCGATTGGTGGCGCTTTGAGCTTCGTCGGGGCTGGTAAAGCTACCTACATAACGACGGGCATTTTCGGTAGTACCCGCAGGCAATTGCTTAGCGGCAATCAACGCGTCAATATTGGCCTGTGTGTAGCGGTTTGGCGTAAAAAATGCGTCCAAACGCGGGTCTTTAGTGTTCCACATAAAGTCAACCAACGGCTTGCCAGCTCTAAAGCCGTCTGGATTCCAGTTGCCACCACTTGTAAAATCAAAACGACCTATAAATACCCAACCGTCGGCGTTTGACGTCATCAAATCAGCAGGCGTAGCCAGTACTTCCTGAGCAATGCTACGGGCTTTAGCGGCATCTCTTTTGACGAGGCGCGTTGCGATTTTCAAACGGAGCGCGTTGGCGGCTTTTACCCATTTGGCAGCGTTGCCACCGTAGTACTGGTCGTACGCAGGTGCACTTGTGTTGATTTGAACTACCGTTTGTACCGTTTTTAAAGTAGTAACTGCTTCTTTCAAATCGGTATCCAACTTATTGAAAAGCTCCTGTTGCGTGTCATATTTTGGGGTAAGTGTACCGCCATAACGCGCTTGGAAAGCGTCAGAATAAGGAATGCTACCGTAGATGTCGCTCACGTAAAATGCGTAGTAAGAACGCAACACGCGGGCCATCCGAATCATGTGTACATATTTCGGGCGCTCGCTTTCGGGCAAGCGGTCTACCAGCTTTTCCAAATCGTACAATACGTTGCCGACTCCGTTGTAGAAACGGCCGTAGCGCTGAGAGAAGTTATCTACGTTGCTCGTAAAGCCTAACTCGTTGCCGTTGGTACCTGTGTTGTATTGCATCCAAGGCATGATACGGCGATACGTATCGTAAAAAGCCTCAAAATCTTGAGAGTGCAAGCTGATGGTTGCATTGAGCAATTGGTTTTCCGGCGGTACGGTCGAAAGCGCATCCGGATCTTTGTTGATTTCCACGAAGTCTTGCTTTTCACAGGAAGTAGTGACAAATCCTGCAACGAGCAAACCAAGGATTGTTTTATTGGACCATTTCATAATATTCTGTCTTTAATGAATGATTGTAAAAGTTCAGCAGTGAACAGCTGAAAATTAAAAACCTGCGTTAAGGGTTACACCAATGTTACGTGAGAATGGTAAACCACCGTATTCGGCAAACTCACCCGGACGGTTCGATTTCAAACCTTCAGGGTTGATGCCATCGGGAGCAGTACGATACAGGTAGCCTAAGTTGCGACCCACTACGCTGAGGCGTAGGGTCTGAAACTTAATTTTGTTCACAAACTTAGCTGGTACGTCGTAGCCTACAGAGATTTCACGCATCGACACCCAAGAGTTTTCAAAGGTTGAATACTCACGGATACCCGACGACCATTGGGTAAGGTTTTCGTAGTAGTTGCGAGCAGGAATTGGGGTAATGTAGCCTTTTTGTACTGCTTCTGCATAAGTCATACCGCCCAATTCGATGGTTTGACCATCTTTGGTTACTTTAAAACCATCCGCCATTACACCATCAGGAATAATACCGTCGTCGCGTCTTACTCCCTGTGCATCCGTAAATTCAACGCCGCCAAGCTCTTTGTTACGTCCAGGTAGACTGCGGGCGAAGTTACCGCTTTGAGAACCGTACTGGTGCGTGGCCGAAGCCATCATGCCGCCGATTTTTGAATCGACTTGCAGGTTCAGGGTAAAGTTCTTGTAAGTAACGGTGTTGATGTTGCTCAACAATACTTTTTCCATGATGCTGCCGATTTCTTTTTCGCCTTGTCCATAAGCACCGCTGCGCATAAAGCCAAGGTAACCGCCAGAACCACCACTTACTGAACCAATCACACGTTGTCCGTTGCTAGGGTGAGCAACTGGGTTGCCAGAAGCATCTTTTCTCTGGTACGTAGCAAAAGCATAAGAAGTGACAATGGTACCGTAGTCTTTTCCAACGCGGGCCACCGAAGCCATATCGGCACCGAATGCCAAATCAAGCTGGTAAGAGCTGATTCCTTCGGTCAATTCAAGGATTTTGTTTCGGTTGCGGGTAATGTTCAAAGAAGTATTCCAACGCACATCATTTGATTTGATTGGCGTAGCTGTAATCATCAACTCAATCCCTTTGTTTTGGATTTTACCAGCATTGATAATTCGGCTACCAACCCCTGCTTCTGAAGTAACAGGAATGCTCAGGATTTCGTTGGTAGTGAGTTTGTTATAAACGGTAAAGTCGATACCAAGACGGTTGTTGAAGAAGCGGGCGTCAAAGCCAAGTTCCCACTCACGCGCCAAACGGTTACGTAATGCGTAGTTGGGCAGGGTGTTGTCGCGGAAACCAGAGCGTTGAATGGTACCGCCTGGATAATTGTAAACTCCGCCAGGGCTATAGATACCTGTACGGTTGAGTGACCATGGGTCGGTATCGGCTCCGGTGTAGCCAAGGCTACCGCGAAGTTTACCGAAACTGAGCCAGCTAGGCAAGTTTTTGATGCTTTCGGTCACGATGTAAGAAACCCCAACTGAAGGATAATAGTAAGAGAAATCTCCGCTACCATCGGCATAAGTCAGGGTAGAAGAAAAGTCCATACGATTGCTAAAGTTGAACGTCAAAAACTCTTTGTACGTCAAGTCACCGTATAAATAGACGGCGTCGGTACGTTTTTGGGCGATTAGCCCCGTAGCAACCTCAATGCGGTTACGAGCGTTGGCCAGTGAATAAATCTCAGGCAAACGCAAGCCACCATCAGTATAGGTGCGGTAGTTACGACCACCCAATAGGCGGTTGGTTTCTCCACCTGCCGAGATGTTAAATTGCAAATTGTTTCCAATGGTACGGTTAGCACTCAAGACCGCCTGTAAACGATACTGAGAGTCGTCTTGGGTACGCGTTTGATATAAGTCGTTGCCAGCAAAACGGGGACCATCACCACGGTTTTTGGTCTCTGCTTTAATCAATTGGTTCTGTACGTTTCCGCGTACCAAAAGGTTGAGCCACGGCGCGATATTGGCCGTAAGGTCGATATTAGTACGGAATACTTTCTCGTTCTGAAGTTCGTCTCTTTCAAACGTTTCCCAGAAGAAAGACGTAATGTTGTAAGGGTCGTTTACACCTTGACGGCGGCCACCTGCCACAGGGTCAATGTAGTTGTTTGCCCAATAATTAATATCGAAAGTACGCGGACGACCAAACACAAGACGGAACACGGGGTTGAAGTTACCCCCCTGACGGGCAGGGTTTGTCAGGTTGTTGTCGGTGTAGTCTACTGTTGCATCCAACGTGAAGATTTTTCCGATTTTTTGGGTTGCTCTCAAGTTAAAGTTGTTACGCTGGAGTTCAGTACCTGAAGGCATAATGGTACTGTTGTTGAGGCGCGAGTAAGCCGCTCTGAAGGTGGTTGTTTCGGTACCGCCTTCAACGGCTACGTTATGGTTGGTATATCGACCAGTTTGGAAGAAATCAAGTGGGTTGTTAGCTACCCATGGCACCATCCGGCCGTCCAAGTCACGTACCATTTGGCCCTGTAAGCGTGGGCCGTATGAATAGCTCCATGCGCCACCTACGCGGTCTACTTCGTCTACACCGTCGGCTCCTTTAGTGAAAGTTGGGTTGATACCCGCCCCAAATTCGTTTTGTAAATCAAGGAAACGATATGCTTTTTCAAAAGAAGAAGTATGGTTGTAGGTTACGCCCAATCCCTTCTGTACACGTCCTTTTTTGGTTTGAATTACAATTACCCCGTTCAATGCTTCTGAGCCGTAAAGCGCACTTGCACCCGAGCCTTTCAGAACGGTCATCGACTCGATGTTATCAGAGTTGATGTTTTTCATGATGTTACCCATGTCCTGTGCAGCGCCCCAAGAGTCAGCCCCCGAAGTACCGGGACGAATCAACACGCCATCAATTACAAAAAGAGGTTGGGTATTGCCGCCCAAAGAGGCATTTCCGCGAATACGAATCCGGGAAGAAGACATCGGGCCGCCGGTGCCTTGGTCAATGTGCACACCAGCCACTTTTCCTTGAAGCGAGTTAACAACGTTTGCGTTGTTGGTACGGATAAGGTCTTGCCCTTTTACTTCCTGCACCGCATAGGCCAGTTTACGGGTTTCCTGTTTTACCCCAAATCCCGTCACAACTACTTCGCTTAAGGTTTTGGTATCTTCATCCAATACCACGGATAGGGCACTGCTGTTTCCAACGGACACCTCTTTTTTTAGAAAACCTACATAAGAAAAAATCAACGTTGAGCTGGGGCCAATGTTGATTCGAAAGTTACCATACTGGTCAGTGATGGCGCCACTGCGAGAGCCTTTTTCAATAATGCTTACGCCTGGGATGGCTTCGCCCTTAGCATCGCGTACAGTACCCGTGAGGGTACGGTTGCTTTGCGCAAAGGCCGAAATGCAGCCAAGCAAAAGCAACATGCACACAAGTAGCGGTTTTTTCATAAATGATGGATTGTTAGTGATGATTAGTAAAAAAAATAATTTTTGGTTGTACTTGTTAAGAGTGAATGGAGGGATTTATAGAATTATTTTACAATTATAAAGAGAAAGTTAATTTTAACAAATAAATTTAATAAAAATTATTTTTAATTTGTATTAATTACTAAAAAAAATTAATATTACATTTATACTTTTAAGTACAGTATTTTAATCGCTGTTTTTCCTTAATGCTATATGTTTGATTCCACTACTTCGTCTGAGGTTGATATCCTGCCTAAAACTTCTGTCGTTGACTACAAAAAGAGCCAACATCGTCGTCGTATTCTTACTGAGTTATATCGCTCGGGTACTTGTTCCATTGCTGAAATGGCGCGTGTCATTCACAGCAGCGTTCCTTCCGTGACCAGTATCGTGGAAGAAATGGTGGAAGAAAAATGGATCGTGCCCGTAGGGACGGGGGTGACAAAGCAGGGCCGTAAGCCCGTTTTGTTCAGTCTTAGCACGGAGCGTTTTTATTCTGTTGTGTTGGACGTAAATACGCATGATACCAAAATCCTGATTTTAAACCTTAAGAATGAGGTGATTATGCGTCGGGATTTTAACCTGCGTTTGGAAGATTCGCCCCAGTTTTTGAAGAGTCTTGTTGAGGCTACCGAGCAGGTTTTACGGGAGTCAAATATTCATTATGATGGTTTTATGGCCATGGGTGTTTCGGTCGCGGGATTGGTGGATGCGCGCAAAGGCTTCAACTTTACCTACCGTAGCCTGAACCAAAATGAATCTTTTGGCGCTTTTTTGGAAAATTATTTCAAATTTCCGGTCTACGTTATTAATGACACCAAAGCAACAACGTTGGGTGAGCACCGTTTTGGACTTGCTCAGGGTAAAGACCACGTTCTGGCTATTTATATTGATTGGGGCGTAGGGTTAGGCGTTATTTTGAACGGAGAAGTTTTTCAGGGAGCGTCGGGATTTGCGGGCGAGCTTGGTCACATTCAGGTGGTGCCCAACGGTGAGTTGTGTCACTGCGGAAAAGTAGGATGTCTCGACACCATCACATCGGCAGCGTCATTGATTCGACGAATAAAGAAAGGCTTGGCCGAAGGTAGAATTTCTCGGCTATCGGCGATTGAAGGCGAAAAAATAGATGCCGAAACCATCATTGATGCCGCTTGGCAGGGAGACTCATTTGCCATTGACATCCTGCACGAAATCGGGATGGAACTTGGTAAAGGATTGTCTATCGCGATTCATTTGTTCAACCCCGAAATTATCATCGTGGACGGAATAGTGGCAAAAGCAGGTGCTTTTATCACCAATCCGATTGAGCAAGCCATCAATAAATATTGTTTGACGGACTTCAGAAACAACCTAACCGTGGTTATATCTCAACTCGGTCAAGAAGCTAAATGGCTTGGAACTCAGGCCTATGTGGTTGAAAAAGTGATTGAAAGTATCTAGTCCAATAATAGCAATTGCGCTAACAAATAATCGGCAATCAATACGGCAATACAGCTGTTGGTAACGGCAGCTGTTGATGCTTGCCCTACTTCCAAGGCTCCTCCTCGGGTAAAGTACCCTTTAAATGAAGAAATAGAAGTAATCAGAAAGGCGAACACCACCGACTTGATGATGGCAAAGGGGATATTGAAGGGCCGAAAATCAGAACGAAGACCGATGATATAATCTTCAGGAGAAATAACATTAGTGGCGATTCCTGCCAGATATCCCCCAAAAATGGACAAGAAACCCGAGAGAATTACCAACATCGGGAAAGTAATGACCGAAGCAATGATTTTGGGCAGTACTAAATATGAAATAGAATTGATTCCCATCACTTCCAGCGCGTCGATTTGCTCAGTGATACGCATTGTACCTAGCCCTCCCGCAATGTGAGAACCTACTTTCCCCGACAAGACAACGCAGGTGATAGTGGGGGCAAATTCCAGAATACTGCTATCACGCACAATCAGCGAAATAATGTAGTTGGGAACAAAGGGACTGACGAGGTTGTCGGCGGTCTGAACGCAGGTCACGGCCCCCAAAAAAGTAGCAACGATGGAAACGATAAAGACGGAATTGGTGCCGATTTCGATACATTCATCAAACACCAGTTTGACGTATACGCGAAACTTCTCGCGGTTGCTCAATAAACTTCCCAGAAAAATAAAATAATTCCCTAACGTTTTCATAGCCATAAAAGTAGATAAAAAACGTTGGACTACAGATACTAGGGGTTTTACCCAGTATCTATAGTCCAACGTTTACTGTCACCGAAAATTAATCCATAATAAAAGGATAGTCTTCCTGAACGTACACATCTTTGAAAATCTCGGATGCATCAGGCCAAGGAGACTCTTCCGAAAACTTCACGGCGTCTTCTACTTGCTGCTTGATTTTGGCATCAATAGCGGCCAATTCTTCTTCCGTAGCTATACCGTTAGTCAGGATTGTAGACTTTACCATTTCGATAGGGTCGCGTTTTTTGTATTCTTCGACCTCCTCTTTGGTGCGGTATTTTTGCGGGTCAGACATGGAGTGACCACGGTAACGATAAGTTTTGAATTCAAGAAAGGTTGGACCCTGTCCGCTGCGGGCACGTTCTGCTGCGCGGCTAACGGCCTCATGTACGGCTTCTACGTCCATTCCATCGACTGGCTCCGAAGGCATATCGTAGGCTTCGCCAATGGTGTAAAGGTCGGTGACGTTGGAGGTCCGGTTGACCGACGTTCCCATGGCATATCCGTTATTTTCTACGACAAAAATAACGGGCAGTTTCCACGTCATGGCCATGTTAAACGCCTCGTGCAAAGCACCTTGACGCACGGCTCCGTCGCCAAAAAGACAGATGCAAAGGTTGGTGGTTTTGTTGTATTTTTCGGCAAATGCAATTCCAGCTCCTAATGGGATTTGCGCGCCCACGATACCGTGTCCGCCCACGAAATTATGCTCTTTATCAAAAATGTGCATTGAACCGCCTTTTCCTTTGGTCGTACCCGTCGCTTTTCCGAAAAGCTCGGCCATAATGGCGTTGGGGTCAGTGCCGAGTGCCAACGGAATACCGTGGTCACGGTACGCGGTGATCCATTTGTCATCTTTAGTCAATGCACTTACTCCGCCCGACGAACACGCCTCCTGACCAATGTACAGGTGACAAAAGCCGCGTATTTTTTGCTGACCGTAGAGTTGCCCTGCTTTTTCTTCAAACTTACGCTGAAGTTGCATTGACTCATACCAGTACATATATCGTTCTTTGGGATGGGTAATTTTTGCGGGTGTCGCTTTGGTTTTGGTTGCCATTTTTTATAAAAAATAAAGTTTATCGGTCAACTATGAACTGAGAACTGTTGACTATTTTATCTTTGCCCCGCGAAAATAAGCATAAAACCAATTAATGCCACAGCTACACTTAGAAAAACTCCATTTGACGTACTTCAAGAATTATGAAGAGGGGCGTTTTGAGTTTAGTCCCGGGCTCAATTGTATCGTAGGGGAGAACGGAAGCGGTAAAACCAACCTGCTTGATGCCGTCTATTGGCTGGGGTTGACCAAGAGTGCATTTCAGGTACAGGATGCGTTTAGTATTCAGCACAACGCTGATTTTATGCTCATTGACGGCATTTTTAAGAAAGACGCCCGCGAAATACAAGTTACTTGTAGTCTGCAACGGGGTCAACGGAAAGTGTTGCTGTCGGATAAAAAACCGTACGAGCGCATTAGCGACCACATCGGGGAGTTTCCAGTTGTCTTGGTTGCGCCGAATGATACCGATTTAGTGCGGGAGGGAAGTGAAGAGCGGCGGCGTTTTTTTGACGGTGTGCTGTCGCAATTGGACCAATTGTATTTACAGGATTTACTTCAATATAACAAACTGCTGGCGCAGCGAAACAGCCTCCTTAAGATTTTTTTTGAGCGTCATTACGTAGATGATTTATTATTGGATACGTACGATGAATCACTTATTTCCCTCGCCAATCGAATTTTTGACCGTCGTCAGCGATTTTTGGTTGATTTTGAGCCTTTGGTACAGCGTTATTACGGTTTTTTGGGCGAAAGCCGGGAAATGGTGGCGGTGAAATACGAATCCGAAATGGAAGATTTGGCGTTTAGAGAGAACTTCCGGCGTCATCGTCAGCGGGATTTGCAAATGCAGCGTACGTTCATGGGCGCTCATAAAGATGATTTTCGGTTTGAAATGGGGGAGGTTGCCCTGAAAAAATTTGGTTCGCAAGGGCAACAGAAGTCGTTTGTATTGGCGTTGAAATTAGCCCAGTTTGAACTGCTTTCGGTCGAGAAAGAAATGAAGCCGTTGCTGCTGTTGGATGACATCTTCGATAAGTTGGACGACCGCCGCATCCAAAAATTAATCCAGCTCATTGAAAATGAGTCATTCGGACAGGTGTTTTTGACGGATGCACGCCCTGAGCGAACGCGTGAACTGCTTAGAGGGGTGAAGGTGGACGTGAAATTTTTTGTAACTGATATTTAGAGCATAACCTGATTCTAAGCGGTAGCAATGAAACCAATCAATATGAAAAAGTATGTTGTATTTTTACTTCTGATGGCTGGTCTAGGAATGGTCTCTGGTGATTCCCTTGCCCAAACACTCCCTAAGAATCTTCTTATTTATTATGGGTACCCATCGCTTATCAACGGAGCGGCGGGCGACTTAATGGCGGCGAGCAATACTTTTATGCAATACCAATACGTAGTGCTAGGCGAGGGCTTGGAGCAATCAGGGCATGGAGACCATATCAATACTAAGACCATCATCGCCAACATTAAAAGCAATGTAAAAGTATTTGGCTATATCTGGTTGGGAAGGCATATTGCTGGCAGGACTCCTTGGACCAATGCCGAGATACGTACCCATGTAGACCTCTGGAAAGCGATGGGCGTACAAGGCATTTTTTTAGATGACTACGGATACGCCCAAAATGTGACTCGTGCTAGGCAAGACAGTGCGGTGCGATATATTCATGCACAGGGTTTGAACGCTTTTGTCAACACGGGTGACATTGAGGAAGTGTTTGGCAGTACGATAAACCAGGTATATAATCCGATTGGGATGGGATCCCCGGTGGATTATCGAGATTTTTACCTCTGGGAAAGTTACGTGGTTATCAATGGCCGTTTCTATGGTAAATACCTGACTTTTAGTGAATGGGAGTTCTGGCGTGTCAAATCAGAAAATCTACGAGCGTACCAAAATTCATTGGCGTTCAAAACGATGTCGATTACTACTCCCGATTTCAACGGTACTTTCAACGCCAATCAATGGAACTTTACTTGGTATACGGCTTGGTTGCAGGGGCACGAGGCGACGGGTTGGGGGGAGGGGAATTATTCGGCAAGTGCGCCATCGGCCAATTTGGCTCCCTTCAGAGCGCGCCCTACGATAGCAAATCCTGGTACACAGTTTCTGACGGGGATTCAATCTACGGAAAATCAGTTTTTTAGATTGACTGATACGGGTAAGATATGGGCTGATACCACCTCCAAAACTGCGGGATTTATTCCGCCTGTTGTATGCCAGAGTACAGCTTCGGGTTTATGGAACAACGCCGCTATTTGGAGTTGTGGGCATGTGCCCTATCCTTATGATGATGTACTTATCAAAACACCACACATCATTGCGGTAACTCCTGCGCTGGGGAAGGTACAATGTCGAAAATTAGAGATTCAACGCGGGGCGGTATTTAATGGAATGGGGGTTTTTGAGGTTATAAATCGTTAATTATAAGCTACTTTGGTTTTATTGTAAATTTTCAACACAGAAGGGGCTTCATTCATTGAGGCCCCTTCTGTGTTGAAAATTTAGACCTTCTTAGCAGGATTTCCAAACACCCGACTTCCCGAAGGTACATTTTCCACTACAACCGAACCTGCACCTACACTGGCTCCTTTGCCGATTTTTACGCCCGAAATAACCGTAACTCCTGATCCGATAAAGGCATCCTGGTCAATCACTACGCCACTTCCAATGATGCTTCCGGCGCCGATATTAACGTAGTCGCCCAAGATGGCGTCGTGCTCAATAACGACGCCAGTGTGCAAAATAGAATGGTGGCCGAGTACTACTTTGGAGCTGATGGCTACGCGGGCACCAATCAAATTTCCGTGGCCGATTAGGGCAAAAGTAGAGATGATGGCCGTATCATGAATGGCATTGACGGGCATAATGCTGCGTCGTTCGTTGAGCATTTCGACGAGGTCGTGCCGTTCGGCACGCGCTTCGATAGCGACAAATGCCTCACACTTTTTGCCGATGAGTTTTAAAAATCCGTCGTCGTCGGTACTTCCCAAAACGGTGTATTCACCAATTTGGGTGTTGTGTAAATTAGGGTCATCGTCCAGTAAGCCATACACTACTACGTTATTGCGCTGAAAAATATCTAATGCAACTACTCCTAAACCTTTTGCCCCAAAAATCAATACTGGGTTTTCCATGGATGTATACGGTTTTGCTGATAAAATTTTGATTTATCTTTAATGACTATTTTGTTTTTAAAGTTCCTCTAAATGTACTGAACTACCAAATCGTCATGGATTATTAATATGTAACCAATAATGTGATTGTGCTGAATATCAGTAGATTAGTAAATGATGTTTTGAGTAGATTATTCTTTATTACTCAAATGTTATTGCACACAAAAAAAAATATTAAAAAGGTAAATTGCTGATAATGAATAAGTAATGGATTAGTGCTTTTTTTGAGTACATGAAAAGCAAGATCCATTTTCGCACAATCGTCATTTCGGACCTGCACTTGGGTACGAAAGGCTCCAAAGCCAAAGAAGTCACTAATTTCCTAAAACAATATAAATGCCGAAAGTTGATTCTCAACGGCGATATCATTGATGGATGGCAATTAAGAAAATACGGGGCTTGGAAGAAAAAACACACCGCATTTTTTAAGACAGTTCTGAAAATGATGGATGATTATGACACGAAGGTAATTTATCTGCGTGGTAATCACGACGATTTTTTAGACCGTATCAGGCCGCTTCGATTAGGGAAGCAGTTTCAGATTCGAAAAGATTATATTCTTAAATCGGGTACCAAGCGTTTCTACATCACCCACGGGGATGTTTTTGACAGCATCACTACTAATCTAAAATGGTTGGCTTACTTGGGCGATATGGGCTATACATTTCTGCTTTGGGTCAATAAACTCTATAATCATTATCGCTCGTGGCAGGGACTTCCTTATTACTCATTGTCGCAGGTAATTAAGCAACGGGTAAAGGCGGCGGTCAGTTATATTTCTGATTTTGAAGAAAAGCTAACCGAACTAGCCCGTTCACAGAATTGTGATGGAATCATCTGCGGACACATTCACCAACCTGCGATTCGCCAAATAGACGGATTGATTTACATGAATTCGGGGGATTGGGTGGAATCGTTGAGTGCTTTAGTGGAAGACCACGATGGAAACTGGAGTTTAATGTTTTACAACGAACAGGAAGTGAAAAGCGCTTCGGAACCAACCATCTCGGAGTTTTTTGGTCGTAAAGAACGGCTGGCTAAAGTCAGTTAACTATTTCTTTTCTGGAAATGGAATAATGAGTTTTTCGCCCCGTTCGGTAAAGTTCTTAGTCTTCTTATTAGCAGCCATCAGTTGTTCTACCGTTACGCCATATTTCTCGGCTACGACCCGCAAAATATCGCCAGGCCCAACCGTATGAACGGCCTGAACGCGAACCTTAATGCGCGTTACCCCTGATTTTACATCAGCACTTTCATCTTTTATGACTGGGTTGAGCCCTTTTAGGGTTCCGCTTTTTAGATTGTACCGATTGGCGATGCCGTAAAATGTCTCACCACTCTGAACGGTGTGCGTAATTTCCACTCCTCCAGGATCGACTGCGACAGGTTTAGGTTTTTCGGGGGCTTTTTCTTCGGGCTTTTTAGTTTCTTCCTCGTCGGCAGGGCGAGGGGTGGGAGTTACCGTTTCTTCTTCTTTGGGAGAATCGTTTGTTTTCTCTTCTGTTGTACTGCTGGTTGTTTCTTTTGAAGATTGAGGCACCGTCGACAACTGGTCGTTTTCGTTAGGTATGGGCTGTAATTCCCGACCTGTGGTGTCCAATGGGGTATTAAGAAGTTGATCTACATCGGCAGCGTCGTCGGCAATATATTCATAACCAACGTACAATAATCCGGCAATCATCAAAACCAAAACGCCTAATGAAAGATAAGGCAACTTTGATGATTCTTCAGGGCGACGATTTCTATTTTCGTTCTCTGACATTTGATTTTGTGGTGTTTTAGTCGATTTCCAAAGTGTAAAGGTTGTACTTTATAGCCATAAAACCCCAGCTTGGTAAAATCTAATTCAAAATAGGTGAAAATTTTGTGCCTTACAATGATGCCCCTTATTTTATTTGATGGCGTTCATTTTTTGGGCTTCTAGGCTCATTTCGGCTACTTTTACTTTGAGGTCTTCTTTGTATTGCTCAAGTTTCGTACCAACTGTTGTATCTGACGTACCAATAATTTGCGCAGCTAAAATGCCAGCGTTCCGTGCCCCGTTGAGGGCCACGGTGGCAACTGGTACACCCGACGGCATTTGTAAAATCGAAAGAACAGAGTCCCATCCATCTATTGAGTTACTGCTTTTGACTGGGACGCCAATCACGGGCAGAGTAGTTAAGGAAGCAATCATCCCCGGCAAATGGGCGGCTCCGCCTGCCCCAGCGATGATTACTTTCAAACCCCGGAGGCGGGCATTTTTGCCATAATCAACCATTTTTTCGGGAGTACGATGGGCAGAAACGATGTCTATCTCAAAATCAATCCCAAACTCTTTTAAAATATCGATAGCTTCCTGCATTACTTTTAGATCTGAAATGCTACCCATTATTATTCCTACCATGTTATTTTCGTCGGTATTTTAGCTTATTATACAAAGGTTCGTTGACTTTATCAACTTTGACGTGTTAAATATGTATTGTTTTTACGTAAATTGCCGCACAAAAATAGTATTTTTCTAATGACTAACGAATTAGAACAAGCGTTAATACAACTGACGACACCATTTTATGCTTTGCTAATTGGATTAGAAGCTTTAGCGAGTCATTGGCAACACCGTCAGAATTATACTTGGCGTGATACGCTTACAAATTTTTTGTTGATGCTTTTTAACGGTGGAATTGATTTGGCTTTCCGTGCCATTTACGTCGTTATTCTAGTTTGGTTTTATCAATATCACGTTACCGAAATTACCAACGTTTATGGATATTGGTTATTGCTGTTTTTGGCCGAAGATTTCCTTTTTTACGTATTGCACGTGGTAGACCATTATTGTCGTTTGTTTTGGGCCGTTCATGTTACCCATCATTCTTCTGAGTATTTTAATCTCACTACTGGTTTTCGTTCTTCGGTATTCCAACCCTTGTATCGGTTTGTTTATTTTATTCCACTCGTCTTGCTAGGTTTTCGTCCTGCCGATATCATATTGATGTATGCCATTACGCAAATATACGGCATTATTGTACATACCAATTATGTCGGAAAATTAGGCGTTTTGGAATATATTTTGGTTACGCCTTCTCATCACCGGGTGCACCATGCCTCAAATGTTGAATATTTAGACAAGAACATGGGAATGTGCCTCATCATTTGGGATAGAATATTCGGGACTTTTCAGGAGGAAGAAGCAAGTATTTCTTTAAAATATGGATTGACTACGCCCCTTGCCCAACGGGGGATTGGTCACACTGTTTTTCATGAATGGAAAGCCATCTTTGAGGATTTGAAGCGTGATGTAGATTTGAAAACAAAGATTAAGTACGTGCTCAACCCACCAGGATGGTCGCATGATGGAAGCACTAAAACCAGTGATCAATTGCGAGAGAATATTATTTCTATTGAGAAACCTACTGAAGAAAAATGCGCGTATTAAACCTTGTAGTTGGGGTTTTATTGGTTTTGTTAGCTACAACCTTCTTTTGGTTTATCTATAGTCTAGCGGTTAATATTCCCTATATTGACGATTACGCCTTTTTTGATTATACCCTACGGCTTATTGATGCCCCAAGTATCGGCGAATTTTGGAAAGTTTTATGGGCGCAGCATGGCGGCCATCGAATTGTTCTGACGAAGCTATCCTTTCTAATTCAATATCTTTTGACGGGAGAGATAAACTATCGTCAGAAAATTCTGATTGAAACCTTCTTCATTTGGTCTTTTTTTTGGTTGTTTTGGTATGTATTTCGTAAAAATTCGATCCCTTTTTTCTATTTACTTCCAGTAGGATTTATTCTCTTTTCCCCCATCTATTATCAGGATATTTTTTGGAATATGACCGCTTGGCAACATGCTGGATCAACTTTATTAATCACCCTGTGTTTCTATTTTCTCTGTTTGAGTCGTCGGCATTCTTTTTTGATTGCGTTGCTGTTTGGGGTAATGGTGACCTTTAATAACGGAAATGGATGGCTGAGTTTATTTATTGGAGGGGGGCTACTACTGTTACAAAAGCGCAATAAAAGAGCCGTGATTTGGTTGATTTTTTGTGCAGTACTTTCGTTGGTTCATTTAACCGACAGCGCTCAGGAACTGCATGGAACATTCAGCGCCAAGTATTTTTTTCAGACTTTGTGTGTATTTTTAGGTAGTATTTTTTTCTTTGTGAGAGGTAATCAATCCGATAATTTTTATGGAGGGTTGGGGCTTTTAGGGGCTGGATTGTTGCTTATGATACTGCTCCTATCAGTATATTTAAAACTGGTACGCAATAATAAATTGGCGATAACCATTTCGCATAAAATCACCTCTCATGCCATTAATCTGGCTATTTTAGGCCTTACTGCGTGTATGATTTTTACCGCAATCGGGGCGGGTTTATTACGTCAATCCAAAGGTTTTGTGGTGTGGCCACATTACATGATTTATTCGGTGTTTACGGCATTGTGTATTTATGCATTGACCATTGTGTTGTTGCCGAATAAATACAGGATGATGGCTGGTGTTTCAGGGGTTTTGTTCTCTATGTTGATTGAAATTGGCGGAATACTTTTTGCTTTTCCTGATGCAGTCGTTTTCCGAAAACAATTGATTAGCGACGCGTTTAAATTAAAGAATGAAAAAGTTAATAAAAAACCTTTGACATACATAAATCCAATTTCGATTGGAAAAAGTAGATATTCCGAAATGGTAGCGCGAGGAATGTATCATCTTCCGCCAACACCACTGGATGAATTGTCAGCTCAGGTATTTGGAGAAATAATTGACACCTCACTGACCCCGAGTGTTGATATGCTGCTCCAAATACAAACGGAAACAGGTAGCGGAAGAACGATAGGTTTGTCTAATCAAAAGTTGTTTGCTGGCGAGAGCCACTCGGTATATGTTTTATTGAAAAATAAGGAAGAAGTTTACCTGATTGCGCCCAAACCGGGGTTACTGAGTAATAGGCGAACCTTACTAAGGTCGGGGAAGATTTATCAAGACGGTTTTTCAATTGATTTGTTTAGGACAAATTATACCTCAGGGAATTATCAATTAGGGCTTATTTTGCCAATTGATAAGGGCTTTAGGGTGGTATATACCTCCCAACAAATTACAATCAAGAACCCTGATCCGGGGAAAGATTAGTTTTTAAGGTAGATTCTCGGACGATTAGTGAGGCCGATAAAACAATATTTTCAGTAAGCTGATTGGCTGAGGAATCCTTTAATTGACTTAAAAATATCCGGGAAGCTTCCGTTCCGATTTGTTTTCCGGGGCGTTTTACCGTGGTAAGCGTAGGGTGAATGTACGCTGATATGGGTGAGTCATCGAACCCCACAATTGCAACTTGGTTGGGCACTTCGAGCCCATTTTCTCTCACTACATACATGGCCCCAATCGCAACCTGATCATTCACCCCAAAAATCCCGTCGGGGGGCTGTGGCAGGGCCAAAAGGCGTTGGGTGGGAATAATGGCGCTTTCTACCCCAAAATTGGTCGTGACAATCAACTCTTCATCTAAAGGAAATTGATATTTGGCAAGGCAATCAACGTAGCCTTTGTAGCGTTGCTCGGTCACGGCCAGACCATGCGGCCCTTTTAAATGAGCAATCCGTTGGCATCCCATTTTAATTAGGTGTTCGGTGGCAGCGAAGGCCCCATAGTAATCGTCGATGGTAACCCGGCAAGCATCAAATCCTTCGTATTCGCGGTCAATAAAAATGAGTGGGACTTTGCGTTGAATGATGCTTTCCAAATGTTCGTAGTGCCCTGAGTCATACGTTTCTTGCGATATTGAAAGGAAAATACCTTCAACCCGGTTGGCTAACAGTTTTTCAACGTATTCTTTTTCAAGGAGATAGCTTTCGTTGCTTACACAGATATTCATCAAATACCCTAAAGGTTGCAGAATGGATTGCAAGCCTTCAATGATGGCGGTTTCGTGTTGATGATTGAGGGTGGGAACGATTACGCCCAAAGTTCCCGTTCGTTTGTTAAGAAGGCTAAGGGAAACCGAATTGCGTTGATAACCAACTTTTTGGGCATACTCCTGAAGATTTCGACGGGTATCTTCGTTGATTAAGGGATGATTGTTGAGCGCCCTTGATACGGTGGAGGGTGAGCATTTAAACTTGCGAGCAATGTCTTTAATCGTAACGGGGCGGTCGGCAGCCATAGTTTAGTTGGCAGTTTATAGTTGGCAGTTTGCAGAAAGGTATGAATTAATTCTTGCTTACTGTCAACTGCAAACTGCCGACTAAATTTAAAATTTAAGCGTTGCTGGTAAATATTTAGCGGCTAAATCTTCGTAATATGGACGAAGTTCTTTCCAGTTTGGAACCTTTGGTGACTTCGTGTATAAATCATAAGGATTGAAAACTTTTACCCACTTGAAATATTCGTGGTCATGCTCGTCCATCAAATGCGTGTAGGCATTTTCGCGGTGCTGTGCATAAAACGAGTGATAACGAATCATATACAACGCCGACTCGGGTAAATGATTTTTGGTCATTTGGTACAAATATTCATCGTGCCCCCACGACATGTGTACGTTGCGTAGGCCGCAATTGGGTTCATACACGCCGTATTTGGTGTTATAACGCTCATCGTGTGCATCGGGGTTGGCGTCGAAAAACTCAGGGAAAACGATTTTGTCTGAATGCTTGCAACCTACCGGGAAAGTATCACCTACTACCGCCCATTGTGGTTCTCCAAACAGACAAAGCACTTTTCCCATGTCATGCAATAAACCCGTTAATACAAACCAATCAGGATGACCATCGGCTCGGATGGCTTCAGAGGTTTGGAGCAAGTGTTGAAGCTGATCAAGGTCAATGTCGGGGTCAGAATCATCGACCAACGTATTGAGAAAATCAAACGATTCCCACAAGGTCATTTCCTTTTTGTCAAACTTAAGGAAGTCGCTCTCTTTCTCCATCACAAAGTCATAGGTCTGATACTTGTGATTGAGGCGATAAAACTCCGTCACCGTGTCGCGGGCGGGAGTGTCATAATTGCGGAATTCTTCTTTGGCTTTGGCCTGTGCGATGCTGTCAGGGTCGGGATAACGAACTAAAAGATCGTCTTCCCACTCATCTAAACTTGCCAAAGGAGCTATCTCGGAATTGCTGAAAGTCGTTGCGTTCATGAGTATATGAAAGGTATAATTTGAGTTGTCGCTTATAACTCAACAAATATACATTATTAAGTTTTTAAGAAATAAACCTTTTCTGCAAAAGATATATGCAAACGTTTGAAATAATTTAACCCCAAAAATTAGAGGAAAACCTTAGTTAGATTTGTCGCATCTGATGGTTATTTTCCATATCCATCTAGCTTTGTAAAAAAAAGATAAAATTATGTTTGTTAACGTAGAACATCTCGGAATAGCGGTCAAAGATATTGCGGCTTCTGACGAATTATTTTCCAAACTTTTTAATACTGTGCCTTATAAACATGAGGCTGTGGAGTCTGAAGGAGTAACAACTTCTTTTTTTAAAATTAACCAAACAAAAATTGAGCTACTCGAAGCGACTAATCCCGATAGTCCCATTGCAAAATTTATTGAAAAAAAAGGCGAAGGAATCCACCATGTTGCGTTTGAGGTAGACGATATTTTAGCTGAAATGCAACGGCTTGAAAAAGAGGGATTTGTGCTGTTAAATAAAACTCCAAAACAAGGCGCTGACAATAAATTGGTGTGTTTTCTGCATCCTAAAGGCACCAACGGAGTATTGATTGAACTTTGTCAGGAACAACCGTAGGGGTAGGGGGTATCTATGCCTAAAATCACAAGGGCAGAGGTAAACCCAGCCCCTACATGTTAATTTTCTTAACTTTTTTGACAGATTTTATGCGTTTAAAACTACTTATTTTTTTGGTTATTGTGGTGGCCGAAATTGCTTCTGGCTATGCTGGTTTCTGGCAGGGCGTTTATTTATTTAAACCCCTTATCATGCTCTCACTCCTGTTTTGGACATTTGAATATCGGGCTTCATACCCTTGGCTATGGATAGGGATGTGGTTTGGTCTGGGTGGAGATGTGTTTTTAATGGTTCGTGGAAAAGACCTGTTTGTGGCGGGTTTAGGTTCTTTTTTGGTCATGCAGATTTTTTATATCCTTGCTTTTAGTAAGACATTGACCCCAACAGGAAAAGCGCAGCTACGTTCAACGTGGTGGTGGTTGACGTTACCGTTTGCACTATACGCGCTGGTTTTTTTGGTGATTTTACATCCTCCCTTAACGCAATCTGCTGATAAACAGGGGTTATGGATTCCAGTGGTGGCTTATTCAATTTGCCTTTGTACGATGGGGGCGGCAGCGGTACTTCGAAAAGGCTCTGTAAATTCAGCAAGCTACGCTTGGGTTTTGGTGGGGGCTGTTTTATTTATTGCGTCTGATTCTGGAATAGCGGTTAATAAGTTCCTACATCGTTTTGAGGGTTCAACGCTTTTTGTCATGACGACTTATAGCGCGGCTCAGTGGTTGATTGTGTGGGGAATCATCAAAAAAGAAAGCCGCTTCCAATGAAGGAAGCGGCTTTCTTACAGAATGATTTTTATGAATAAAATTAGATAACTTTTACGTTAACTGCATTTAAGCCTTTTTTACCATTTTCGACATCATAAGACACGTTGT
Source organism: Runella rosea (assembly GCF_003325355.1). Lineage (GTDB taxonomy): Bacteria > Bacteroidota > Bacteroidia > Cytophagales > Spirosomataceae > Runella > Runella rosea. The sequence continues at coordinate 6,483,235 of NZ_CP030850.1, forward strand.
CATTTTCACGAATGTCTTCAGTAAGACCTGTTACGTGGACAAAAATGTCTTGGCTTCCATTTGATGGAGTTATAAAACCAAATCCTTTGGTATCATTGAAAAATTTTACTACGCCTTCTTGCATTATCTTTTCTTTAAAGTATTAGGCTATAAAAGTACGGTTAATTATTTACATATCCTACAAATTATTTTTTATTCTTATTTGAAAGCATACTACCGTTCATGTTGTCTGCAAAAAAATTATATTTGTTTCTATTTTAAAAAATATTAAAAACTATCCACTCGCATGAAAAAAGCTCTTTACTTACTGATTTTTGGCGGTTTGTTTATCGTTCATTTTGGTTTTACGCAAACTGTAGTGCCTTTCAAAGAGGGACTCGCGGTTGGACCTTGCCACCAATACGGGAGAGAAGCCATCTATACTGACCAATTAACCTACCAATTGATTCGCAAAACTTTCCAGACACCTGCTGAGGGGAAGGCCTTTTTGACTGATGAGCAAGGAAAAGAGCAGAAATGGCAACGTATCGCCACCGACACTTCGCATCGGTTTCGGCACAATGCTCTGACAAATGGGTATTTATACCTGACCTATACCTCACCCAAAGAAACTGTGGCGTTGTTGCACGTGGCAGGTCACGCTGGGCTGTATTTTAATGGGGTTCCTAGAGGTGGAGATGCAAATCGCTATGGGTATATGTATAGTCCCGTCAAACTGAAGAAAGGACTGAACGAGGTTTTGGTAAGAGTGGGGATGGGCGGACGCTTTCAGGGTGTTTCGGCAGAGTTGATTTTTTCCGAAAAGAATATTCAGTTAAGCACTCCAGATATAACCTTGCCTAATGTGGTGCTCTCAGAAAACAATGGACAACTTTTGGGAGGAATTGTGTTGTTTAATTTGACCGAAAAACCATTGGCAAATTTGAAAATTCGGGCTGTTATTCAGGGAAAAGAAATGATTTCTGAGGTTCCTGTGGTTTCGGCAATGAATTCCCGAAAAGTAGGTTTCAGAATGGATGCGAGTGCGGTCCAGCAAAAAGGCGATGTTGCCTGTGAACTTACCCTACTACAAAACGGCAAAACCGTTGACCAAAGTACCATTAAATTGCAGGCGGTTGCGGCCCATGAACATTACAGCAATACCTTTATTAGCGGCATTGATGGAAGCGTTCAGTATTTCGGGGTGGCACCCCAAAAAGGTGGGCAAACGGATACCGCTGCGCTGTTTTTGTCGGTACACGGTGCGGGCGTTGAGGCAATTGGGCAAGCAAGAGCCTACAAACCAAAAGATTGGGGCACTTTGGTTGCGCCCACCAATCGCCGGCCACGGGGATTTAATTGGGAAGATTGGGGAAGAATTGATGCCTTGGAAGTGTTGGAGGTGGCGCAAAAGAAATTTAAACCGCATCCCCAAAAAATTTATCTGACGGGCCACTCGATGGGTGGGCATGGGTCGTGGTATTTGGGGGCAACGTATCCTGGAAAATGGGCGGGAGTTGCACCTTGTGCGGGGTATCCGACGCTGATGGGCTACGGCTCTGCCGATGGGAAGATTCCTGAAAATAGTACCAACCCAATGGAAAAAATGCTGCTTCGGGCCAGCAATCCCAGCAATGTAATGGCTTTGGCCTCAAATTATAAAGCCAGCGGCATTTATGTGTTGCATGGAGATGCCGACCGTACCGTTTCGGTAGAATATGCGCGTACTATGCGTAAAGTATTGGGGGCTTTTCACAACGATTTTTCATATTATGAATATCCTAACGGCTCGCATTGGTACGGCGATCACAGCGTAGATTGGCCTGCGTTGTTTGACTTTTTTAAATGGCATCGCAGCAAAAATGCCGAAGAAAAGGATGTGATTGATTTTACGACGGCCAATCCAGCCATTTCGGCCAATTATTTATGGGCGGGCATTGAGCAACAGGAAACTCCGCTCAATTACAGCCGGATTCAAGCCAAAAGAAATGTCAATGACAAAAGTGTCATCATTACCACCGACAATGCCCGTACCGTAATGATAATGCCGGGGGCGTTTGCCAAAGGTCAGACCTTCAAAGTAACAGTGGACGAAACAGTAGTATGCGCCGCCTGCGTTTTGGATGAGAAGCCACTGTATTTTACAAAAAAGGAAAAGTGGGAAGCGGCCGAAAAACCAGCATTGGCCCAACGAGGCTCGCACCGCAACGGTACATTTAAGGCCGCTTTTAATCACCGCATGGTGTTTGTGTATGGAACAACTGGGACCAAAGAGGAAAATGAATGGGCGTACAACAAAGCCCGTTATGACGCTGAAACTTGGTATTATCGCGGCAACGGTGCCGTTGATGTCATTCCTGACCGTGAGTTTACTCCTGCCGCTTACCCTGACCGTGGTGTGGTTTTATTCGGGAATGCCACCACAAACGGTGCTTGGTCTACTTTGTTGAGCCAAAGTCCGATTCAAATCCAGCGAGGAAGTATCAAAATAGGAGAGGAGCAAATCGCAGGCGATGATTTGGCGGCTTACTTTACCTATCCGCGTCCCGACAGCCCCGTTGCTTCGGTGGCGGTTGTGGCGGGTTCTGGTTTGGCAGGAATGCTGGCCACCGAGTCAAATCAATATTTTACAGGAGGGAGTGGTTTCCCTGACTACTTTATCTTCGGAGCGGATATGCTGAAAGAAGGCACCAAAGGCGTAAAACAAGCAGGCTTTTTTGATACAAATTGGCAAATTACCAAAGTGGATGCGGTAAAAGCGCAATAGTTTTGAATTGAATATACATTAAAAAGCCCTTTCATTTTATTGAAAGGGCTTTTTTGATTTTTAGTGCGAATGTGCTTCGCTTGTTTTTTGGCAGCACTCTGGCAATTTGTCGTGGGCAGTTTGGCTGCATACCAAATTGTCGGCGTCGTAACCCGTTTCGGTAATCACTTTACGGATCTGTGCTTCGTCGGTTTTTTTGGGGTTGTATTTGACGGTTACCACTTTATCTTCCAGATTTAAAACGGCCTCCGTAATGCCCTTACTGAGGGTTAAGTTTTTCTCAATGCGCTCTTTGCACATTTCACAAACGGCTGAGGTTTTGATTTTTACCTCTTTGTCTTTACCAGGTTTGTTGGCTACTGCGCCAAAAACGATTGTCAAAACTAACGAGAATACGAATGTTAACTGTTTCATTGCTTAATTGATTTATGTGTAAATTTTAGTTAAAAATGTTCTTAATCCTTGATTTTTACCCTGATGCCAGCGTAAATCATGCGGCCAACCACGGGCCCCCAAGTTTGACCAGCATCAAAATATTTATTGAAGGGGTCCTCTGCGTGGATAATGGGGTTGGGTTGTTTGAAATTGGCCAAATTCTCCCCTCCCAGATAAACCTCAAACTTTTTGAACGCTCGTGATGCCTGCGCATTTATATTCATAAACGATTGTGAATACAAAATCGGCATAGGCTTGCGGTCAATGGTTGCCTGCAATGATTGCATCGGATCGGTGATGCGCGCTTGGCCATTCCACTGGACGGTCAAATCCAACTTCCATTTGTCGTACGGAAGATTGTACCCAATGTTGAACAATACCCGGTCGCGGGGTACCATCATGCGTTGTTGTAATACAGAATTTCCGAAAGGCTGTCCCATCGTTTGCCATACGTCAAACAAACGGTATGCCAATTTTACCTCTGTACGTTTAGATAATAGGGTATTCAGCTCAATCTGAAAGCTGTTGGAGAAAGATTTGCCTTTTAAATTGTAAAAATACAAGTGCGAAGCCAACGGTGTGGCGTGGTCGGTGTCGACAATGAGTTGATTTTGAAAGTCGGTACGGTAATAGTCGAGCACCAAATCCCAGTGTTTATCAAACCAATGGAAGGTTTGGGTGAGGCTGAGGCCGTAGTTCCAAGTCACTTCGGGCTGAATTTTTTGTCCCCAAAAACGAACCGTACGTCCGCTTACTAAATATCCATAGTACTCAGCAAAAGCATTTGGCGTGCGTTGACCGCGTCCCCCCGACACCCGTAAGGTAGTGTTTTCCCAAGGCTGCCAGCGTAGGTGCAGGCGCGGCGTGGCAAAAGCACCAAACAAATTGTGGTAATCGGCACGCAAACCAGCCACGAGCGTAAATTTATCCAAGTGGTTATAAGTATATTCGAAAAATGCACCTGGAACCGATTCCGTGCGCGTCATGAGGCTGTCTTTGTAGGTCTCACGATAATCATCCAGCAAGTAATTGATGCCCGTTTTGAACTGGTGATTTGTATTGTTAATGATGGATTGATAAATCAAATTTCCATAAAGGGTCCGTTGCCGACCGTCATAATTGACAAACCCAAAGTAAGAGTCCGTGTTATGCAGTGAGGCATTCAATACCAGTCCTAAGCCTTTGTAGGGTTTATCTTGGTACAATTTGGCGGTTTTAGAAAAAAGCTCAATTCGATTGGTCTTATTTCCGAAACCATAGAATTTGGCCGTTCCGCGATGTTCGTCGGGGCGGAACCCTGTCTGACCGCCTAAGCGGTCTTCATAGAGCGCTTTAACCCCAAATTGTGCCATCATTTTGTCGCTTTTGTATTGCCAGCGGTTGATACCGTTGAATTGGGTATAAAGTGGCAAATCCAGAAAGCCATCACCGTTGTTGTCGACACGATTTTGTAATGTACTGGCGTGGGTGAGAAAGCCCGTAGCCCATTTGTCGGATAATTTTCGATTGAGGTTCAGGTTAACTTCGCCGCGCCCTAAATGATTGACGTAGGTGTTGAAATACAGTTTCTCGCGCGCATCGGGTTTTACGAGTTCTACATTGATGGCACCCGTCATGCTTTCGTAGCCATTGACCACCGAGCCTGCCCCTTTGGCCACATCAATGGACTGAATCCAAGTGCCTGGAATATAACTCATCCCAAACGTAGACGCTAACCCACGAATGGTGGGTACGTTTTCGACGTTGGTTTGGACGTATTGCCCACCCAATCCTAAAAATTGAATTTGTTTGGCACCCGTCACGGCATCGCTGTAACTGACCGATACGGATGCGTTGGTTTCAAAACTTTCCGATAAATTACAACACGCTGCTTTGGCCAAGGCTTTGGTCGTGATGATTTCGGTTTGAATCGGGTTCATGCGGTCAATTTGGGAAGATGAACCGCGTATCACCACTTCGCTGAGTTGGCCTTCGGGCTTCATCACAATCTCAAAATTACTTTCGGAAGTAACTTTTATCGTATCAGTTTTGAAGCCTATGTAGCTCAAAACCAATTTGTTTGATTTTGCAGCCCGGGCAATGTCGAATTTCCCAATGGTATCGGTAACAGTTGCCAGTGCAGTACCCGCCCAAAACACATTTACCCCTACCAAAGCCGATTTTTTACCTGCTTCACTTCGTTCAAATACCGTTCCCGTTACGCGTTGGGCGTTTGTGAGATTGAATAGTGAATGATGAATAATGAGTATAAAAAGAATGAATATTTTTGTCTTCATTTCAAAAATTGTCTAGTATCAAAAACTATTTAGTAATTAAGAGTGAAACCTGCTCCAAAGCCCATATCGCTGTCGTAATGGGTGGAGAATCCTACGTTCCTATTTATGATATACCGAAATCCTGCCATGTATTCTTTGTCGGTGTTCCACATTAGACTCATTCTCAGGCGTTTACCGATGGGGATGTCTTTGCGCTCTAATTGAAAGCGAATGTTGCCATCGGTAAAGACTTCGGCCTGGGCAATGATAAGCATGGGTAACGTATAATTCATGCCAAGACTAAGCACTGCTCTGTTATCTTTGGTATTGCTTTGACCGAATATGTTTTTTTCTTGCCCATCTATTCCCAATTTTCTATACCGCCAATCAAAACCAATAAACGGCATCAACCATTGCATTTTACCGATGTATCGGCCTATGTGAGTTTCGGTTTCGTAGCCGTGTTTGTCGTGGTAGCCCAAGCGCCACTCGGTGCCAATGCTCCAACGGGTATTTGAGTACATGGCCTCTCCATCGTTTCCGTTAGTTTCAAAGGCATTTTCAGCCATTAGATGAAACATCCTGTCGTCTGCGAATAGTTTTCGTTGTGCCAACTTAGGGTTGGGTATTTCGGGGTTCTTTGGGCTGTTTTCGTAACTGAAAACCCGCCCCATTCCTGCCATCATGTGGTAAAGTATGTGGCAATGAAAGAACCAATCTCCGCTTTCGGTGGCGGCAAATTCCAAGGTGTCGGTTTCCATGGGCATGATGTCAATGACATTTTTTAGGGGGGCGTACTCACCTTGTCCATTGAGCATCCTAAAATCGTGTCCGTGCAAGTGCATAGGGTGGCGCATCATAGAACCATTGTAAAGCACCATCCGAACCGTTTCGCCTTTTTTTATTAAAATCTTGTCGCTTTCAGAAACCACTTTATTGTTTAAACTCCAAACGTAACGGTTCATATTGCCCGACAATTCAAAACGCAATTCTTTAATTGGAGCGTTCTTTGGTAAATTGGTTTTTATCGGTGATTTCAACATGGCATAATTCAGCGTAACAATCGCTGGTGATTCTGTCATGTTGTGATTATCTGCCCCCTTGTCTGGAGATGAAGTTCCCATAATTTCGGGATACATGACCATGTTCATATCCATCTGATTTAGACTCATGCTCATGCCCATGTCGTCCAAATCTCCGTTCATTTTCATCATACCGTTCATCATTTTCATGCCTTCAAAATAGGCGAGCTTGGGCAATGGGCGGGCTTTTACTTTATTTCCTGAACCCAAAAACAAGGATGCAGATTTGGTACGGTCTTCTGAGGTTACTAAAAATTCGTAGGAAGTGTTTTCGGCAGGAAGGGTAACAATGACGTCGTAAGTTTCGGAAACGGCGATGATTAATCTGTCCACCTCAACGGGTTCTACATCGTTGCCGTCGTTGGCCACAACGGTTATCTTTCCACCCGCATAGGTAAGCCAAAAATAAGTGGATGCTCCACCATTTGAGATTCTTAATCGAACTTTATCTCCCCCTTTAAATTGCGTAAGCTGAGTTTCATTTTTTCCGTTGATGAGAAATTTATTGTAATAGACATCGCTCACGTCCATGGCGTTCATTCGCTTCCATTCGTTGGTCACTTTTGTCTTCAAATAGCCTTGTTTGATGGCCTCTGCGTAGCTTTGAGTGGTACCTTTTTGAATCGCAAACCAATCCGTGGCGTTGTGTAACATTCGGTGTACGTTGGCAGGCTTCATGTCTGTCCACTCGCTCAGAATGATGGGAAGGGTCGGCAAATCATCAATGTTGTTCCTAAACGTTGAATCATTCACTCGCTTTTCTAAAATCATAGACCCATACATGCCGATTTGCTCCTGTAATCCTGTATGGCTATGATACCAATGTGTGCCATTCTGAATAATAGGGAATTTGTACAAATGTGTGGTATGAGGTTTGATGGGCATTTGGGTCAAGTTAGGCACCCCATCGTATTGATTAGGCAAAAACAAACCGTGCCAATGCAAAGAGGTTTCTTCGTTTAGCTCGTTATGCACATAAATCATGGCGGTGTCGCCTTCGGTAAAAGTCAGGGTGGGCATGGGTATTTGCCCATTGACGGCAATGGCTCTTTTGGATTTGTCCGAAAAATGCACAACGGTATCTTTTACAAACAGGTCATAACGGATGGTTTTCTGGGCGAAAGTTTCCGAGAAAACCAACAACGCTATGATTAGCAGTCCTATTTTTTGAGAGATATTCATTGATTAAGCTCAGGAGCAACGCTAAAATTTGGGAGGATATGAATTTGCCTTGAAAACTATTGCAAAGTTTCCGTCACTTTGCCACACGTTAGCATCATTTTGCCGTAGTAGGGATTTTTGATGGCCGAATTATCACTAAGCCAATACGCTTTTTTCATTGGGCAATACTGTTGATACACAGGCTTTTCGTTGATTTTTAATGCCTTTATAACCGCAAAGAGGTTATTGGATAAATCATTGAAATGGGTGCGTTGTTGTTCTGCATCTGGGGTTTTAGCAATAGCTTCCGCCTCAGATTTGATCTTTGACGCCAATGGCATGTACAAATTGTGTTGTTCTTTGGTCATTTTGGCCATATCAATTTGAGCAAATGCCTTCAAAAAATCGTTGGCTTTTTGCTGGGTGGCTTTGCCGTCGGTAGCTACCAAAGCGTCTTTCATTCCGTAATAATTGGCCAGTAAGGCGTTGATTTGGGCCTTTACATCGGTATTTGCCGGAGAGTAACTCAAAAGAATATTTGTCCGAGCATGGCTAATAATAAATAAGGAATGAAAAATAAGGAGGAAGAAAACAAATGCCTTTTTCATGTTTTATTTGTTTAGTTTAAAATTAATATGGTAAGGCCTAAACAGGCTTTACGTCGTTTTTATGGCGATACAAAGGTAGAAGGCCAATTTCAAGGTGCCGTTACACAATTATCTCAACGTTTTACATCATTTTGGAAACTCAAACATGATCTAAAGACAGGCGATTTTTTGCCGAAGACCGTTTGAATTGACTAGGTGTAAGGCCCGTTACTTTTTTAAATTGATTAGACAAATGTGCTACGCTACTATACTGTAATTCATCAGCAATTTGGCTTAGGCTGAGCTCATCATACATCAAAAGCTCCTTAACCCGCTCAATTTTTTGGCGAATGATATACTGCTCAATGGTACTGCCTTCGTGCACAGAAAACAACGTACTTAACCCGCTGTAATCACGGTTCAGTTTGTCAGACAAATAATCTGAAAAATTGCTTTTGGAATGCTCGGGTTGCAGATTGTGAATCAGTTCGATAACTGCATTCTTGATTTTCTCTACCACGCGACTTTGTCTGTCGTCCAGCAATTCAAAACCGTGCTGTTTCAGTAAAATATCAAGTTCTTCTAATTGAGAAGGGTTTAAATTTTCGGCGATTTGGATTTCGCCCAATTCAGTACTCACTACTTGAGCGTCGACTTTTTTGAATGAATCTTCAACCACCATCTTGCAGCGGTCGCAGACCATGTTTTTGATATGAAATAATACAGGCATTGTTCAATCAGTTGGATTAGACATAAACACCAATAGCCCGTAAGGCGATTGCTTACGAGAACAAAAAGATAGTTTATTCTAAATCAAAAAAGATTGGACGAACGAAAGCAGTGTACGTCCGTGAAATAGGGAGGAGAAGGAAGATAATGAAGCAGATGATTCGGGACTTGCAACAAAAAATGCAAGGATTGACTTAAACACTGCCACCAAAGCACCAATGACAGCATCGCTGATAATCTGCAAAAACTTGGCAACCCATTGGGTGACTGACGACGACACATCTACGTTTTCGTAGCTTTGTTGGTCATCGCAACAATCTTGTTTTTGGAAAGAAGTTTGGTTAGAAACAGGGGATTTTGTGCTATTCTGTCCACAAGCAGCTACGCCTTCTTTTTGTAAAGCGGCCAGTTGGATTGATTTTCCCCGCATAAGGCAGTGATGCTCGACCACACCAAAGCCCATACTCGCGGTGAGTACAACGAAGGCCATGAATAAGGTGAGCGCTTTGCGGAGCAATGTTTTCATTTGTTTCTAACAGATACTGAAAGACGAAGTAAAGATAATAAGTCTTACAGGTAATACCAAAACGTCGGAAAGAAGAATTTTGTTCAAAAAAAAAGCGGGACGTTTGCCCCGCTTTTTGTGTACTACTTTACTTTTTCGACTACTGCCTTGAATGCCTCAGGGTGATTCATTGCAAGATCAGCAAGTACTTTACGGTTCAGTTCGATACCAGCGGCGTGAACTTTACCCATCAAAGCAGAATAAGATAATCCTTCTTGACGAGCAGCAGCGTTGATACGCTGAATCCACAACGCGCGGAAATTTCTTTTCTTGTGTTTACGACCAGTGTATGCATAAACAAGCCCTTTTTCAACGGCGTTTTTAGCAACGGTCCAAACGTTTTTACGACGGCCATAGTAACCTTTGGCCAGTTTTAAGATTTTTTTGCGGCGAGCCCGCGAAGCGACGTGATTTACCGAACGTGGCATAATTTTTAAACGTTTTTTGACGGTTGGTGGCCTCTGTTGAAGCACTTTTTAGACCAACAATCGGGTGAAACAATGAACCTGTGCTTGCGCACTTTTTGTTAAAAGTTAGTCGTTAATTGTAAAAAAAAGTACGATTAACGTTCAAACAGTTAACTCAAATCTTGAGCATCAATTTGACACGGTCAAGGTTTGTGTCATCAACCAGCGTAAAGCCAACCAAGTTGCGCTTACGTTTTGTTGATTTTTTAGTCAAAATGTGACTGTGGAAAGCGTGCTTACGCTTGATTTTCCCGGTGCCGGTAAGCTTAAAACGCTTCTTAGCACTTGAGTGTGTTTTTACTTTAGGCATGATACTGAATCGTTTAAGATACTAAAAAAGTAAAGTTTTGGGGCGCAAAGGTAGTGATTTGCTGCTATAAATACAACGAAGTATTTGATTTTAAGTGTCAACCTTGCAGATGCTGGGCCTTTAAATCCCTAAAGCCAGCGTAGTGTCGTCTTTTTTGAAGATATAAGACTTTTTCTGACCCTGATAATTGAGGTTTACCAAGTTGATTTGGTCATCAAAAAGGTCGTGCATGATGGTATTCTGAAGCGAAAACCCCGTGACTGCTTCCTGATTGGGGATTTCAATGTATATCCATGTGGCATCGGCTTCTTGTTCTTTGCCAACGTAAGAATACGCCTTTTTCTGTTTCTGTGAACTAACCAACGCAAAATGCTTGCGGATGTATTTTTCTACCAACGGGTCATTTTTGTCGTTATTGACCACAACAATCTTTTGTCCGTTATTGTCTTTCGCGAGGGCTTTTTCTAGGTCGTCCGTAAAGACTCGAATGCTTATTTCAAAGGCTTTTTCCTTGGCATTATAATCCATCCGAGTGATGCTGGTATGGAAATCGTGAAGGCGAAAAGAAAGTAAAAGAAAAAGTACTGAAAATGATATAGATTTAATCACGCAAAGGCGCAAAGCAGCAAAGTCATGATTCATTATAACTCCTAATGCATTGCTCTTTTGCATCTCTGCGTGATTTTTTAAATGGTGAGTTTTTTTCACTTTACTATCTAAACAATTTGAATATATCATTGCCAAAAGCAAATACCATCAGTGCCAGCAAAATGACCATCCCGACTTTTTGGGCACCTTCCAGAAAGCTGTCGGAAGGTTTGTGGCCAGTGACCATTTCATAAATTAACAAGACGGAGTGCCCACCATCCAAGGCTGGAATCGGCAGGATGTTCATAAAGGCCAAAACCATTGACAAAAGTCCAGTCAAGAACCAAAAACGGCTCCAGTCCCAAACACCGCCAAACATTTGCGCAATACCGATGGGGCCGCTGAGGGCTTTTGAAGGAGAAACTTCTCCGCGAAATATCTTACCGAAGCCGCGAATGTTATCCGTTACTACACTAAATGCCTTGCCCGTTCCTACCACCACCGATTCGCCAAAAGAATAATCAATATGGGTGATATTCAAGATTTGTTCGGGATAAAACCCAATTGTGCCTTCTGGAGAAACTTTGACCGATAAGGGCAGGGTTTGACCCCCACGGACCACCGAAAGCGTAACCGTTTGACCTTTGGATTTATCCAAGGCATCCTGAATTTCGTGGTAAAAATTAATCGGTGTTTCGTTGAGTTTGACGATTTTATCGCCAGGCTTCAATCCACCTTTTTCGGCGGGCATCCCTGGAACCAGTTCGCGCACCGTAAAAGGAAAAATAGGGTCGATAAACTCCTTCGCATTTTTCTTGTCGCTGACCTTTTCAATGAAATCATTGGGCACGTAAACGTCGACTCTTTCGCCGCCGCGTTCAACGGTATAATAACTGTTTGATTCTAGAAATACTTTGCGGACCTCCGAAAAGTCATCAAACGATTTACCATTAATAGCCACGATTTTATCGCCCGTACGGAGGCCGATTTCCTGACCTAATTTATGCGCAACGATTCCGTATTTTACGTCTTTGGTCGCAATATAATCGTGACCTTCATAGTACGTAATGGCTACAAAAATAATGATACCCGTAATGACATTGACAATAATACCACCGAGCATCACAATAAGGCGTTGCCAGGCGGGCTTGGCACGAAACTCCCAAGGCTCGGGTTCGGCCGATAAATTTTTGGTATCCAACGATTCATCGACCATGCCTGAAATCTTCACAAATCCACCCAATGGTATCGCTCCTACGCCGTATTCTGTTTCACCGCGTTTAATTGACCATATTTTAGGGGGAAATCCAATGAAATATTTTTCGACCCGCATTCCAAATATCTTGGCAGTGATAAGGTGCCCCCATTCGTGTAATCCAACTAAAATTGACAGTCCTAAAATCAACTGCCCGACCATTACTAAAATTTCCATTCTGTGCTTTTATGAGTTTGTTTAATTTTTTTTATTGGGCAACGTCGGTTTTTTTTTAACGCCGTTTTTTTATCCTATGTCTTCAAATACGGTTCTCAAATCAATCGCTAATCCTTCTAACACATCACCGCCGTTGATAATTCCAAACGGTTGTTTGTCAGGATTGGTATTCTGAGGAGTAAAAATCATGTAGGCTTGCTCATTGGAATCTATTAACCAACCCAAGCGACAGCCGTTGGCAATCCATTCCCGCATCTTATTTTCGTGTTCATTATAGGTATCTGATTCCGAAATAACTTCTACGACAAAATCGGGGCAAATTGGCGCAAATTTTTTGCGTAACTCATGCGGTACCTGTTCCCAGCGTTCGCGACGAATCCACGCTACATCGGGAGATCTAATCGAACTGTCGGGTAAGGTAAAGCCAGTAGAAGAGGGGAATACAATACCATTGTTTTTCTTTCTATTCCAAAGCTTTATTTCAACAAAGATTTCGCCATCGTTATAGCCGCCGATACTTCCAGTTGGTGACATAAAAATAATATGACCGTACTTGTCTCGCTCAAAGTTCATTCCATTAGGGCGATTGGCTTCGCAAAATGCGAAAAACTCATCGTCGTTCATGGTATCCATGGTGGGTATGTTTAAGACTTGAGGCATTATTTTATTGAATCCATTTAAGATCAAAGACAAAATTAGGCAGAACCTCTTCACCATGGAGGACAAACTCGAACGTCTCTACCGTTTCAATGTCTTTATCTAGACGATAAATGTACGTTTTCTCTTCTAAACGGTCGATGAGCCATCCCAGACGGCATCCGTTAGCAAGGTATTCCTTCATTTTCTCCTGTAAATATTTCAGAGAATCAGTTTTGGAGCGAACTTCCACCACAAAATCGGGGCAAAGCGGCGCAAATTTTTCTTTCTGTTCCGTCGTGAGCTTTTCCCATCGTTCTTTTTTTATCCAAGCCGCATCTGGTGAACGAACGGCGTCATTTGGCATCAGAAATCCAGTTGATGAATCAAAGCAATAGCCAAGATTTGATTGTTTATTCCAAAAATAAAGTTCACCCAAAATGGTAGAAGTGGTATTTCCGGTGGAAGAGCCTGTTGGTGACATAAAAATAATGTTGCGCTCACTGTCGCGTTCAAAGTCAAGGGTATCGTTCAACTGACAAAAAGTAAAAAACTCCTCGTCTGTCATTAAATCCCCCATTTTTATCAGCACCGGTGTTTGCATAATCTCCTAAATATGAATGTTGACCCAATTTTCGGCTACTTTTCGGGTTTCGGCGTCGGTTTCGATGTAATCATCGAGCGTTGGCTGTTGTATAAACGTCATGCGTTGCATACAAGTTTCGATAAGGTCCGACATTTCCAGAAATCCAATCTCGTCGCGAAGGAAAGCTGCTACGGCTATTTCATTGGCGGCGTTGACGATGCAGGCCATATTTCCGCCCCGCTCGATGGCGTCAAAAGCGAATTGCAAATTACGAAAAGTTTTCAAATCGGGTTGTTCAAACGTCAGCGCGGGATAATTGGCGAAGTTGAACCGAGGAAAATCAGCGGGCAGGCGGTGCGGATACGTGAGCGCAAATTGAATCGGCAAGCGCATATCGGGTAGGCCCATTTGGGCTTTGATGCTGCCGTCCTCAAACTGCACCATGGAATGAATGATGCTTTGCGGATGCACCACTACCTCAATTTGTGAAACATCTAATCCAAATAGCCATTTGGCTTCAATCACCTCTAGCCCTTTGTTCATCAGCGAGGCAGAGTCGATGGTGATTTTAGCCCCCATACTCCAATTGGGATGTTTTAGGGCTTGTGCTTTGGTCACGTGCAGTAGCTCATCGCGGGTTTTTCCACGAAATGGTCCCCCTGAGGCAGTCAAGAAAATCTTTTCGATGGGGTTATGAAATTCACCCACAAGGCACTGAAAAATCGCTGAATGCTCGGAGTCCACGGGATAAATACTGACGCCTTTCTTTTGGGCTAGGGCCGTCACCAATTCGCCCGCTACGACCAAGGTCTCTTTGTTGGCGAGGGCAATTTGTTTGCCCGCTTCAATGGCTTTGACGGTCGGAATCAGTCCTGAATACCCCACCATTGAAGTCAAAACGGTATCAATGGTGTCCATTTGAACCACATCTGCGATAGCTTTCGAACCCGCGTAGACTTTGATACCTAGCGGGTCGAGGGCGTCGAAAACCTTGTCATATAAATCTTCGTTGGCAATGACGACCACATTGGGGCGAAACTCTCCCGCTTGCTGAATCAGTAATTCAGCGTTGTTTTGGGCGGTGAGAATCTCAACGCAGAAGGCGTCAGGATTGGCGGCTATTACGTCGAGGGCTTGGGTTCCGATGGAACCCGTTGAGCCGAGAATGGCTAAATGTTTTTGAGGGAACTTCATGCAGTAAGCAGATAATCGTGAGCAAAATTACACATTCTTCTCGCTTTTAAGTGCTGATGCCGAAAGTCAGTATAAATTTTGCGTTCGTGGTGGTTTGTGTACATTTTTAAACCACCACAAACGCAATAGGTTTTACAAGTGAATGTAAAAAAAGTAAAGAGAAGGATTGTCAGAACTTTTATTTTAGGAATTGCGCTACTATTTTATCAAAATCATTCACGTAATAAATGTTTTCTACTTGGGGTTTACCGCGCTTAATGCGCCCAAAAAAGAGCGTTTTGCCATCGGGAGAAAGGGAAGGTGCAAATTCGGCGAGGGGCGTATTAATGTCAGGCCCGAGGTTTTGGGGAATGCTCCATTGACCATTTTGTTGAAAGGATATATACAAATCGCTGTCGCCCAAACCTCCCTCCGTATCGGATAAAAAAATCAGGTATTTCTCGTCGGGAGAAATGAAAGGGTTGGATTCTCCCTTCTGGGAATTGATGATACTCCCCAAATTTTCAGGTTTTTGATAAACGCCGTTCTTAAACACCGAACGCCAGATGTCGGTTCCTCCCAATCCACCCAGTCTAAGAGAGGTAAAATATAAGTTACCATTGGCCGCCAATGTAGCATAAAAATCGCTGGAATCGGAGTTGACAACCGTTCCCAAGGAAAAAGGCTCGGACCAACCCTGACTCTGTTTGCGGATTCCCCAAATATTAAAATCAAGGTTTTTGTCGGAGGTGGTCGTTGGTCGGTTGGAATTAAAAATCAATACGTTGCCGCTTGGTGAAAAAGCAGGGTCAATGTCTTTGTATTTACCCGAAAAAGAGGCTTTTTGCGGTATTGTCCATTGGCCGTTCTTTTTTTGCGTTTCAAACAAATGCAACGAATCACGCCCACCGTAGGATTTGACAAAATAGGCCTGCTGCTCACCCGGGGCAAGTGCAAAGCCAAACACGTCGTTGGTTGAAATGGTATCCTTTGCAAGCAAAGGGGCTTTATCAAGACGATAAAAAATCTTACTTACGACTTTCCATTGACCATCTGTTTTAAGCAGATTAAAGAAATCAATAAATTGAAACGTTGGATAATCAAGTTCGAGTTTAGCGTGGGCCGCCGTACCGATAATGTCAAGATAAACGATTCGGGTTTGGCGATTTGACTTTACGCCAGCGTTGCGGCGCACACTGTCTAGGTACTGCGCTATGGGTACATCCCGAAAAGTACCCGTCTTTTTGTCAACAAATTTCATGGTGGCTGTGGGATGAAAAACGGCCATCATTTTGACCGTATCGCCGTAGGTGCCTCCGTCCATGTAGTTCCTAAGAGTTTCTTCGGCCAATTGTCGGTCTGTTTTTTGGGCGTAAATCGACAAGAAGGAAAAGAATAAAGTAATCAATAGTAAAAGGGGCGTTTTCATGGGCTTTATAAATAAATGAGAACCCAAAATTCTAGCAAATTGGTGCTAAAGGCTATTTTTTTCGACGGTTACCCGCTTTTTTTCGACCGTTTTGGGGCAGGGAAGTACGGGAGTGTTTAGACAATATTTTAACAAAAACTTGTACCAAAAATACCATGAAAACTATCTACTCTTTGTTTGCGTCTATTCTCCTTTTCTGGGGAATCATCGCCGCCGTGTCTCCCAAACCTACCCTGTACATTATTGGCGACTCGACCGTTAAAAATGGTTCTGGCAAAGGGCAAGATAACATGTGGGGATGGGGAAGTTTTCTCCATGAACATTTTGACACGACCCGGATACACCTCGAAAATCACGCCATTGGAGGGCGTAGTAGTCGTACTTTTATCACAGAAGGGCGTTGGGATAAAATTCTGACCAACCTAAAGCCTGGTGATTTTGTAATCATGCAGTTTGGCCACAATGACAACAGCGCCATCAACGACTCAACCCGCGCCCGAGGAACCATCAAGGGATTGGGAGAAGAAACTGAAGAAATTGATAATATTTTGACCAAAAAGCACGAGATTGTGCATAGCTATGGTTGGTATATGCGCAAGTACGTGGCCGAAACCAAAGCCAAAGGAGCGATTCCAATTATCTGTTCGCCCGTACCGCGCAACAGTTGGAGAGAAGGCAAAATAGCCACTTCAGAAGCGGGGCATCGTCAATGGGCCGAAGCCGTTGCCGTCTCCGGCGGGGCGTTTTACATTGATTTGTTTGGCTTGATTGTGCCCCAATATGAAGCCTTGGGAGAGGAGAAAGTCAAGACTGAATTCTTTACCCTCAAAGACAATACCCATACCAATGAAGCAGGGGCGAAACTAAACACCGCCTCAGTGGTAAAAGGGTTGAAATCTCTGAAAAAATGTTCTCTGAAACAGTATTTGAAAAAATAATGCTGCTGTTTTTAACTGATTTTTTAATCACAATCTGCATGAAAAAAAGCTTTTTCCCGCTTGTCTTATGTCTTTTACCGCTATGCAACGTCTTTGCTCAAGCCCCCATTCATTATAAACAACCCGCCCGTAACTGGAACGAGGCGTTACCGGTAGGAAACGGTCGATTGGGTGTTATGACGTTTGGTCGGGTCAATGAAGAACTGCTGCAGCTGAACGAAGAAACGCTCTGGTCGGGCGGCCCCGTGGAGAAAAATCCCAATCCTGATGCCATTAAACATTTGCCAGCGGTGCGGGAAGCACTGAAGCGGGAGGAGTACGAAACGGCTTCCAAAGAATTGCAAAAGATTCAGGGCCTTTATACGGAAGCCTATCAGCCCTTGGGTGATTTGCTCATAAAACAGCCTTTTGACGCGCAACCCAGTGCTTATTTTCGTGATTTGGACCTACAAAATGCCACGGCACACACGCAGTTTACGATTGAGGGCGTTACCTACATCCGCGAGTTATTTGTATCAGCACCCGATCAAGTGATTGTGCTTCGTCTAACGGCTTCGCAAAAAGGAAAATTAAATTTTTCGGCTTCTACCAAAAGCCCACATCCGTTGCTTAAACAAATAACGGGAAAAAATGAACTCAGTATGCGCGGAAAAGCGCCCGCTCATGCTGATCCTAATTATGTGAATTATAATGCCAAACCTGTGTATTATGAAGACCCGTCGGGATGCAAAGGAATGCGGTTTGATTGGCGCATCAAGGTGCAAACCACCGACGGGAAAGTGACGGCCGATACATCGGGAATCAGCATCAGTAACGCCACAGAAGCTATTTTGCTCATTACTGCCGCTACCAGTTTCAATGGCTTCGACAAATGTCCCGATAGCCAAGGACGAGATGAGAAAGCGTTGGTGGAATCGTATCTGAAAAAAGCGTCAGCCAAATCAATTGACTTGATTCGGAAAGCGCATATCGCCGATTATCAGAAGTATTTTAATCGGGTAAAACTAACACTCGGACAATCGGGCGAAGCGGCATTTCTGCCGATGGATTCGCGGTTGGTTCGCTACGCGCAAATGGGTAATGACCCGCAATTGGAGGCGTTGTATTTTGATTTTGGTCGGTATTTGTTGATTTCGAGTTCACGGCCTGGCGGCATTCCTGCCAACTTACAAGGAATTTGGAATCCCATGACACGTCCGCCGTGGAGCAGTAATTACACCACCAACATCAATGCACAAATGAACTATTGGCCCGCCGAAGCCGCCAATCTTTCGGAGTTGCATACCACCTTTACCGATTGGATGGCTGGCGCTGCCGCAACGGGACGCGAAACGGCCAAGAATTTTTACGGTATGAGTGGCTGGACAGTTCACCACAATTCCGACATTTGGGGGGCATCCAATCCCGTGGGCGATAAAGGCAAAGGCAGTCCGTCGTGGGCCAACTGGGCCATGGGCGGCGCTTGGTTGAGTCAGCATTTGTGGGAGCATTATGTGTATTCGGGCAACGAATCCTACTTAAAAAACTACGCCTATTCGCTTATGCGTGATGCCGCACAGTTTTGTTTGGACTGGTTGGTCAAAGATGCCAATGGTAAATGGATTACGTCGCCCTCTACCTCGCCAGAAAACGTTTTTATTACTGACAAAGGCGTAAAACAATCCGTTTCGGTGGCCACTACGATGGACATGGCTTTGGTCTACGATGTGTTTACGAACGTTATTCACGCAGCCGAACACCTCAAAGTTGACGCAGAGTTACGCAAGACTTTGGAAGAAAGACTACAAAACCTGTTTCCATTGCAGATTGGTAAAAAAGGAAATTTGCAGGAATGGTACAAAGATTGGGAGGATCAGGAACCGGAACACCGTCATGTTTCGCACCTGTTTGCACTGCACCCTGGGCGTTATATTTCTCCCCTGCGGACGCCTAAGTTTACAGATGCCGCCCGCAAAACCCTTGAGTTGCGCGGGGATGGCGGTACGGGTTGGAGCAAATCTTGGAAAATCAACTTTTGGGCACGACTCCACGACGGCAACCACGCCTACAAACTTTTACGTGAATTGCTCAAAGTGACGGGCGTAGAAGGTACTGACTATGCCAAAGGGGGCGGCACGTATCTCAATTTATTTTGCGCACACCCGCCGTTTCAGATTGACGGGAATTTTGGGGGTACATCAGGCATCGCAGAAATGTTGCTTCAAAGCCAGGATGGGTTAATTAATTTGCTGCCTGCCTTGCCCGACGCATGGGCCACGGGTGAAGTAAAAGGCCTGAAAGCGCGGGGTGGTTTTGAACTTGACATGGTGTGGAAAGACGGAAAAATCACGCGTTTAATCGTTAAATCAGCATTGGGCGGCAATTGTCGATTGAAACTGCCCAATGCGCTGACGAATGCCAAACTTCAGCCAGCCAAGGGCAAAAACCCTAATTCGTTTTATGCCGTGTTTGAAAATAAATACCAAACCACTACCCCCGAAGGAAGCGGATTTGTGTACGATTTGACAACAGAGAAGAATAAGATTTACATCTTGGGCGTAAATTAGAAGTTCAACTTCCGTATATTGACGTCGCCGAGGTTTTGAATCTCGGCGACGTTTCTTTTTACTGATTTACCATGCGCAAACCCAATTTTACTTTTATTCAGGCTTTGCTTTGGCTGACGCTGTACCTGTTTTTGGTGTTTTACGGCGTTCAGAAAGTAGAAGATTGGGCTTCAGGAATCACGAGCGCAACGATTTACGTGGGCTTTTATCTCATGGCGGTTTACATACAAAGTCATTGGCTTTTTCCGCGATATTTTAAAAAAAATGACTACGGATTTTATCTGGTACTTTCCATCGGTGTGCTTTTGGGGATAGTTATACTTCGTATGTACGTGGAGTATGAAGCGTTGTTTTTACGTTTGCGACATCACCGTTTTTACGATTTCACCTTTCAACATTTCGCGTTTGTCTTTATCACCCAGCTCCTTGCTTCGCTTTTTGGGGTAATGCTACGCGTAGCGTTTGATTATGTAGCCTTATTACAACGTCAAGAACAGTTGCGTAGTCAGCAGATAGTGAGTGAGTTGAATTTGTTAAAAGCGCAGGTGCAACCGCATTTTTTGTTCAATACACTCAATAATATTTATGCGTTGGCCGTGGCCAAATCGGACCAAACACCAGCCGTGGTTGCTAAACTTTCAGACATCATGCGGTACTTTGTGGACGAAGCGCCTAGAGACCTTGTACCGCTGCAAAATGAACTTACTTTTCTGCAAAATTACGTTGAGCTAGAACAAATTCGACTTCGTTTTCCCGTCAATATTTCGTTCGAAATCACCCCCCCGAATCCGCAGATACTCGTGCCGCCGATGTTATTGATTCCGTTTGTTGAAAATGTTTTTAAACACGGAGTGGATAAAACTACCCCCAATAATGAAGCCGTAATTATTGTGGCTGTTACGCCTGAAAAACTGTATTTTCAGGTAAAAAACACGGTTTTTGAAGATTCAAAAGGCCGTTGGCGGGGACTGGAAAATTTACAGAAGCGTTTAAATTTGTTATTTCCAGAGGGCTATGAACTGCGTACTGAAAGAGAAAATGGCTATTTTGTGGCGTCTTTGAGTTTTTCAATCACAACAGTAAGTACACCTTAAACCGTGCATTTACCGTTTCTATTGTTCCACTTAAAAATTATCCGGCTATGTTTGATTTCTTTAAACCAAATTCAAAAGTTGCCTACACGGATTGGGGTGTTTTGGTATTGAGGGTGTGTGTTCCGTTGTTGCTGCTTACGCACGGATACGACAAGTTGTTGAGTTTTTTGAACGGTGCCTCTGGTTTTCCCGACCCACTGCACGTGGGTGCGCAGTTTTCGCACGCCTTGGCGGTGGTGGGAGAAGTAATTGCACCGATTTTGGTCATGCTTGGGCTATGGACCCGGGTGGCCTGTTTGATTGAAATTATCCATTTTTTAGTGGTGGCCTTTATGATGCATGCAGGCGAGCCGCTGAGTGAGAAAGAACACGCGCTTCTGTTCCTGATTCCTTACATAACGATTTTGTTGATAGGTGCAGGAAAATATTCGCTGGATAAATCTTTGTACCAAAAAAGAAGATTCTGACGTGTCTATTTCTTGTTTAATCGTGGATGATGAGCCGTTGGCGGTACAATTGTTGGAAAGTCACGTGGCGCAGGTTCCGTTTCTTTCGTTGGCGGGTTGTGCCTACCATGCAATAGAAGCTTTGACTTTTCTTGAAAAACAACCCGTCGATTTGATTTTTTTAGACATTAATCTTCCTCATTTATCGGGAATGCAATTGAAAGAATTGCTGCCAATTGACCAAAAAGTGATTTTTACAACCGCATATTCAGATTTTGCGGTGGAGAGTTACGACAAAAATGCCGTTGATTACCTGCTTAAACCCGTTACGTATGAACGATTTTTAAAAGCGGTTTTGAAGGTAAAAAAGGTTGAGCCTACTTCCAAAGTAAATATTCATCTGGATTCTATTTTTGTTAAATCAGGCAAAGACTTTATCAGAGTAAGGCTAAACGATATTTTGTACATCGAAGGCCTGAAAGACTATGTCGTAGTGGTGACTTCCACTGAGCGCATTATTACGTATAAGCGGCTGAAAGACTTGGAACAATCGTTGCCGAATCAGTTCAGTCGGGTTCATTTGTCATACATTGTCAATCACGAAAAGATTTACAAAGTGGTTGATAATCAAATTGTAATAGGGGGCGCTCAAATTCCTTTAAGTGAAAAATACCGTGAAGGTTTTTTGCAAAAAGTGTATAAAGAATTGCTTTGATAGTTAGACTTTTCAAGTGTACGGATCGCAGAGAATACACTTGAAAAGTCTAACTGCCTACCATTTTCCGTGAAGCAAACCCACCAATTTTACCGCTTCAACCGCTTCTTTTACATCGTGTACGCGTAAAATACTTGCACCGTTGAGCAGCGCCACGGTATTCAAAACGGTTGTTCCATTGAGCGATTGGTCGGGCGTAATATTAAGTTTTCGCCAAATCATAGACTTGCGCGAAACCCCCGCCAGAATGGGCACATTGAGCGCTTGGAACGATCTTAGTTCGTTCAATAAGACGTAGTTTTGGTCGGCGTTTTTGGCAAACCCAAATCCCATATCAGCCACAATATCTTTGACCCCCAACTGTTGAAGTTGATAAATTTTCGCCTGTAGTTCCTGCAACACATCCGTCACCAAATCCTCGTATTGATTGAGATCTTTCATGGTTTGGGGCGTGCCGCGACTGTGCATCAGGATGTACGGAACGTTGAGGGCCGCCACCGTTTCAAACATCTGTGGGTCAAGGTTCCCACCCGCGATGTCGTTGATGATATGCGCGCCCGCTTCTACTGCTTGTCGCGCTACCGACGCCCGAAAGGTATCAATGGAAAGGATGGCATTGGGGAAGTGTTTGCAAAGCATTTCTACCACGGGCAAAATGCGTTTACGTTCTTCTTGCTCACTAACGGCATCGGCACCTGGTCGGGTGGAGTGTCCACCCAAATCAAGTATCGAAGCCCCTTCCGAAAGCATACGTTCCGCTTTCTTATAAGCTTCGTCGAGCTGGTTAACTCGACTTTCTGAATAAAATGAATCAGGGGTAATATTCATGATTCCCATGACTTGCGGCGTTGACAAGTCCAGTAATTTACCACCGATGTTCAGCGTTTTTTTCATAATTTAGCGGCGAAAAAGTCACGAATTGTCATTTGTAGTCCACGGAAAGTCATGAAATTGATGAAAAACAATAAATGACGGATACACCACACATGACCTTTTTTTGACGTGAATCTAATGACTATGAATGACCAAAGTAAAACCGAGCGCGAATATCGGAGTGTAATGACTCGTTGCAAAGATATTTTCACTAAAAAAAACCAAGACTACGGCCCTTCGTGGAGAATTTTGCGATTGCCGTCTATTACGGACCAAATTTTTATCAAAGCGCAGCGCATCCGGACGTTGCAGGAAAATGGCTTTTCGAAAGTAGACGAAGGGGAAGTTCCAGAATTTATCGGAATCATTAATTATTGCGTTATGGCCCTGATTCAGATTCAGTTAGGGGATAACAAAAGGACGGATTTTACGGCCGCCGAACTGACTGAACTGTACGATGCTCAGATGAATGAGGTCTATGAATTGCTATTTAACAAAAATCATGATTACGGCGAAGCTTGGCGCGATATGCGCGTGAGCAGTATGACGGATATTGTTTTAATGAAACTGTTCAGAATCAAGCAGATAGAAGATAATGAAGGTGTAACCATCATCTCTGAAGGTGTAAAGTCAGGGTATCAGGATATTATCAATTATTCGGTTTTTTGCCTTATAAAACTAGGCTTGGCAGTTTAAGACTAACTAGGGTTCTTTTCTGGCCTGATTTTTGAAATTTGTGCAACTCAACAAAAGGAGCCTCTTATGAAGCGTAAAATAACCATTTGAACGAACCTTATGAGGCGATGCTTCAACGGGGGGCTACAGTAAACACCTGATGAGTGCTTTGTGCGGTTCTTTGAAGAAAGAGCCAAATTTAGGGCATTTATGGGGATAGAAAAATCGCTCAAAAGGGAAATTGTTATTCGCAAAGTATCATGGATTTAGAAAACAACGAATTTTTGTTGTTCACGGTATAGTGATAGCCCAAAGACCTCAGGATTTGGGAGATGTGATTATGATTGATGATTTTTTAAAATTTCAAAAGATAAATAACGAACCCACTCATTAATGAAAATAGTAGCCCACATTGTTCGCTTCCTGGTTGGGGGCATTTTTATTTTCTCGGGATTGGTCAAACTCAATGACCCGGCTGGTACTCAAATCAAACTTGAAGAATATTTTGAAGTTTTTGCCGCCGATTTTCCCGCGATGCACGATTTTTGGATGTCTTTGGTGCCTTATGCGTTGTATTTTTCAGTGTTGATGTGCGCCGCTGAGGTGATTTTGGGCGTGGCGCTTCTCGTGTCGTGGCGGCTCAAACTGGTGAATTGGATTCTCTTAGCGCTGATTATTTTCTTTACGTTTTTGACGTTCTATTCCGCTTATTACAACAAAGTGACCGATTGTGGCTGTTTCGGTGATTTCCTTAAACTCAAACCTTGGACTTCTTTTACGAAAGATATTATCCTGTTGGTGCTGATTTTGTTCCTCATTTGGCAACGAAAAGTTTTCCGAAATCTTTTGACTGGCTCGTTGGTGGGCTTTTCGGCCATTTTTTCATTGGCTTTGGCCATTTATGCTATTCGCTACCTGCCGCCTTTTGATTTTTTGCCCTACAAAATCGGTAACAACATTCCGCAATTGATGCAGCCTTCGGAGCCGTTGCGCTACAAATACATCATGGAAAAAGACGGTAAATCTGAAGAGTTTGAGAAGTTTCCGACCGATACCACCTATAAGTACAAAGAAATGGTGCTTATCAACGAAAATGCCAAGCCGAAGATTACGGATTATAAAGTCTGGAACAATGAGGGCGATTTTACGCAAGAAACCTTCAAAGGGAAAAAGCTCATCATTATCATTAAAAACGGCCCAGACCTCAACGGCGCTAGTTTGGCTAAGATTCGTTCTTTGGTGAATTCACTGAAAGGCAGCGATATTGAATCATTGATTTTAACCTCTAACAGCGACGCAGAAATTCAGGAAATCCGTAAAGCTTACGCGCTGGATGTTCCTTATTTCTTTGCCGATGGCACCGTTTTAAAAACCATTTCGCGCTCCAATCCGGGCGTGTGGCTGCTCGACAACGGTACCGTTAAAGGAAAATGGCACTATAATAATACGCCTGATAAAGAAGGGGTTGTCGGTAAATTGTAATATCAGTGTTCAGGAGTGAGGAGTGAGAAGATTTTCTTCTGACTCCTCACTCCTCACTTCTCGCTTCTATGAAAAACATATTCTTAGTAGGCCTTCCTTCGTCGGGGAAAACGACGCTTGGCAAACAGTTGGCTCGGCATATTCGGTACCGTTTTGTGGATACAGACGTGCTCATTGTCAAAGAACAAGGCATGAGCATTAATGATATTTTTGCCCAAAAAGGAGAGCCTTATTTCCGGGAGGCCGAAGCTCGAATTCTGCGGGCGATTCGTCCCGATTCCAAATTGATTGTGGCAACGGGCGGAGGAATTCCTTATTTTCATGACAACATGGCGTACATCAAAGAAAACGGTATCAGCGTATTTCTGGATGTGTCGCCCGAGGAAATTGTAGCTCGTATTCAACGGCATTCATCCAACGACCGGCCTACCTACCGTAAACACGATACGCAACTTTTGCAGAACCTTCAACAAAAATACCATGACCGTTTACCTTTTTATTCGCAGGCCGATTTTACGTTGAAGGGAGAAAATCTTCATATCAAACAACTAATCGAGGTTTTGCAGGAAGTCGTAATGGAATAATAACGCTCATTTTTAGCTCGTTTTGTACAGACACAAATACACATTATTTGTATAATCTTTTAAAGGGTCGTTTCTTTGCCCTACTAACTATTAAACGCTTTTAAAACCCGAATGAATTACGAGAGAATTTACCAATACCGCTTTAAGCAAGTAGCTCACGAAAAGAAGAAAGTGATTTGGAATATAATCGCTGACTATTTTTATCATAAACTAGGAAAGCCACAACGCATTTTGGACTCGGCGGGTGGGATGTGTGAGTTTATCAATGCGGTTCCTTCCCCCGAAAAATGGACGGTAGACATAGTTGATGCCATTAAAAATTACGCGGCTCCAGAGGTAAACCTTATCATTGGCGATATTCTGAAAGTGGATTTGCCCGAAAATTATTTTGACGCGGTATTTATTTCAAATTTTCTGGAACACCTTCACAGCCAGGAGGAAGTGGCGTTTTTTTTAGAAAGGATGTATAAATCACTCAAACCAGGAGGTAAAATCGGGATTATCGGGCCTAATTTTAAATATTGTTATAAGCAATATTTTGATTTTGCAGACCACACCGTTGTTCTTTCAGAATTGGGAGTGGAGGAACATCTGTACGGAGCTGGATTCAAAATCAGTGAATCACATGCGCGGTTTTTACCTTTGTCGTTTAGGGGAGGCTTACCTGTTCATCCATTGCTTGTGAAACTCTACCTGTCGATGCCCTTTACATGGTGGGTTTTGGGGAAACAATTTTTGATAGTGGGCGAGAAATAGAGGCGATATGTCAACACTTACGGTATTTTATATAAAGTTAGTATTGATTGCGTTTTCGTCTGTGGCTATTTGGTTAGGCGCTCGTTCGGATTCTTTTTGGCAACAAATTCAAGAAAAGCAGCAAGAAAATCGCCTTCTGGGCTTTGGGCTTATTTTGTTCAGATTGTTGCCCTTCATTTTGGTGTATGTAGTAATGAATTATTCACCGCGCGGCGATGTGCCTTTTTTCTGGGGCAAAGCCACCGTGGCGTACCAAGGCGGCTTGGTCTATCGAGATTTTGCTTCTTACCACGCTCCGCTGTTTTCGTACATTATTACCCTACCTATTTTGCTTTGGTATACTCCCAAAGCCATTGTGTTGTTGATGGTGATGATCGAAGCCGCCATTATTTGGGGTACCTATCGCACTTACAAGTCATTGCAAACCAATGCGTTTAAGTCAATAATGCTGTATGTGGTGCTCTCTGCGCCCGCAGTAATGGTGTTGTTGGGTGGACAGGAAGATATTTGGTTGTGGGGAATTGCGGTTTGGATGTTGTATTACTTTTTACGGACCAAAGACGACGGATTAGGGCTTGGACTTCGCTTTTCGGCGGGATTGATTGTTATTAAAGCTACTGCTGGTTTTTGGTTATTTCCATTATGGTTTTTGCTGAAAAAACGCTGGTCTTTCCTATTGGGGATGATTCTGGTCGGTGTTCCATCGTTGGTTATTCTGTATTTATTGATGGGGATGGATTTTTTGATGCCCCTACAAATGACCACCAACTTGTTGACACCCAACCTATTTACGGTAGTTAGGCCACTCATCACCGCGCTGCTAGGAAACGCGCCCGACCTGCCCACTTTTAGTTGGATTGGGATGGTGATTACGCTTTCTTCGGCAGTTTGGATGTTGTACTTTGCTCGGCATAAGCCATTGAAGCAGACTTTGCCTTTGGCATTTTTAGCGACCTACATTGCCATGACTATTTTCCAGCTCAGTTCTCCTGGGTATTACGTATTTACGTATATGCTTCCTTTGGTGATGGAGTTGGTAAATTGGAAAAAAAGCCGAGATGTGGTCATTTTGTTGCTTTTCAACGCGTTGCTTGTGGTGCAGCCTTTCCTCTTTACGCATTTGAATAGCCCAACCTACGACGACATAACCGTGTTAGGTGAGCCTTTATTCCTGTTGGAGTATACATTACAACTTTTAAATGTGGCCTGTTATGGATGGTATTTTCTGAAAGTATATCAAAAGGCGCGCTTCGCTTGAGGAGGTTGATTTAGGGTTTTTGACCCAATCATAAATTTAAAATCGTAAATCAAACATTTAATTAATGCTCGTTATTGTTGCAAAAACCATTGTATCGCTGATTTGTATAAGTCTGGTGGGTATTTTACTTGCCTATCGGACCGCAATAGAACAGTGGATTGCGCGTCAAAATGAGCGATTATTGCTCGGTGGCGTTTGGGTGGCTACCCGGCTAGTACCCTTTATCGTCATCTTCGTTATCATTGGTTTTACGCCATTTTCAGACCTTGATGGTTTTTATAATCAGGCTAGGGAAGCGGTACAACTCAAGATGGTTTACCGCGATTTTTATTGTATGTATTCCCCCTTCTTTCCATACGTAAACGCGTTGGCATTGGGGTTTTGGATGGATAAAAAAGCGATTATTTTCATCATGATTCTTATCGAAGGTGGCGCATTGTGGACCACCAATCGGTATTATCGAGCACTGTTGCCAAGTAGTGAGCGAATTTTTAAAAGCCTGATTTACTTATTATTACCTGGGTCGTTGGTGTTCTGTGTGTTTGGTGGGCAGGAAGATGAGTGGATGTGGTTTTTGCTCATAAGTGCATATTTGGTATGGCAACGTACCAAGCGTGTGGAATGGTTTGGGGTAGGACTTGTGGTTGGTTTTATGTTTACCAAAGCGGTTTTTATATTGGTTGGCCCAGCATTGTTGTTCTTGGTTCCTAAGCCTGTCAAATGGATTGTAGCGGCTGTGGTGGCGGGGGTTTTATGCTTAGGGGCTTTGTATTATTTTACCGAATTTCTGTGGTTGGAGCAACCCTTGCACGAAGCCGCTACCCTTCGCGCACCCAATTGGCTTTCAATTCTTAATCCGCTTACGTTTGGGATGCTCCATGCGGGGGCCAAAGGTTGGAATTGGTTAGGCTTATTGACTACAGTGGGCGTGGGTGTCGGCTTAGCGTATCGCCTGCAAAAAGTGGATTTCGTTCGGGCTTTTTCGGCGGTTTTTGTGGTGGTATACGGCACCATGATGGTTGTGCAGCAAAGTGCTTACAGCAGCTATATATTTATATTCCTTCTGCCGCTTACGTTTGTCTGGGTTGATTTTAGTAATCGAAAAGAAATTGTTATGTTTCTGTTATTCAATGTGTTATCGGTTGTCCACCCTTCTTTGTGGTGGCGGCTCAAAAGTCCTTACTATTCTTCTCCTGCCGCTATTTTTGCCCAACCTATGTATATTTTGGACTACATCTTGCAAGTAGGGGTTGTGATTTGCACAATCTACTTTCTACGGATGGTGTGGAAAAAATCCCTTCTTCTGACCAGTTAATCTTAACTCAGAAGAAGGGGCAAGGTCTATAAATCATCTACTTTGAACACGCCCTCAAACACTTTGATGGCGGGACCAATGAGGTAAATATTATCAAATTTTCCTGGAGCTTGGGCCACAAAAGAGACCCGAAGGTTTCCGCCCCGTGTCTTGACGTTGATGGGTGATTCCATCTGTAACCGGTCATGGGCCGACAGCGCGCAGGCCGTCACGCCAGTGCCGCAGGAGTAGGTTTCGTCTTCGACGCCGCGCTCGTAAGTGCGAACGTATAGTGAATCCTCGTTGAGTACTTCCACAAAATTGACGTTAGTGCCGCCAAGAGGACCATAGACATCGCCATAACGGATTTTTTTGCCTTCATTGAAGACTTCGGCGGTTTCGATATCTTCTACGTAGGTTACCAAGTGTGGAGAGCCCGTGTTCATGAAATCATCGTTGCCGTCGTGTCGAATGCCCGATACATCAATCATGTTGAGGAATATTTCTTCTTCACATGCTACTGCTTTGTGCTCACCGTCTACGGCAATAAACGTGGTGTTTTCCTCAAACAGACCTAAATCCTGGGCAAAACGAACGGTACAACGACCGCCGTTGCCGCACATACTGCCTTCGCCCCCGTCGGCGTTGAAATATACCATCCGAAAATCATAGTTTTCGGCATTTCGTAATAAGATAAGTCCATCGGCTCCGATGCCAAAACGGCGGTGGCACAAAAAGGCAATCAGGTTTTTATCGACAGGAAACTGTTCGGCGCGATCATCAATCATGATGAAGTCATTGCCGGTACCTTGGTATTTTGAAAATGAAATCGTCATTGTGGGTCTTGGGGGTTAAATTAGGTATAAAAAAAGCCGCCTCTAAAGACAGCTTTTTATGACCACTCTGTGAAAGGAAATTATTTCTTCTCCTTAACACGAGCGGCTTTTCCTTGCTTACCACGAAGATAGAACAAACGTGCACGACGTACTTTACCGCGACGAATTACTTCGATTTTGTCAACGCTTGGTGACAAAATAGGAATGATACGCTCAACACCTACACCGTTTGAAATTTTACGAACTGTAAACGTTTCGCCGTTTCCGCCGTTGTTACGACGTTGGATAACGGTTCCGGTAAATACCTGAATACGTTCCTTGGCACCTTCAATAATTTTAAGGTGAACGCTGATAGTATCTCCAGCACCGAATGCAGGATGGCTGTCGCGTCTTCCAGCGAATTCAGCATCTACCAGTTTGATTAACTCATTAGTCATTGTTTTAGTAAAATTGTAGCTTTTTCCAGCGGACGGCTTATCGGCCTTCATTCAAAAAAGCGAGTTTATCAGAAAAATTGCCCGCAAAAGTACTGTTTTCTGCGGATAAATGCAATTGAATTGCGGGAGTTTTTAGCTTTAGTGAATGTTTTTTTTCCTGAATTGTTATCCTACAAACGCAGGAGGCACTTTTTAGGCTAGATAATCGACCACTTGTGTATCTTTGCTTTCCAAATGAACAGCACGCATGACCAAAATTACCGACTACATTCAGCAGGCCAACGGAAAAACTTTGTTTTCACTGGAAGTTATTCCACCACTTAAAGGGAGCAGTATCAAGGAGTTATTGGCCAATATTGAGCCATTAATGGATTTTAAACCTCCATTTATTGATGTTACGTACCACCGGGAAGAGTACATCGAACAGATGCTTCCTGACGGAACCGTCAAACACATTGTAACGCGCAAACGTCCCGGAACTTTGGGGATTTGCAGTTCAATCATGCACAAATTTGGCGTGGATGCGGTTCCTCACGTACTGTGTGGGGGATTTACGCGGGAAGAAACCGAAGATTTTTTGATGGATTTACACTATTTGGGCATTGATAATGTGTTGGTTTTGCGCGGTGATCCCGCCAAGCCTTACAAGACCTTTAAACCCAAAACAAACGGCCACGAATACGCGAGTCAATTGGTGGAGCAAGTGGCCAACATGAACAAAGGCCAATACCTGCACGAAGGCGTAGAAGCATTAGCACCAACGGATTTTTGCATTGGGGTGGCGGCGTATCCTGAAAAACACTTTGAAGCCGTTGATTTCGATGTTGATTTTGAGTATTTAAAACAAAAAATTGCGCTGGGAGCGGATTATATTGTGACGCAGATGTTTTTTGATAACAGCAAGTACTTTGAGTTTGTGAAGCGCTGCCGAGAAGCGGGCATTACGGTTCCGATTATTCCGGGTTTAAAGCCGCTTTCAACCAAAAAACAACTGAGTGTGTTGCCGCGTATTTTTTATCTACACATGCCCGACGATTTTGTCAAAGCAGTCGAAGCTTGCGAAAATGACGTGCAGGCCAAACAAATAGGAATTGAATGGTGTACGCAGCAATGCAAAGAATTGATGGCGTTTGGTGTGCCCGTACTGCACTTTTATACGATGGGCAAGTCTGAAAATATTTACAAAATAGCGTCTCAGTTGTATTAATCTGAACGTATAGAAACGAAAAAAGCCGCTCACTGAGCGGCTTTTTTCGTTTTGAAGGTAGTTGATTACTTATCGCCAGTACGACGAATCTCAACTTTTACTTCTGTCTTTGGGGCAACTACGGTGTCAGTTGTTTGTTTGGCAATCACCGTTTTTTCATCAATGCTGATTTTGGTTTCTACGACTGTATCCATTGTTGGGAGTAGAGAAATCAGGCGCTGATCGTTGAGTGAAAAAACGGGGGCCGTTGGTGTATACGTATCTTGCGTTGGCAAAGAAGCCAACAATTCTACAATCTGATTTTGTGTGCGGAGGCTCTTTCCATCTTGAGCTACGGCAATATGTCCAAGTGATAAAACACTTAAAGCGGCGGTGATGATGAACGTTTTCATAATGGGTACTTTGTTTTAATTTAACGATTTAGCATTTGCTATTGGCTGTTATTCCTTTTTTGACACTGCAAAGGTGCAGGGTTGCTGCGACTTCGGAAAGTGAAATTGGATGAGTGGATATTTTTTAGTGATGAATGGTATATGATTTGCCATCAAACCAAAATATATTCTGTTTTTATTTGTTAAATAGCGTATTGAATGTAAAAAGTTATATATAAAATACGTTTTGTTATATATTATACAAAATTATATTTTGTTTATATTTTGTTGAAATAGAGTAATTCTACACTCTAATTTCCTGTTTTCTTACCAATAACGTTTAAGGTATTTTATTGTACTATTTTTATTGCTTTTTGTGAAAATCATTGTTATTGAGATACTTATTGTTATTTTCACAGTCATAAGTGCTGTTATTCTATTCTTCCCTTTTTAACCTCTTATCTCTATGGCTTCAAGTGTCAAAACGCTTGCGTGGATTTTGCTCATTGGCTGGATGGGCGGGTCTACTTACTGGCATGTTTGTAAAATCAAATTGTTATGTGACGGTCCTCCCGAAGTAAGTACCGCTGCGCCCGCTGGTTATTCTATCCCTGCCCTCAGTATAGTGGATGGAAACAATCTTAGTTTATCATCGGCGATGAATTTTGGCTTTAAAAAGTCAATGCCCGAGCCTAATTATGTCAATGTTAAAAAAGAATTGGACTCATTGGCGGCTTACCTTAAAGCAAATTCTGGTCGAAAACTGACAATTACGGGGCTTTATTCTTCTATTGAACAAAACACCACTTCCTTCCCTGATTTGGGATTGGCGCGCGCGGATGCCCTGAAACAGTATTTGGTACAGGCGGGAGTGCCCGGAAGTCAGTTGGTGACGGCAAGTAAATTGATTGACTTAACATTCAGCGCCGACGATTCTACGCACGGGATGGAGTTTGGGTTTGACAGCTTGATGATTCCGAAAACAGAAGAGGCGCTTGCCGCGGCGGAGAAATACGAAAATGTATTCAAAACCATGGATTTGTACTTCAAAACCGCCAAAGCTGATTATATCAAAACGCCCGAGAATGAGAAGTTTATCGAAGAGGCAATCAAATACCTAGCGGCTAATAAGGATAAAAAGCTTGCCTTAACGGGCCACACTGACAACGATGGTACGGATGAAACAAACCTGAAGCTTTCTAAAAACCGGGCAGGCAGTGTGAAGGCATTATTAATGAAGAGAGGAATCCCAGAAGCCCAGTTGGTGACTGATGCAAAAGGCGAGTCGCAACCAAAAGCCTCCAACGATACTCCTGAGGGCCGTAAAGCCAACCGTCGGGTAAGTATTATTGTACAATAAATTTGTCAATTCGGTAAAACTCCTATTTATATTATGTACTCACATTTTAATCCGTTTGCCTCGGGAGATGCCTGGTGGCAACACCTATTGATGCTGGTGATAGCAGCTATATTAGGCTATATCATTGGCTATATTTCGGCAAAAAGTAAGGCCGATAGTTTACGAGCGGAATTGCAGGCGCTCGAAATCGATATTGATGAATGTCAACAAAGCAAAAAAGAAGTAATCGCGGTTACTCCGCCCGTCGCAAAGGCCGCTGCTGTTGTAGCTCCGCTTCCCACGCCCGCTGTTGTCACTACGCCCGATGATTTGAAAGTAGTGGAAGGGATTGGACCGAAAATTGAGAAACTGCTTAATCAGGAGGGGATTTTAACGTTTGCTCAGTTGGCCGAAGCCTCACCCGAGCGGATCAAAGAAATATTGGTGGCTGCTGGCACCCGTTATGTAATGCATAACCCTGCTACGTGGCCTGAGCAATCGGCACTAGCCCGCGACGGCCAATGGGACGCGCTGAAAACATGGCAGGATGAGCTCAACAAGGGCCGTACACATTAATGGTTTTACCCTCAAATTAGATTAATCACCATGATTATACTACAAGCTACTCCCATAAGTCAGAACTTTTGGATTGCAGGATTTGAAGCCCTCGCCCTGTTGGCCTTGGCGGCTTATATTGGCTGGTGGATAGCCCGCCGTACTTTTGCGGTAGAACTGGCTAGTCTAGAAGCCGACGTTCATACGCGTCACAAAGAGCTCAATGATTGCCACAAGAGTAAGTTGGCAGTCTCAACGCCTGCTCCAGGCCGAATCCCAGAGCCTGTTCAACCAGAAAGCCTTAGAGTTGTGCCCGTAATTCCGAGTGAACCCGACGATTTAGAAATTATTGAGGGCATTGGACCCAAAATTGCTGAACTTCTTAATCAACAAGGGATTTTGACGTTTGCGCAGTTGGCCGAAACGCCCGCTGAATCTATCAAGGGAATTTTGAATGCGGCTGGTCCGCGTTTTCAGATTCATGACCCTACTACTTGGCCAGAACAAGCTTCTTTGGCCCGTGATGGCAAATGGGATGAGCTGAAAAAATGGCAGGATGAGCTGAATAAAGGCAGGTTGGATTGAGTACAGTACATTTATCAAACAAAAAGCCCCGATTTTCGGGGCTTTTTGTTTGAGGTATAGTCAGGGCTTATTCAAAGAAAGGAACCCCTTTTGGAGCGTATTTACGCATACCTTCTTCATTGATTTCCACGCCGACACCCGGTTTTTCGGAAAGCGGAATATACCCATCTTTCACCATCGGCCCGTCAAACGTTACGATTTCTTTGAACATCGGTTCTTCGTGGAAATAAATCTGCCACTCCAAAATCAAAAAATTAGGCACCGAAGCGCATACGTGGCTCGAAGCCATAGCTCCTAAATACGAAGCCACCATGTGGGGTGCAAACGGCACGTAATATAAGTTGGCGAGGTTGGCAATGCGCTGGCCTTCGCCCAGCCCGCCAGCTTTTTGGAGATCGGGCATTACCACGTCTACCGCCCCCAATTCCAACAGTTTCCGGAAGCCGTGCGCCAAATAGTGGTTTTCACCCGCACAGATGGGCGTTTGGGTAGAGTCCCGGACGGTCTTATAGGCTTCGGGGTTTTCGGCGGGAAACGGTTCTTCCAAAAACAATAATTTTAACGGTTCCATCATCTTAGCTACGCGCTTGCCAGTGGTGGTATCATAGCGACCGTGCATGTCTACACAAATGTCGATTTTTGGCCCAACGGCTTCCCGCACGGCGGCAATTTGGTTATACATCCGTTCCAATTCCCCATTGCTTGCGGTCCAGTTGTAAGCGTCGTACTTGTTGGGGTCATTGCGCTCGTCAATGTCGTATTTTACGGCGGTAAATCCCATTTTTACGGCGGCTTTGGCGCTTTCGGCAAAGGCGGCAGGGCCTGTTTGGGTGGTTCTGTACGCACCGGTATCGCAATAAACGCGGATTTTGTCCCGAAATTTTCCTCCCAATAACTGATACACGGGCATTCCGAGCGCTTTGCCGGCCAAATCCCACAGGGCAGACTCAACCGCCGACAAAACCGCAATGTACATCCCCGCCTGCGCTCCTTCAAAAAAACCAGCGCGGCGCACATCTTCAAACAAGCGGTGTACATTGAGCGGATTTTTCCCCTTGATACGCTCGCCCATCATTTTGACCAGATGGTACGTGCCGGGCGTTGCATCAACACCTTCACCGCAACCGTGAATACCCTGATTGGTATAAATTTTAACAAATAAACTGTGCCCGTTGCGGATAAAACCGCATTTAATATCGGTGATTTTTAAATCAGAAGGGGCTGAAGATTGGGGTGTGCGGTGGAGCGCAGTTTCAAGTCCTTGGCCATAACTGCTGAGGGTTGAAAGGCCCAGAGCGGTGGTAATGGCACTTTTGGTTAAAAAGTCGCGGCGGGAGGTCATTGGATTGTTGAAAGGTTAAAAATGGAAGGAAAAGGGTTAACAATTTACCAAGTGCGATTTTTCAAATATTCCTGAATTTGTTCTTTCGGTACTGGAAGCTCGTTGATGTGTGAATTGAGCCATTTCGAAAAATCTTTTTCAATCTCGTCCGACCAGCGATTGTCGATTTGTCCTGCCGTGTATTTTTGCTCGCGGAGCCGTTCATGGCCAAACATATCGCGCAAACGCACGATTTCTGAAGTAGTTACCACCTTTTCGGCCAAATGTGGTGGAATAAATGTAACGGCCCCGTCGCGCCCCAGCACGACGTCGCCGGGCATGACCATTACCTTGCCAATGCGCGTAGGGTGATTAATGCCCACCAAGGTAGTATTCAGTTCACCATCAGGATTGTTGAGGTGGTGTGAAGGGTGATAAGTGCGGAAAAAAGAAGTAAAACCGCCGATTTCTTTCAGCCCCGCAATGTCGCGAATGGCACCTTCGTACACAATGCCGTTGCCTGATTTGGCGTAGATGGAATTTCCTAAATTATCGCCGATGGTAGGGCCATTTTCGTGCGCTCCGAATTGGTCCACTACGTACACATCGCCTTTGACGAGCAGGTCAATCGGCCATGAATTCTGGGACTTGATGCGCCCGTCTTTTTCGTGTCCTTTTTTATCAATCACGCGGTGAACGTCTGGCCGACCGGGCATAAACGTTGCGGTCAAGGCCCGTCCAACCAACACGCTGTCGGGGTTGATGCATTGCCACCCCTCAGCGTACTGAAATTTATAGTTGGCTCCTTTCATCACCGCCCATGCTTCTTCATGCGTGACGAGCCTCATGCGTTTGAGGAGCGCATCGGAAACTTTGGGGCGACCGTCGGCAAAGCGTTCTCCCTTCCATTCGGGGGTTAGAAAAAGGAGCTCTTCTTTGGAAATTTGTTGGGCAAATAGGGGTAAGGTGAGTCCCCCCCATAGAATAGCGGAGAAAAAGAGAGTTTTCACAAGATACTAAGTTGAGGATTAAAGGTTTTACTTTAAAAGCCGATATTCTCCTAAACTTACTTTTGCGCTATTTTTTCTATTAATACTTCTGTTTTATGGATTAAAATTAACCCTATTTCGCCGAAGGTTTTATCCCATAACTGCGCAATTCGTCGCGTATTTTTTTTACCCAACTTGCCTGCATTCCTTGGTTGATTCCGTGGTTGGTTTCGTCATCGTATTGCTGCTGAAGCTGCGTATGAAGCCGAAAATATTCCAGATATTGGTATTGAATCTCACTACTGAAGTCCTCGACAGAAAACGTCATGGTTTGTACTTTTCGCTTAAAGCGCTCTGCGGTGACGCGAGTTACGTCAAAATGAAGCTGTTCGTGGTCGAGAACGTAGTCGTTTTTAGAATCGGGCCGAACCCATGAGATGGTTTTGTCAATCCAAACTTTCGTCCGAACTCGTAGCTCTACGGTGCGATTTTTGACGGAGGAACGAGCCTCAAATCCGAAACTCGTAAATACCTGTGCTGCCCACCGATTAAACACACTGGGAGCACCCTGAAAATCCAACCATGTAAGCGGCCGATTGGGGTTATAATACACCAGTGAGTCGGCTTTGGCGGGCGCTATAAGGCTATCATCTTCGATAATAACGGTGACACTTTTCGCAAAAATATCGGAGACATTCACGCTTTGGGCGTACCATTTACTAAACCCCTTCAATTCATTTTCCAACAACCGCCTGATTTGGGGCTCAATGATATCTTCTGGCGGAACCCCGCTGCGGGTGTAGGTCGTGGTGGCATTGCCGCCAGTAAGAAAGACTCGTTTACCATCACGGTACGTTTCAAAGCTCAGATTCATTTTGATTTTCCCAGTCACTTTGGCGGGAGGGAGTAGGGTTTCTCTTACATGTAATTCTTTGATCACAAGGATAATAGGGGTTAGGGAGTCGGTGTTGGCGGGGTTGAAATGCCGTCGCAACAACTTGTCGATGGAGGGAGCTACCCCTCCCTGGAGGACGGCGGTTAGGGGCTGTGGCTTACTCCAAACCGTTCCAATATTGGTAGTGATGGGGCGGCTGTCAATGACTTCGACGATAAAAAAACCTTTGGGCTGTACGTTGAGCCGTTCGGATTTTAGGGTGATGGTTTGGGTCTGCGAGAAACACGGCGTTGGGAGGGTAGATTGCACGATAAAAAACAACAAAACCCATGCGAGACTACGCTGCATACCTTTCTTATTTGTTACTTTGTCTTTCATTACGTACGAATTACAACGAATACACGGCACTTTTAAACTCAATGTTCAAGAAAATGCGTCCTGCTTTTGACGATATATTTATGGAATTGGCCCAAAATCTGGCGCGGCGATCGCATTGCATCAAAGCGCAGGTAGGGTCTGTCCTCACCAAAGATACGCGGATTATTTCAATCGGTTATAATGGCCCGCCGTCGGGAACCCACAATTGTGATGAAGAATTTCCTGGCGTCGGTTGTCCCCGAGACTCTAAAGGAAGTTGTTCTTTGGCCTTACATGCGGAGCAAAACGCCATTTTGTACGCCGTTAAAAATGGCGCAAATCTGGAAGGAACCACTCTCTATGTAACACTTTCGCCTTGCATAGCCTGTGCCCGGGTAATTTTTACGATGAAAATCAAACGGGTTATTTATCTAAATTCTTATGCCGAATACAAAGGCATCGGTATTGATGAAGGGGTAGAATTTTTGCGCAAGTTTGGGGTGGAAGTAGATCGGTACATTCCGAAAGAGAATGTTGAAAGCCAATTGTCTATTGACCATCTAAAATAACACTTTCTGCACTTTTTCTGACAAAACGACAAAACCCAATCGGTCATTCGTAATCGAACCTCGCCAATGAACTACCTCGCCCATTTTTATTTGTCTTTTGAGCAGGAACCATTAATCATTGGCAATTTGCTGGGCGATTTTGCCCGTGGCCGCCTTGACCACCCGCGCAATGACCGATACAACGCCTCCATCAAGCAAGGCATTTTGTTGCATCGTCATATTGATTCATTTACTGATTCGCATCCGTCGGGCCATACCTGTCGTCAGGCATTGCCTGACTATTTTGGCAAATATAAAGGTGTGATTACGGATATGTATTTTGATTATTTTCTGGCAAAACACTTTGCGGATTATCATCATTTGCCCCTAAAACACTTTACGATGTACGTGTACGGGGTGTTGGAAAAGCACCGTTCGGTTTTGCCGCAAGAAGCTTTCGGGTTGGTAGATTCGATGATTAAGTACGATTGGTTGTATAATTATCAGTTTCTGGAAGGTATGAATCGGTCGTTTGGTGGAATGTCGCGACGTTATCCGTTTTTGGCGGGGATTGAGCGGGCAGGAGCAGAGCTGTTTGAAAATGAAGCCCTCTATGAGCCATATTTTCGGGCATTTTTCCCTGATTTAATCAGCAGTTGCAAGGATTTTCTTTCGTACGATTAGAGGTAATTTATCTAACTACTTGAACCATGTTTAATGAACCTACTCCTTTAAAAGAACTGATGAGCCACTTTCCGCAGGCGGGAGAGGTGATTTGGATTGGACTACGTACGGCTACGCGACAAGAGATTAAAATTGTGGAAGAAACCTACGCCCGTATTGGTACAGGCTTAGAAGGCGACCGCTACAAAGGTACTGCCGATAGCAAACGTCAGGTGACGCTGATACAAGCCGAACATTTGGCGGCGGTAGGGTCGTATCTGGGGCGGGGAATCATTGATCCCGTATTGACACGACGCAATATCGTAGTGCAAGGAATCAACCTATTGGCACTCAAAGACCATCGCATCCAGATTGGAGACGCTGTACTTGAGATGACTGGACTGTGCCATCCGTGCAGCCGCATGGAAGAAGTTTTGGGGCCTGGAGGCTACAACGCCATGCGCGGACACGGCGGTATCACTGCGCGCGTGGTGCAAGAAGGGGCTATTCGGTTAGGGGATACCGTGACGGTTTTAAAAACGGAGCAGAAGATTTAATGCTAACTTCCTGATAACTTTTCAATTACTTACGTTCTCTGTTTTTTCTGTTTGAATTCAGACATTGACTTGCTAACTTGCGGCCATGGCAGACAATTTTGTAGTATCGGCTCGGAAATATCGCCCCGTTACGTTTGATACGGTGGTCGGACAGTCGCACATTACCACTACCCTCAAAAATGCAATTCGTACCAATCACCTTGCACAGGCTTTTTTGTTTTGTGGCCCGCGTGGGGTGGGAAAAACGACCAATGCGCGTATTTTAGCCAAAACCATTAATTGTCAGAGTCTTACGGAGGATGTTGAGCCCTGCGGTGTGTGTGAATCTTGCGTGGCGTTTCAAAACAATGCCTCTTTTAACGTGCATGAATTGGATGCCGCTTCCAACAACTCCGTCGATGATATTCGAAATCTGATTGATCAGGTACGGTATCCGCCCCAAACGGGTAAGTACAAAATCTACATCATTGACGAGGTTCATATGCTGTCTTCGGCGGCGTTCAATGCGTTTTTGAAGACGCTCGAAGAGCCACCGAGCTATGCCATCTTTATTCTAGCAACCACGGAAAAACACAAGATTTTACCGACGATTTTGTCGCGTTGTCAAATTTTCGATTTTAACAGGATTCAACCGCGCGACATCGCCGACCATATTGAGCAAATTGCAAAGAAAGAAGGCATCAAAACCGAGCGCGAAGCCCTCGAACTCATTGCCCAAAAAGCCGACGGTGGACTGCGCGATGCGCTTTCGATGTTTGACCTTAATGTGACTTTTTCGACCGACAATACGGTGCGTTATAAAGAGGTTCTCGAAAATCTTCACATTCTTGACTACGATTATTATTTCCGATTGACGGATGCACTTTTGACGGGAAACCTCTCGGAAACACTTTTGACATTTAACGAAGTTCTGAAAAAAGGTTTTGACGGACACTTGTTTGTGATTGGAATGTTAGAGCATTTTCGTAACCTGTTGGTATCAAAAGATGCTGCCACGGTACAGTTGCTCGAAGTGTCAGAAACCGCCAAGAACAAATACCTGGACCAATCAACGCGGGCGTCGCTTTCCTTCTTATTATCGGCTTTGAGCATTGGCGGTCAGTGCGATATAAACTACAAAGCGTCGAAGCAGCAACGGCTGCACGTAGAGCTGTGCCTCATGAAAATGGCCAAGCTTACCGAGGTGCTGGATTTGGAAGCCCTCGCGGCCGACGAAAAAAAAAAGCCTAACGTAGGGGCAGGTCCGGGCGGCGTACCGCTTGCGTCTGCTCAAAAAGGTAATAACGGTTCTTCGCCAAACGCGCTGGCAAATCCTGTAAATAGAACAGATGCCAATCCCGCATCCTCCTCGTCGTTGCCCACAACGGCCGAGCCTACCATTACCTATCAAAATGCGCCTAATGGAAAAGGATTGCCGCTGGGAAAACTGCGCTCAACGGTCAATTTAAGTACATCCATTACCGATACTCCCGCACCTACGCAGGTTTCCAAACCTGTCGAAGTAGCATTAGATGCCTTGCCAGAAAAAGACCTTCCCGTGACGATGGAGGCGCTGAAAGAAGTTTGGGCTGAATTTTCCCGAATGCGGGAACAAAACGGCGGTGCGGTGAGTGAGCAGATCATGCTTAACCGTGATTTTATCTTTGAGAATATGACCATTGAGTTGGTATTAGACAACCTGCATCAGGAAACCCTGCTCAATGAAATCAAACCGACCTTATTGGGTTATCTTCGTCGAAAGCTCCAAAACCGTCAGATTCAGCTTTCTCACCAAATTGCGCAAAGTGATGGAAAGCGCAACCCTTACACACCGCAGGAGAAATTCAACGTGCTCGCCGAGCGCAATCCCGCCCTCTTTGACTTGCAGCGGCTGCTAGGGTTGGAGGTTGATTTTTAGGGAATCGTAGCAAATCTTTTTTGGTTTTTTAGGTGATATTTACCTGAAATTGAAAATAGTTATCAAACGGTAAAAAACCTCTCTTGAGGCCTCTTATGCCCATTTTTTAGCTTTTTTTTGCCTTCGAACGGCCCCATGAAATTAGAAGAATAAGGCACTTTTTAATAATTTTTTGTCAATCCGAGATGAAAAAATTATTATTGAAAATAATACAACTATGCCTTAATTCCGCTCATTTCACTCCCTTACAAATGTTTAAATACTTCTTTTTCAGCATTAGCTGTTTGTTTACTGCTTCTTTGTTCGCTCAAGAAAAAAAAGCTGTTTTTGGGGAAATCCCTCTGGATGATGTCACTATGAAAGCATATCCATTGGACACCACAGCTGATGCAGTGGCTTTGTATGATTATGGTGAAACCACGTATGATTATAAAAGCAGTGATATTTTTATCAATCTGACGTACCACGGAAGGATAAAGATTTTAAAAAAATCAGCTTTGGGCCGGGCTACAATAAGTATCCCTTTTTTTCGAGGAATGGGTAAAACGGATGAGTTAGTGACGGATATTAAGGGATTCACGCACAACTTTGTGAACGGCCAGGTGGTGAAGGAAAAGCTCACCAAAGAAATGATATTTAATGAAAAACTGTCAGATAACTACTCTCAATACAAATTTACGTTGCCCAACGTTAGGGAAGGCTCAGTGATTGAATTTAGTTATACCATCTCAACGCCAATGTCGCTCACCAATAACCCCAAAACATGGACTTTT
The DNA here is from genome assembly GCF_003325355.1 of Runella rosea. Classification (GTDB taxonomy): domain Bacteria; phylum Bacteroidota; class Bacteroidia; order Cytophagales; family Spirosomataceae; genus Runella; species Runella rosea. The sequence continues at coordinate 6,525,407 of NZ_CP030850.1, forward strand.
CAGGGAACCACGCCAGTTAGGTGGAGTGAGTACCGCATTGTGATTCCCGATGTGCTGTTTTATCGGATGTTGATGTCTGGTTATTTGCCGCTGGCGATTAATGAAAACAAGCCCATCAATACGATGTTTGCCGGAGAGAATATGGGGGCTGTTTTGTATCGTTTGGTGGTCAAGGATGCCCCTGCTTTTCGTGATGAACCTTATATTACAACGCCTTCTGATTATGTTTCCAAGATTGATTTTGAACTGGCAAGCGTCAATTGGACGGGTGTGTATACTAAAAATTTCTCTTTGGATTATGCGAGTATGAATAAGACGTTGTTGGAAGACAGCGATTTTGGAGAGCAACTAAAACGGACCAATTTTCTAAAAAGCATTGCCGCTGACATCAAAGCCAAAAACGCAGATACGACCGCGCAATGGCAGGCCGCAATGAAGTATGTTACTTCCAACGTAAAATGGGATGGTAAAACAAGTATCTATTCTAAAAGCCTTAAAAAGGTCCTAGAGAAGAAAGAAGGAGACTCAGGAGATATGAATTTGTTGCTCATTGCTTTGCTCCGTGAAATGGACTACGATGCCAATCCTCTGGTTCTTAGTACTCGTTCGCACGGACTAATCAATGAATCATACGCCCTTCTCAAAAAATTCAACTATGTAGTGGCGCACATAAGCAAAGATGGTAAAGATGTATTATTGGATGCCACGGATGAGTTTTTGAAAGCAGGGGTTTTGCCAATTGAATGTCTCAATCAGATAGGATGGCTGGTTCATCCAACAGACGCTCATTTTGTTAATATTCAGCCCATTGAGCAGGACCGGGAATATGAAAAAGCAGATTTTAGCATAAGTGAAGATGGAGAATTGACTGGAACGTTTTTGAAATCGTATGGAGGCTACAGCGCAGTTAGTGCCAGAAATGTATTTAAAGAAGAAGGCAAGGAAAAGTTTTTGGAAGAGATAAAAAAAGCAAAATCTTCCTGGACAATTACAAAGGCGGAATACAAAAACCTGAATGATATTGATATGGCACTGGAGGCTAACTATGATGTGTCAATGACCGATTTTGTGACGAAAGCTGGCAATCTGTTATACCTCAAACCCATGCTGGGCGAAGGCTATACCACAAACCCTTTTAAAGCGGAAGAAAGAGCCTTTCCCGTAGATTTTGGGTATTCGACGGAAGAAACTTTCTTGGCAAATTTTCAGATTCCCAAAGGGTATGCGGTAGCTGAAATGCCCAAAACAGGCGTTGTTTCCTTGCCGTCGGGAGGGGGGCGGTTTACGTATACAGTATCAGTGAATGAACAAAAAATAAGCCTTATAAGTCGTTATCAACTCAAAAAACCTACCTACACTGCTGAAGAATATGGTTTGCTAAGAGCATTCTTTGACGCAATAATCGCCAAGCATAATGAACAGATAGTGTTGAAAAAAGTAAATTAAGGACTTTAAGCGGGTACAGTTGTTGGAAGGAGAAGTTAAAATGATACTTAAAAAAAGGATATTAGCGGTTTTGCTGCTTCTTGGGGACGTTTCACTGCAAGCCCAAAATTATGCGGTGTCTTTGGTGCCTGCCGAATTGAGGGAAAAAGCGCACAGTGTAGTTCGGTTTTATCAAACGGAATTCAATGTAAAAGATGCGGGTCAGGCTACCACCAAAATTACGGGAGCTGTGACCGTTTTGGATGAAAAAGGGGCTACTCAGGCCGCAATCGTCATTCCTTACAATAAGTTTACGCGGGTCAATGACATCGAAGCTCAGCTTTTTGATGCAAAAGGAGAGAAAATAAAGCGTCTGAAACGTAGTGAAATAGAAAATTACAGCACAAGTTCAGGGGATAACTCGATTGAGGATAGCTTTGTCAAAATAGCCCTTTTAAGACACATATCTTATCCCTACACGGTGGCGTTTTCGTACGAATATACCACCCGAAACATGATGTTTTATCCCACATGGGAGGCAATCCTGAACAATGAGGAGGGCACTTCGGTGGAGAAAAGTAGTTTTGTTGTTTCTATGCCCAAAGGGTTGAAATTGAGGTATTTGGAGCAAAATATGCAAGCCAAAGCCAATGTGACAACGCAGGAAGAACGAATGGTTTATACCTGGGAAGTTAACAACCTGAAAGCGATAGAGGCAGAACCTTACGCCGCCGAGCTGAGTCGATTGCTTCCCTGTGTTTATACAGGACCTACCGAATTTGCCGTGGATGATTATCGAGGTAACCTTTCCTCTTGGGCTGACCTAGGGAAATTTTACGGAGAACTTAACAAAGAGCGTTATACGCTGCCTGCCCAAACGGTCAGTATGCTAAAAGAAAAGGTAAAAACCCTAAAATCCACTCCCGAAAAGATACGATTCATTTATGAATATTTACAAGGAAGTACCCGTTATGTGAGTATTCAGCTAGGAATCGGGGGGTGGCAGTCAATGAAAGCAGAGGAGGTAGCCGCCAAAGGGTACGGAGATTGCAAAGCATTGACTACGTACATGAAAGCCATGTTGCATGAAGTCGGCATAAATTCTTATTTGGCATTGGTACGGGCAGGTGCAGACGAATCTGATATATTAGTTGACTTCCCTTCGTTTCAATTTAATCACGTTTTTTTGTGTGTACCTACTGAAAAAGACACCGTGTGGCTCGAATGCACCGATCAGCATAATCCTTATGGGTATTTGGGTAGTTTTACGGAAGATCGTCATGTGGTTTTGGTGACCGAAGAGGGCGGGCGTTTGGTTAAGACCCCTGTTTATAAAGCATCCGAAAATCAGCAATACCGAACAGCTTCAGTTAAAATAAATGAAAATGCGGAAGGGGTGGTAGAGATGACTACTTTATACACTGGATTGCAGCAGGAGGAACATTCGGGGGCCCTACACGCACTGAATGCTGAAGACCAAAAAAGAAGACTACTCCAGAGCATCACGTTACCCACCGTTGAAATACAAAAATTCAGTTTTAAAGAAGAACCGACACTTTTGCCTTCGGTGGAGGAAAAAGTGCAGCTTTTTGCCAGAAATGTAGGTAATAAAAGCGGAACCCGAATGTTTATTACGCCCAATTTGCTCAATCAGACCCGAACGGTTCCGTCGGCAAACCCTGCAAGGAAATATGATTTTCAGATAATTAGCAATTACACCGACACAGATAGTATATGCTTTGAAGTACCCAAAGGCTATACGTTTGAGTATCTCCCCGAACCTGTAAAAATCGTATCCAAATTTGGACACTATGAAGCTACAGTTTCCTTGGATGGAGAACGGATAGTTTACCTTCGTCGTATGACGATGTATAAAGGAAACTATGCAGCGGCTGAATTTAATGCATGGGTGGATTTTCGAAAGAAAGTGGTAAAAGCCGATAAAAATCAACTTGTTTTGGTTGCAAAACCTTAAAGATGGTGAGTTGAGACTAAGATTGCAAAAAGGCTTTAAATAGCCCTGAAGGCAATATTATGGATAGTTTACAGTAGATTTTAGTTAAAAGTTTATTTTGACATAAAGCTGAAATCCAAACTTTGACTCCTATGTTCTCTCGTCGCGACTTTCTCATTCAGGCTGCTTTGGGCGGTGCTGCTTCGCTTATATCTCCCAATACGTTGTTTTCGGCTACGCGCCCCAAAAAAGATAAATTGGGGGTGGTATTGGTAGGGTTGGGCTACTACAGCACCGATTTGTTGGCCCCTGCTTTGCAATTGACCAAGAATTGCCAGTTGGTAGGAATTGTGACGGGTACGCCTTCAAAAGCTGAAACCTGGAAAAAGAAATATAATCTCGCCGATAAAAATATTTATAATTACCAAAATTTCGACCAAATCGCCAACAATCCCGACATCGACATCGTCTATGTGGTGTTGCCGCCCAGTATGCACCGCGAATTTGTGGTGCGGGCTGCCAAAGCGGGCAAGCAGGTGTTTTGCGAAAAACCCATGGCACCGAGCGTGGCGGATTGTGAAGCCATGATCAAGGCTTGTGCAGATAACAAGGTAAAATTGGCGATTGGGTATCGTTGTCAGCATGACCCCAATACGCAAGCGTATCAGAAATTTGCCAAAGAGAGTACCTTCGGAAAAGTCCGCATGGTGACCTGCGGTGCAGGATATTTTGACGCCCGCACTACCCACTGGAAACAAAACAAAGCCCTCGGGGGCGGTGTCATGGGCGACATGGGCGTGTATGCTCTTCAGGGAGCGCGCTTGGCCACGGGCGAAGAGCCGATTTCGGTCACGGCGCAGTTTCATACTACACGCCCCGATATTTACAAAGAAGTGGAAGAAACGGCTACGTTCCAGTTGGAATTTCCGAGCGGTGCATTGGCGGCCTGTCATACCAGTTTTGGCATCAACATGAATTATTTACAAGCCAATTGCGAAAAAGGTTGGTTTAAAATGGAGCCGTTTTCGAGCTACACCGGAAACAAAGGAAGTAGCCCACTGGGGCCAATCAATTTCCCCCTCGAAAATCAGCAGGCCCGACAACTCGACGAAGATGCCGAAGCCCTCATGAAAGGTACTGCGCTGATTGCCCCTGGCGAAGAAGGTCTGCGCGACATTCGCGTGGTAGAAGCTATTTACAAATCCGTAGCCGCTGGCGGGAAGATGATTAAAATTTAATTCAGGACTTTATTCAACTTTATAACGGGGAGCGAGGCAGTTGTCTCGCTTTTTTTATACTCTAAGTCTTTCAATCACAATAAAATATGGGGTTTTCGTTTGCCTATAGGGACTGAAAAATGTGAAATGCTGGTGCGCTAATCCGCTACTTTGTTCAGCATTCCTACTCCCACAAATAAAAACAATGCTCCAACGACAAAAGGCACGAGGGTTTCCCATTTGGTGAGCGTGAATCCTAAGACTGCTTTGTCGGACATGAAGGCGATGCAGGCAAAAAGAATAAAAATGATGCCCATGCTGGTGAGAATTGTTCCAATCGTACGTTTCATTATCAATGTTGGTTTATGGGGGCGAAAATAGGGCTTTTGCAGGAAGCATCCAACATGTGCATCAATAGGTAGATTGTTTTGTCTTAACTTTAGAAGTTAATTTTAGAAAATTCTCTCCCAGCATGAGCTGAAGGTCTTCTAGTGGCGCTTTCAGAGCATAGATTTTTGCGATTTCAACGGCAGGATGCAGCCACGGCCCATCGGTTCCGAATAAAATCTTGCTTGCACCCGCTCGTTGATAGGCCATTTCCAACAAATCAAAACGTCGTACGCCAGATGTGTCGGTGTACACATTCGGGTGCCGGGCCAAAAGGTCCAGAAAAGCTAACTGCGCTCGCCAATCATCGGCAAAACTGCTCAAATGGGGAATAATAAAGTTGACGTCCCGGTACTCAGTTGCGATGAGTTCAATAGTCGAAGTTTCGCCAGTGGGGTCGTACAAAACGGGAATGTTGAATGCCCTGGCGGCGATGCATATTTCACGCGAGATGCGGGCGTCGTGGCGATGCACCTTGATGCCGCAAAAGCCATACTCTTCGACGGCCGTTTGCACCATAGAATGAATTCTACCCCGGTCGCGCTCGGCATGAACAAACGCAAATCCATAGAAACGTGCTGGATAGCGACCGACGATTTGGGCGGTTTGGGCATTGGCCTTGGTATAATCGGTGTGAAAAGCGGCAAACAAAACCGTTTTTTGAATTCCTGCTTCGGCCGACCATTGCATGAATTTTTTCAACGAAGCTCGTGTATCCCAAGGGCCCGTAAGCCCGTCGCCTTCTCCGGCGTGACAGTGGCAATCAATGATAAGCATGGTGCATGAATTCAAGGTTTCTGATAAACTGTTTGGAGGTTTCTACCCCACGAAAGAAATTGGGAATATAAAATCTTTCGTTAGGCGCGTGCAGGTTGTCGAATGGAGAAGCAAAACCCATCATGACCACGGGGAGTCGTAATTGCCCCGCCAAAGTGCTGACGATGGGAATGCTGCCTCCTGAGCGCAGCAATACAGGTTTGCGACCGAATACACTTTGACAGGCGGAGGACGCTGCCTGAAAAACACGTTCGTCGGGATTCACTTGGTAGGCGTTGCTTTGGGCCGTAACGGAGACTTCCACGCGTAGCCCAGATGGGCATTGTTGAGCAACATACCGCGATAAAGATTGGGCTACCTGGTTAGAATCCTGATGAGGAACCAACCTAAAATTTAGTTTTGCCCGGGCCTGCCGAGGAATCACGCCTTTGCTGCCTTCTCCTTCGTATCCCCCCGAAATACCCGTTACGGTGAGAGAAGGCCGAATGGTAAGTCGCTCGTAGGCGGTGTAACATTCTTCTCCTATGCCATCCGCCATTTGTATCTCCTGCCTTAGTTGGGCATTTGAAGGGCCATTTTTTCTCATATATGTACGTTCTGCGGCCGAGATTTTGAATACGTCATCATAAAAGCTTGGTAATGCTATTTGTCCTTTGGAGGTATGTAACTTTGCAATGATATGCGCTAAACCGTGGATTGGGTTTGATGCAATTCCACCATATACGCCCGAATGCAGATCTGTACCATGCCGTGTTACCAACAACTCAGCATGAATATTGCCCCGCAGGCCGTAGGTCAGGGCGGGTTGGTGCAGGTCCAGCATACGCATGTCTGACACCACGGCGCAATCAGCTTTAAACAAAGCTTGGTGTGTGCCTAAAACATTGCTTAAATGTTGGCTTCCGATTTCTTCTTCCCCTTCAAATAAACACTTGATATTGATGGGAAGGCGATGTTCGGCCATGAGGCTTTCCACGGCTTTAAGGTGTAAAAACAGTTGACCTTTATCGTCAGAAACGCCCCTCCCGTAAAGATAATCCCCCCGAACGGTAGGCGCAAAAGGGGGTGTTTCCCATTCGTTGAGTGGGTCGGGGGGTTGTACATCATAATGCCCATAAATCAATAAGGTAGGTTTGGCCGTATCAATCAACTCTTCGGCATATACGACGGGTGGCGCTACCCCAGTAGTGAGTTGTACTACCCGTTGCATTCCCATCTTTTGGAGATGTTTAACCAGCCAATCGGCGCAATCAAACAGATGAGAACGGTGAGCAGAACCCGAACTCACGCTTGGAATTCGAACAAATTCTTTCCATTCGTTGAGCGCGCGAGTGTACATGTTCAAAAGAAATTTACTGCTTCAAATTCCAGTTCTTTCGATAGTCCGAAGTGTGCCTTAAAGTTGGGGATGTTGCGCAGCACCCCGATTTTTACGCCTTTACCTACCCGGGAAGAGGGTAAAAAATTCCGATCTTCTTTGTAGTCGAAGTAAGTTGGACTGAGCACGATTTTTTGTCCTTTAAATTCCCCCATTCTTTTCAACACCTTGATGATGGCAGTTTTCTTTTGGTCTTTGGTCGTTTTGCCCGCAACGGCCTTGTCAATCGCCGCCCCTACGATTGCGTGAGTGGTCGCGGAGAGGGGAACGGTTTGTTTATTCAATTGTTCCAGGGTGACGTTGTCAAACAAATCGGCATATTTGAAAGGAATCCAGTGATGTACTTCAATGCCAATGGGTTGAAGCGAGGAAGGGTTGCCAAAATGAAGTTTTCGGGCGTCAAATCGGGCGCTGGCCTTGATGGCGTTTTCGGCTTTAGACCCCTGTGTTTTGATGTCCGACCATTTTTTGGTTTTGTTTTGCTCGTAGGTTTCCAGTTCCAGTGCCTCCAGTAAGACTTCTGCCAATATCGACTGAACCCCGCGGACTTCTTTCAATCGGTCGTATATTCCACTTAGCTCATTGACCAATACCGCCATTTCATAGTCTGGATTCAGTGCGTTTTTGGCGTAACTTTCGGTAAGAATTTCGCCCAAAAAGGTGTTCTCAAGCTCTTTGCCCCCTGTGGGAGTGTCTTTTTTGGTTGTTTGCTCGGTACCGTCTTTTCGTCGTTTGTCCTGAACCTGCTGCCAGTCGGCAGCGGCGGTATGTTGTACGGGTGGCTTTGTATCCGACGGGGTGCCTGGTGATGCCAGCCGCGCAAGAATACCTGCTACCGCACCTAATTTTTGCGCTTTGGCTTTATTGCGTCTCCAAAAAGCAGAGAGACTTTCGCGCCAAGTTTCAAATTCGGCTTCCAATTCAGCATTGATTGAAGGAGATGCTTGAGAGGGAGGGATGTGATAAGGCTGCATAGTTTTTATCGTTTAGAACGGCGTCGCAGTTCGATTAATACTGTTTTTTTTACATTCAGTGGTACGGTTTTTAGGAGCACTTCCCAAGTGCTGAAAAGAATCGTTCCGTACTGTGGGCGTGCCGGTATTTCAGGTAAAAATCGCATGGTTGTAAAATGAATTAAAGGGTGATTGACTCAGATCAGCGTGTCGACCAACGGTTTACCTTGGGCTGATAGCGTCTTTCCTGAAATGATGCAAAGCGGTTTCGTGGTTTTATCCAACGAATCCTGACATTGGCATTGGCGGGAAGCGCCTGGCCCATGGATGATTTAAGGCCGTTGAGGCAGCTTTTGCAGGGTTGATCCTGAATCAGCATCTGGACTCTCTGAATGTTATCAGCAAATAATGGGTTTACCTGTCGCTGTCGTTTTAGCCATTCAATGGCTTGGCTTTCAGGGTGTACGTGTGTGGTGGCTGAAGTGGGCTGCCACGTGACCATGTTCATTGCGCGGGCATCGGGTTCGGGCAAAAAGACTAGGCCGTTTCTCGATTCATCGGTGTACAGGTACGGAGTAGTGGGCGTTCCAGTGTTTGTTCTACGATAGATGGTCGGTGGGTCTTCGCTGAAATGTTGGAATGCCGATGAGGGTACCTGTCGCCGAAAAATGATGCGAATGACCGCCGATGACCGCTCTGGCGGAGTATCCCAACTATCGGTAAGATCGAAGGGGCGGAAATCATCCGCATTGTCCAATAACGTGGTCAGGCTCTGCCAGTCGTCCTGCGCTACAGGTTCTTCCACTGGCTCATCGTAATCAAAAGGCTCGTTTTCGTCAAAGAATTGCATGATGCTGAAAAACGTTTTGAGTTCTCTCTGAATCCTTTTTTACAAAAAATAGATTCAGAGAGAAACGTGAAAGCTTGTTTAATAACGTGTCGGCTGGCTGGGACCTACAATACGGCTGTTGCGTTGCGGGCCGTTTTTCTCGGTCATCAAACGACGCTGAATCAACACCGACGGCTGCATATAACTAGCTTCGGATTGCTGAGCATCGGCCGAAAGGTCCACTCCCGTAACCGTGCGGTAGGAGTGAATGTAGCGCTGAATATTATCGCGGAAGTTGGTTGCCCAACTGCCAGCTACGATGGTACTTTCTTCGTTGGACCAGTCATGCACCCGAATTGAAAGCAGAATGATTTCACCGTACTGCGCCAAATCGTAATAATGGGTAATACTCGTACTGCCCCAGTTCTGAATTTGCTTCATGCGGTCTACGCGGTCCATCCAACCCTCACGATAAGGTACCATGATACGGCCGCCCAAAAACTCCCTCATTTCTGGCCGAGCCAGCAAATACTGTTGGAGCATCATTTCCTGACGGGCCGTCCAAGTCAGGTTTCCGTAGGCATTGTGGTTACCTTCGGCCAATAGTAAATGCACTTCTCGCAGGTTGTTGAGGATGGGAAAAGCATCGGCAATGCGGGTCGTGTCGTCAGATTCTTTGAAATAAATTGACGTGCCGTGTAGTAAATTATGAAAAGCTTCCAGAAACTTCGAACGACTATCGACTGATTTGAAGGTAGGCACCGCTCGTCCCTGCAACGACAATCCGTAGGTATGGTCGTATTCATAGGCGCGGCGTTTGATGGTCAGGGTGTGTTGTTCATCCTGAATATATCCCCAAAACAGGTTGGCCAGCGGTCGTAGTGGGTCAATATCGAGTTGAGACAAAGGATCGGTGCCTTGGTTGGTGGAGATGTTCTGAAACCTTAAACTGATGGCGTTCATGGTTTGTACCAACATTCCCTGCTCTACCCAGTAGCTCCAGATAAGCTCAATGCCTGGCAAATAATTGATGCCAAAGACATTTGGGGCCAACGGATGGCTGGCCAATAAATCATCGCGCCATTCATCAAGTCGACTCAGAATGTTTTGGAGATAAGGTGTGTAATCACCGTCGTCCGCGTTAGAACTTGGATAACTGTCGATGTAAGAATCAATGGTGCCAGTATAGACGTTGTTGGTGGCCCACAAATAAGCCTGTGCGGCTGATTTGAGCAGTCGATACGCATTGATGTTAGTAAATGGCAAGGGATGAAGCTGCTCGTTGCGGCTCGTAACCTGATTAGCAATTCTTGAATTTTGCCCAATTTTTCGCAAATCAGCTAGACGGGTCGAAGGGGGACGAAGTGCAATGGGCGGAACCTGCCCGGTGCTTTGCCCTCCCAGAATTCCGTCCATCAGGCTGTCAAAGAGGCGAAAGTCAGGCACTCGGGCCTTGAGAGCGTCCCATAGTTGTTGGGTCGAATGTTCAAAATCTTCGGTATTTGCCCTTTGTAAATATACTTTCGAGCCCCGATTGAGTGCTTCTTTTACGTTTTCTAGCCCTTTTCGCATCCCAGTATCTGCCCCACCGAAGATGAGTTCTTGGGGAGGATAATGCCGGTAGTTGCTCAGCTTTCCCTTTGCGTCATATTCTGGAACCGATGGAACAAATTTGATACCGCCCAGTTTACCGAATTTTTGAAATAGGTTTTTAAACTCCTCATTGGGAAGTGACCAAAGTAGTTTTTCAGGTTTCTGGGTATTACTCAATAACTGATATTGCTGCTCCCTAAGCAGGGTATCAAGCGCAATATCATGCTGGAGGTCAATCTTTCCGCACTGCGTCGCTTTAAAAACAATGTTGTGCTTTTTGATTCTTTCCACATCTGTGACGGGCTCTCCGTTGATATGGACCGTCATGAAACCCATGATCGGTTGATTGGTGTTTTCGTCAATGACCGAATCGCACAATTCGAACAGAAGAGACGTAACTTCCTCGGGAACTTCGGGCTCTGGGGGGCATTTTTCTTTCAGACACTCTTCTATTTTACTGCCCAATCTTTCAAAGTTTTGGTCAAACTTTGTGCCTAGCCCATCTACTTTCACTTTGATTTCTTGGACATCCCTTTCAATGCGTCTAACATCCTCTTTGGTGTTCTTTAAATCGACGTTTACGCTTAGCAAGTTAAGTGAGTTGCCTTTGGGAGGTGTTAATTTAATGGTTGCTGGCTCACAGTATAAGTAATTGATTTCTTTATCAATGCACACAAATAATACCTCATATGTTCCGACTCCGTATCGTTCAGCCACTTCCTTCAATTCAGACATGGCCATCGGGTAGGCAACGGACGGTTCAATGGAACTATCAGTGGCCAATAAATGCTGAATTCCCTTATCTTCTAACACATCCACTCCCTCTTTTCTGATGACGAAATTCCAGCTATAGTCATTGAGGGCGTCGAGCAAGATGGGAGTCCCGTCGGAGGCTATGACCTGAAACATCAGTTGCCAGTAAGCAGTAGTCCAATTTGGAGGGGTCGGAGGAATTAGTAGGATTTTGGAAGGTGTTTTATTTTCCATGATTTTAATTGTTTTAAATAGGAATTAATTCAATTTTCCTCGGCTTTCGGCCCTTCCCAAGGCCCAGCGGTTGAGGTATCGGGAAAGAAGATAGCTTTCGGTGGTGGCATTGACGCGCCCATCGGCCCGGGCCTGCCCAATGACCGCAAATGTCAGGGAAGGAGAGAGGGCGCTGTCATCGGTTGCTGGTTGGCTGGCGACGGTTGAATAGAGCTCCCTTAATCGCTCAGGTTGACGGTCTTCGTACGGAAAAATATCCTTCAACGCCTTGTTTGTCAGATATTTGGAGTGGTGGTTAGTCAACAGTTCGGTGAATTCAGGCATGACCTGTTCCAAGTCCCTGATGATACCCCGTTTATCTTCCTCCAAATCTTCCAAAGGATAAAGCTGTTGCCAGAGATGCTCAAATCGTTGCCATTGCGGGTCGGGATAGAGCAAGGCGCCTGCCGACAGACTCAGCTTGACACGAATCCACGGAAAAGGGTGCGGGTCGTCGAGTTTGATACGAAACATGAAGTACTTTGGCAAACTCACGACATTCATCAAGCCCTGCGTGGCGGTAATACCCAAATGGCCCGTGGCCCAAAAGTCAGCCACAATCTCCGAAATCCATCGTTCGTACAGGGTCCAAGCAATGTGGTGGGAGGGAGGTGCCTGGGCGATTTTATTTTTGAGATCTTTTCGTAACGTTTCTACCAGATTCAGCAACGCAGCGCCCTGATGACCCACTTCATGAATCAATGAAGAGGCGATTCCGCTACCAATCATTCGTTCCCGTGGCACTTGGATGATAGCAACTGGATTATAATCACCCCCTGGCAGGCGGGTACGGGCACGTCGAATGGCCGCTCCGTGCCCCCGTTCCAAAAAACACATCACTGGAGGAATCTCATATAACCCATCTTGCGGTGCCAGCGCATCGGTTGCTACCACATCTAAACCCGCAATCCAGACGCCTGTTTGGTGTTCAGAACGTTGGGTAAGGACATCGGCAAAAATATCCAACTGATCGAGTATATTATTAAATCGAAGCTTTAATACCGCATAAGCTGCCTGCGCTTCGGCGGCATTGCCAAAGGTTTCGTCCGCCTCGCCCCTCAGTTGGGCTAGGTAAGTTTGTACCTTTTGCCGGAGTTCCGTTTTAGCACTCACCAAATGGTTGGTGATGGCCCTGAGTGCTTCGTTGGAAGGACCAGCCGCGCTTACCATGGGGGTACTCAATGAAAAAGGTTGCAACTGCCCTAGCCGGGTGAGCATCGAAAGGGCTTCGTTTTTGAGATAGTCCCGAATCATGTCGGAGGGATTTTTAGATGCCGTAAATGATAATGCTACTTCCCCGACGTACCCAGCGCCCGCTGCGTCCGCCCCCAGTTGGAGTGCTGCTGGGGTAAGCGTTGCTGCCGTACGAAGTGGGAGCACTCATCAGACCTGGTGCATACCGACGGGCAGATTCTATCATGGCAGTACGGGCGGCCTGTTGGGGCTGGTACGAAAGCTGAGGCGAGCGGGCGGTACGGCGAGCAGCATCGGAAGCAAAACGCACATACGCCCGGGCAACTTCAAATTCGCGGTCTTCTGCGCTTAATCCTTCCAACTCCAGCCCAAATGCTTTTCCGGCCATTCCTGCCAATTTTCCGCCAATGGCTCCTCCTACACCGGGCACTACCAAATTGCCCAAGGCTGCCCCTGCGATGGGAAGGGCTTTTTTCGCTACACTTTTGAGCATTCCTCCCAAGGCCTTTCCTGCCGATGATTTGGCAAAGTTGCTGACTCCGCTCGCTACTTTTTTGAACAGTCCACCCAGAAATTGCTCCAACTCTGCCTCGTTGCTGACCGAGAGCAACTCGGTGGCCAATTCCATTTCCAGTGCTTCGTGCATTTCGCCTGACATCTCGTTGCCAAACTCAAAGGTTTCATTGCCAAATTCAAAGGTTTCGTTGCCAAATTCGAAAGACTCTTGTCCGAATTCATTGCCAAATTCAAACCCTGTTTCGCCGACGGTACGATCAATGTTGTGCATGATTGAAAAGAGTTAAAGTGAATTGAATTGTTTTGAACTTCCTGATTACTAATGCCGTGCCAGTGGGTCAAAACGCCATTTTGGATTGTTTTAGTAAATAGACGCGAAGTGTTGTTCGCTTTTTTTAAGCGACAATGCGAACATTTTTTCGCACCGTGTTTAGGGCGATTTACCGTTTAGTAAGTAGTCAGGTCTTTTGCTTGTTTTCGAAATCATTTTTAGTATTTTCGTCACCCCGTATTATTTTTTACCGCGCAGAATTATGAAATACCCAACGATTTGGTATAAGGATTTCACGCGCCATTCTCAACGTTCGCGAGACGCGTTATTGAAATCACTCGCTACTATCAAGGCATGTGTTAAAGACCATTTTGTGGCCTCTGCTCCTGGATTGATTTTGCTGGATACTGCTGATACCTCCGACGCCGTCTGTGTTTTATTGGAAGAAGCGTTTCAGCGGCATGAGCGAACGATTGTGGTGATTTTTGACAACGAGATGTACCGCTCGGAAGTGATCTGGGAGTTGCTATTTGCGGGAGCATCGAAAGTGTATGATTTTGAACATACTCCGCTGATTCATCAGGTTATTGAAGAGCAGCTTAATCGTTGGCATACGATTGAGGGATTGATACAAACCGATTTTGTAAAAGAAAACCTCATCGGAGAGTCTGCCATTTGGAAAAATACCCTTCGCGAAATGATTGAGATTGCGACGTATTCGGAGTCTTCAGTGTTAATTATCGGAGAAAGTGGCACGGGCAAAGAAATGCTTTCCCGATTGGTGCATCATTTTGATCCACGTCGTCCCAAAGGAAATATTGTGTTGGTAGATTGTACTACGATTTCGCCAGAACTATCTGGAAGTGAGTTTTTTGGACACGAAAAAGGAGCTTTTACAGGAGCAGTCAACGCCCGCGAAGGTGCTTTTTCATTGGCCAATAATGGCACCCTTTTTTTGGACGAAATCGGCGAATTGCCGCTACGCTTACAGGCGGAGTTATTGCGCGTGATTCAGGAAGGTATGTATAAACCCATCGGAGATAATTTTTGGAAAAAAACGGTGTTCCGGTTAGTGGGTGCCACCAATCGACTGCTGGACCAAGAGGTTCGCAATGGAAGATTTCGGCTGGATTTGTATTATCGCTTGTCGTCTTGGGTTTGTAAAGTGCCATCTTTGGAAGAACGACGCGAAGATATACCCCTTTTGGCGCAGCGTTTTTTTGAAAAATCTTTCCAAAAAAGAGACCTGCCGTCTATTGATGCTTCACTTATGGCTTATTTGACCTGCCGCTCTTACCAAGGCAATGTGCGTGAACTACAGCAATTAATTCAGCGGATTGCCAATCAGCATGTAGGCAAAAGTCCGATTACATTGGCCGATATTCCGAGCCTTGACCGCCCTGAGCGTCAGATTTTGGTAGAATCGTTACCTTCTTCAAACGATGAATACCAGAATGCCATTCAGAAGATACTAGAGCGTGGGTTGAACTTGCGGGAGTTGAGGGATTTGACCACCCAAACGGCGATTGAATTGACATTGCGTCGGGAGAAAGGGCGTGTGGCTCAGGCGGCCAATCGTTTGGGTATTACGAGCCGAGCCATTCAGTTTCGGAAAACCCGAAAACAAGAGGAATAATGGCTAATCTTCTGGGCGGGGTTCCAATGCCTTGGAATCAATCAAGTATTCGGAACGATAATAATGCCGATGAAACAGGAATATCCCTGCTCCGATACAGAGGGTGATAATCACTAAAATAGGCACCCTAAACATAATCACAAAGTAGAGTGCAATGAACGTGTAGATTCCGAGCTTCAGCAAATGCTCCATGGTATGGTGTTTCTGTAAAAAACGCCCGAAAATCAGCCATAGCAGACTGATTAATAGCCCCCACCACTCAACTGTATACAAAAAACTTATTTCTTTGGGCAGGTAACGAAACAGAAAAAGTGTTTCGGGAAGCATAAGCAATGCAAATAAACCGCTGTACTTGTAGAATCGTTGCGCCAACGTAAAGGGAAGGTTGCGGAGCATGGGAAGTTGCACATGTTCAAATTCATATAAATGCAGCACTAACACCACGTGTACAATGCCGATGGCAGTTCCAGCCAGCGAAAACAGACGCTCATCGTAGGTGTCGGTAGGATAGATTTTACAGACTCCCACCACCACGACGCAGGTAAAAGCTTTGGTCAAAAACAGCAAAATGGGCGCTTTATTGAATAAATACAGCACAAAATACGACCAATATGGTTTGGTAAATCGGCGATTGAAGAAGGCTGAAAGTTGATTGAGATGGGTATCGGGATTGGGGCGAAACAGCCGGTATTCGTATGCCCATACGCCCGTGAGCGGCAAAATTAGTAAATAACTAGCCGTTATAATGACGGCTTCGGGTTGCCCCAGTTTCCAGCCATAATAACCTACAAAGGCGGCATACGCCAACACGGGCAGCCAAAGCATCATTTGAATTCCCCAGAGTAGAATCCAACGGATGGATTTGGGAATCAACACCAATTCATATAGAAATGCGTGCGAATCCCACAGGAATCGTTGCCGAACAAAAAAAAGCGTTTTAAGATGATACAACGCCCAAAGTCCAAAAACCAGCAGCAACAAAAAAGGGGAGGCAAACACGTAGGCCGATAGGGCTATGTGGTCTTCGGGGCGAAGAATACCAAATCCAAACATCAGGCTTAAAAACAGAAACCCGGTATTTTGGCGGTAATATTCCCGAACGAGGGTTTTATATAGGATGTTCCAAAGTGAAAGCAAGGGATGAATGGGTTGAGAACTGAAAAATGAAAAACAAAAAACTGAAAAGGGAGCTACTACGGGGTGTTCCGCGCCCGCGCAGTGTTTAACCGGACGTACTTAGGGCCGATGAGTCGAAATTGATTCTGGTTGAATTGAGTGATTTTTAACACGGAAAACTGTTTGTATTGGCAGTTTTTCAAACATAAAATCTTGATGTGATGATAACAAAAAACTGACCCCCTGGGCGTGATAATCGCGGACAAGTTCGTATACTTTCAACACCGTAGAATCGTCAATCGTAATGAGCGGTTCGTCCAAAATAATGACTTTAGGATTGCCCAAAAATGCCAACGCCAATGACGTTTTTTTTAGCATTCCGCTGGAGTAAGTGCCCGTAGGTTGATATAAAAATGGCTCAATTCCGAGGGTGTCAATGAGTTGGTCTACTTGCACCGCCTTGGCCCGTTTGGCGGTTGCCACAAATTGAATGAGGTCGTTGGCCGTTAAGAATTCAGGGTAATCGGGTTCGGCTTCGCCGTAGTTGATGCTGAGCCGGTAGGTGGTGTGGTCGCGGCGTATGTCCATTCCGCCGAGTGTAATTTCACCCTCAAACGGTAACATTCCCGCTAATGTTCTAAAAAAAGTGGTTTTCCCCGAGCCATTTGCTCCTTTAAACCAGTGAATACCTTCCGTCAAAACCAAGTCGGGCACTTGGATTACCAAATGCCCGCCGTAGGATTTTTTAAGATTTTTAATGACAATCATGTTTCGCAAGGTGAGATAGAAAAACAAAAATAAGGTAACGCTAATTTGCTACTGCACCTGCGAGATTACTTTTTGTTCTTTTCGGGTTTGGGCCACTTTCAGTACCTGTTTCCCGATTTTAACGCCGCAAACATTACCTTCATCACATCCCGAACGGTAATGAATTCCGCCGTATAAACGACTGATGCTGGCCATTAGCGACGCTTCTCTGAATGATTTAAAGGATAAAACCCCGTGGCCATGTTTAAATTCGGTAGAATCAGTAAAAGCTACATTATCGCCGTGTACAAAGCTCAACACCTCAGCGGCGGCGGCTGAAATGGTGCTGTGTCCGCTGGTATATTCAGGAAAAGGCGGTGTTTGTAGGAAAGGCTGCCATTTGGGATCAATATCGGAGTTGATGACCGTTTCGGGGCGGACTTTGGTGCTGCGGTATTTTTCATCCCAACACGCAACAAACGCGTCCAGCAGGGCAATTGAACTCAGTGCGTAGCCTTCCACACTTTTTTCAAAAGAAGCTTTGGTGTTTCTGGATACCGTTTCATGAATAGCCAGCCAGTGCCCTCCAGGTGTCATTTTTTTATTGGCAAACATGACGTGTCCGACTACATTCATCACAAATGGGTTGTCGTCCCAAAACCATGCGATGCGTTTTTGTTCTTCGGTAAGTTTATTGCCAATTTCATACACTTCCCGGGTTTCGCGCCAAAACTCACTGTTTTTGTCGGTGCTCCACATTGGCGGCCGAGGCGGCATGAACTGCGTAATAGAATCAAGGGTTAGGAGGCGGATTTTATTCCATTGAGGTTCGCAGGCATCTGCGTATGCAGGAGGGGTAGGAACCCACGTCCCGGGTTTGTTGGTCACTGTAAATCGAATGCCGCGTGTTTGCTTGTAGCTATCTTTGGTCGAATACCGCATCACATGCGCGGCCACGCTGTCGCCGTAGGCCATAGAGTTTTCGATGACCTCGCTTGGCACGCCCATGTCCTCGTATTTTTTGTAAAATTCTTTTTCGTATTCGTCAAAAAAACTGGCCGAAAAAGTAAGGTTACGGGCTACTTTCAAAAACGCTCGGGTACTAGCCAACGGAAAGCAATATTCTTTGTCGGCATCTGGGGCGGTTGGGGCGGTAAAGCCTTTAAGTTTTCCACCCAATGATTCATAAGCAGGATAACCAGGAACCATTGCTTCATAGCCTGCAAGGTTGGCGTATACGTAAATACGACTCGCCACGGGGGGCTTGAAAATGTCATGAATGATAACTTCGGTAAGCAATTCGACCGATTGATGATAGAGTTCAGGGTCAGCAGCTTTGGCGTTGTATTCTTCGGGAGGTAATTTGGGCTTACAGGCACTCATCAGCAAGTAAACGACTCCCACGCTTACCAGTAAAGACTTTCTCAACATAGCTTCCAGAAAAAATCAAAATTAAAATTCAAAAAAACATACCTTAGTGAGCGCAAATTTACGAAACGATACCGTCAATAAATTGATTTTTATCAGTTATTTAGGGAGTACCTGCTGGGCGTAGGTCTATATACGAAAAAAGCCGCTTTCCCATGAGCGGCTTTTTTACACAAATAGTTACTTATTTTTACTTTCTTATTTTTTTTGCCGTATACGGAACACATTTAACTATGCAGCAGTTAGCGCTGGCCTCAATAATAATGGGACAGCATCCTTCCGTTGGGCAAGTGCCTGAAGTTGAGGTGTATGTATAGGTGCCGCTTTCTTCCAACAACACCTGATTTCCCTGAGCAATAGCGGTGGTAGAACCCGTTTTGAACCACTTTACGCCAGTAAATTGTCTAGGGATGGTCAGTAGGGCTTTTTCACCTCCGCAAAGTTTGATGGGTACGCTGAAACATTGACGGTCTAGGTCATCTTCCAATTCTGATTGATTGAAAGGTGTACTGTCTACATCCTTTTCGTTGGCCTTGCTGATTTCGGCGGTATTGAACCAAACGCCCTGCCCTATCACTTTTACTTTGATGGTCAATACCACAGTATCTCCGTTTATCCCGATAGCGCCGATGGTCCATTTGGAGGTTAGGGGATTATAACTGCCAGCGGTTGTATTGTTAGATAAGCGCTTGGTAGAGCTGCTGAGGTATTGTACACCCGCGTTGAGCGAGTCAGTGACCTCTACCCCAGTGGCGAAGCTCGTGTTTTCGTTCCATACTTTAATTGTGTATTGAATGGTGTCGCCGATTTGTACGAGTTTTTTACTGATTGATTTTTTGAGTTTTAAATCAATCAGAGTGTCACAATCCTGTACTGTAAGGATAACGGGTGTTCTCAGTGCGCTAACTCCACCGCAATTTTGGGTAGTTCCGCGTGCTTCTACGTAGAATGTATCGGTGACACTGGCGGTGCCAGCAGGCTTATAATTTACCACTCCCGTAGCTAATGCAGAACCTCCCGTGGCGTTGGCGTACCAATCGGCGGTTACCCCGCTCAATACGGTTACTTTTAAGGTTGGGATTGTATCTCCTACACATGCAAACACATTTGGGCTGATGGCTACTGGGGCAGCGGGGGTACAATTACACGCCACAGGGGCTAAAATGGTGGTGTCAAACTTACAGATTGAGGTTAGGCTGTCCGTAATTTTCAAACTTATCGTTGGAGGAATATTGCTTACGGTGTAAGGGCCGTTGCCGCTGCCTGCTAGGGTACCTGCATTGACTTTGATGGTGCCGTTTTTTTGGGTTACGTTAAACGTTACGCTGTATGATTTTTTGTCGGGCGCACAGGTGGGTGCAGCAAAGGTAAAACTCGTTTTGATACAGGCGGGAGGGCAGGGAAATTCTCCTACAAAAGGATAATTATGTACTTCACCCCCAGAGGCTTCGTGGGTAAGGTTACCACCTACCACCAATCGACCGTCAAAATTACCTCCTGTTAAAGTAGCGTTTCCGTTTGGAATAATGGCTGAGCCGTAAAAAGTGCCTATAAACGTAACGTTTGTAGCTTGGT
Source organism: Runella rosea (assembly GCF_003325355.1). Taxonomy (GTDB): domain Bacteria; phylum Bacteroidota; class Bacteroidia; order Cytophagales; family Spirosomataceae; genus Runella; species Runella rosea. The sequence goes on from NZ_CP030850.1 coordinate 6,545,429, forward strand.
GAAAATTAAAGAGTAACCGAAACAATGAGGGCGAACCTGCCGCTGGCGTAACTGCATTCACCGAGGGCATTTGAACATTTGTGTGGGTCGAGCCGCTGACGTTTACCACAACAGAAGCACCAGCTGGGATATTTTTAAACAGAAAATTCTTCCAACTAGACACATTGAATACTTGCACAGATGAGCTGTTATTTCCAATCAATGTATCACCGCTCAGGGTTCCAGTAGGGGTAAGCGTAGCCCAGTAGAGGCTTTTGGTAGAAATATCAGTTAAACAACTGTCGATGTTTAGTCCTATTCCGCCCATCCCAAGGCTATCGGTGACGGTGATGGTGTTGGGCAAATTGCTCTGATACGTGCCACCCATTGCGATGCCTGTTCCACCTACGCCGAACATATTGGTCGAGCCCGTGATGGTTCCACCAATCAATAAAGCTGGCAAATTGGTGGAGGCAATCACGTAGGTTCCGCCGCCAGAGGTGCCGATGCCATAGTAAGAATTGTAAGGAATACTTGGGTTGCCAAGGATTAAATTGCCTTTAATGGCCACGCGTCCTTCGATTTCGGCGGGCACGCCCTGACCTCCATCTTTTACGTTGAAATTACCACCAACCAATACGTTAAAGACTTGACTGTACCCTCTGACTTGATTGTTTGGCCAATTGAACGGGAGGGGAAGATAAGTGGTATTGATAGGGTAGCCGCTTTGATTGCTGTCCTGAATTAAGTCATTGTTGGCGTCGGGGGCTAATGTTAGCGGTGGGCAGTCTACACCCACACATCCGCTCAGCTTAGTTCCTAGTCCACAGTTTTGGGCCTGCGCTCGGCATAGACTGGGGCTTAGTAAAAAATAAGCCACCACGAAAGACGATAATAGATTTAAAAATGTCCTTACAGTTAAAGCCTTTGGGTTAGATAGTAGGTGTTGCATTGCCTTGATTGTTTTAATTTCAGCTTCAAACCAAGGCCTCTCAATAAGTGTGCCATTTTTTTAAATGGGCTAATTATTTATGTATTTATATCCCTATTTGGTTGTTTTTTGGAATTTTTAGGGCTAAAAAAGGTTTTTAAATATAAAATGGATATTTCTTGAAATTAGCGTTGATTTAAGCATTTTTGTGGGAGTGAACTACGAGGCATGTATAAAACTCCGCCTTGCCTAACAGGTTTTATGCGCTACATTTTGCCATTTATTGTTCCAACTAAAAAAAAGCATTCGTGATGAATTCTAGCGGTTACTTATTTTATTCAACCCTTTCATAATCAAAGTTTATGGTGGAATCATCTCGGAAAAAAAGCTTGAAAAGTTGTAATTCTGAAAACAAAAACGTATTTTTCACCAAGCTAAAACCAACAACGCAACGTTTTAGATAAACAAAACGTAATCAATCATTATTAAACCATTTACATCGTTTGGTAGAAAAAATAATTTCCTTGGAAGATGTGTCTCTAGTTGACTTTCTCGGCGTAGAAAACAACCACATCAAAGAAGTTGCTGCCGCTTTTCCAATGAGTAAAATCATTTCACGCGGCAACGAAATACGTGTAATGGGCACTCAGCCCGAGATTATCCGCATCAGCGATATTCTGGAATCCCTTCTGCAACATTACCAGAAATACGGCAAAATCACCAACGAAAATGTACGTCATTACCTGACCGCCAATGGAGGCTCCGTTGCGCCGCCGCACGTATTGGAAGACGAAAAAGACGTGATTTTGTACGGTACCAAAGGAGTGGTAGTGAAGGCCAGAACCGCCAACCAGCGGTTGATGGTGGAAAAAGCGGCCGAGAGCGATTTACTTTTCGCCATCGGACCGGCAGGAACTGGTAAAACCTACACCGCAGTGGCTATCGCGGTGCAGGCGTTGAAAGAAAAAAAAGTAAAAAAACTCATTATTACCCGGCCAGCCGTGGAGGCGGGAGAAAATTTAGGGTTTTTGCCGGGCAATCTGGAAGAGAAAATTGATCCGTATTTGCGCCCTATCTATGACGCACTTGACGATATGATTTTGGGTGAAAAATTAAAGTTTTACCTTGAAAACCGAATTGTCGAAATTGCCCCCCTTGCGTACATGCGCGGGCGAACTCTAAATAACGCTTTTATCCTGCTCGATGAAGCTCAGAATACGACCCCTTCGCAGATGAAGATGTTTTTGACGCGGATGGGACCCAGTTCAAAAGTGATTATCACGGGCGATAAAACCCAGATAGATTTACCGAAAAATCAAAAGTCCGGTTTGAAAGATGCGCTTGAAACCCTGAAAGATGTAAAGGGGATTGCCTTTGTCGAGCTTGATGGACGTGATGTAGTGCGCCACCGCCTCGTCAAAGACATTTTGGATGCATATGAAAAGAAAGAGAAAGAGTAGTGAGCAGTTGGCAGTGAGTGGTTGGATAAAAAGACTGCTCACTGCCAACCGTTTTCTCCGTGTTTTTTTACTTCTGAATTTTTTACACCTTGCTTCTTATGCGCAGCGCTGTGCTGCCGTTCAATATGATTCAGCCATTGCGAAGCGCTACCCTTATTGGCGCCTAAAACGCACAATGCTCGAAGATTCCATTCAGTCTTATTTAAAAAATGCTACCACCGACCGCAGAGCTCGGCAAGCGGCGATTTGCGCCCAAGTTCGTATCCCTGTTGTAATTCATGTGGTCCATAATAATGCCGCTATGACGATTGGTGGGCGCGATAATGGCAACATATCGGATGAGCAGATTTTGGCTCAAATCAGAACCCTAAACGAGGACTACCAACGAAAGTCTGGAACGAGGGGTTTTAATACGAACCCCGTGGGAGCTAATACGGGGATTGAATTTTATTTGGCCAATGAAGACCCCGACGGAAATCCAACCAACGGAATTACGCGTCATTATTACAGCGCTAAAAGCACTTTCGACATCTTCACCGATGACCAAACGCTGGCCAATATTGTAAGTTGGCCCACCGACCGCTATCTCAATATTTGGGTCAGCCGATTTGGTAATAATTACCTAGGAATCGGGCAGTTTCCATCGGCCACTGGCGTAAAGGGTTTGGACAGTGCCAATGAGCTGTTGGAAAAAACGGATGGGGTTTTTATTGACTACAAAGTATTCGGGTCGGGCGGGGCAGTAACGAGTAAACTGTACAGCCTAGGACGTACCACCACCCACGAAGTGGGTCATTGGTTGGGATTGATTCATACATGGGGAGACACCGATTGCGGCGATGATTATTGCGCCGATACTCCCCCCGCTCAGTCGGGCAATCAGTCAACAAACTGCGGGCCGTTGTTTTCTACTTGTTCAGGTGTTCGTACCCGCAACATGACCGAAAACTACATGGATTATTCGCCTGACTCCTGCATGAATATTTTTACTGTCAACCAGAGTGAACGAATGATGGCCGTGATTGAAAAAGCACCCCGTCGGGCGCGGCTGGTCAAATATTGGTGTTCAAAAGTTCCTTTTGGAGACACGTTTGATGTGAAAGTGTTTCCGAACCCTGCTTCCGACCAAGTAAATATTCAAATCAACGTCACTGAATTTACGGATTTTGAGGTTGAGTTATACAGTATAACGGGCCAATTGGTAGGCAATCAAAAATTCACTGATTATCCAAGTTGGTTGGTTACGTTTCCAACAACAAATATTTCTCCGGGGGTTTATATTGTACGGGTTAAGACTCAAAAAGAGACAGTTAGTAAACGTTTGGTCATTACGCGATGAATGTTTTGCTGCGTGGTTGTATCGCTTTCTGTTGTGGAATCCTTCTGCACAAGGCGCTTCCCGAACATTGGTTGCCCGTAATCAACGGGCCAATCATGGGCGGCGTTGCCGTTGTGTTTATTGCCTTTTTTTTCTTGGTTCTTTTTTCTCGCGGCAACCGTTATTCGTCAGGAACGCTGATGATAGTGCTCTTTGCTGGATTGGGTTGGTTGCGAACACCACCAGCTGTTTTGGAGCAAGATTGGTCACAACTGACGGCTTACGAAGGGGTGGTGGTTTCACCGCCCGAAACCCGCACCAAAACCTACAAAGTTGAGGTTGAATTACGTCGGGGCAAATGGGAAAATAGCTGGCATCCAATGCAAGGCAAGGTCCTGATTTACCTTGATAAAATGGCGGAAAAACCACGATATGGGCAGGTATTGTTGGTGAGGGGACAGCCGCGTCGGGTAGAGCCGCAGCAAAACCCTGCACAGTTTGATTACCAAAAATTTCTGGGCCAAAAACAAATTTATCATCAGCACTACCTGAAAGCCACTGATTTTTTATTTACAGGTGACTATCAGGGCGTATGGTATAAAAGCTGGGCTTTCTCTGTAAGTGAGTGGAGTGATGCGGCTTTGCGGCGGCTCGTTGTTCCCAACCGTGAATATGCCGTTGCGAAAGCGATGATTTTAGGACTTCGTGATGAGATGGACAGCGAGCTGATTCAGTCATATTCGGCGGCTGGGGCCGTGCATGTGCTGTCGGTATCGGGTTTTCACATCGCCATTTTTATTTCGATTTTGACTTTTATGCTCAAACGGTTGGAGAAACGCCGCTACGGGCGGTGGCTCTCGTTGGGTATTACGCTCATTACCATGTGGTTTTATGCGGTGCTCACGGGCCTCTCGGCCCCGGTGATTCGCTCGGCCCTGATGTTTACGATTTTCTTGCTGGCAAGTCCTTTGAAGCGGAAAGAAAATGGTGCAAATGCACTCTTTGGCTCTGCCCTCATTCTGTTAGCCATTGATCCGTTACTATTGTATTCCGTAAGTTTTCAGCTTTCTTACGCGGCGCTGGGAGGTATTATTTTTCTTCAACCTGTTTTATACCAATATTTTACCCCAAAAACATGGTTGGTGGATAAATTATGGGAAATGACCACCGTAGCTCTCGCCGCCCAATTCATAACCTTTCCAATTGCTGTTTATTATTTTCATCAATTTCCAACGTATTTTTTGTTGGCCAATCCTTTTGTGGCGCTTTTGGCCACCGCTATGTTGCCAGTTGCGATGGTCGCGCTGGTACTTTCGTGGGTGCCTTATTTATCCATTCTTCTGGGTTGGGGGCTGACTGGAATTACGTGGTTATTAAATGAAATCGTGATTTGGACCGATTTATTGCCTTATTCTACCCTTAAAGGGTTGTCTTTGTCGGCATTGGAATTGGGCTTGGTATACGGGATCATGTTCATGTTATTGGCATTGGTTTATTATCGACAAATTCGTTGGGGAGGATATGCGCTGGCATTGAGTGCGTTGTTGTGTGGGTTGCAACTGAAGGAGATGGTTTATTTTGCTCGTCAAAAAATTGTAGTTGTTCATTCCGTTTCTCGTCAATCAGTCGTTAGCTTGGTAAATGGGAAGGAGGCTTTACTGCTCGCCGATTCTACTTTTTTTAAATCAAACCAACAACCCTTCAACTTTTATCTTAAGAATTTTTATGACGAACGAAACGTTCGCTCCATTCTACAACAGCCGTTGGTTTCATCCGTAAACCCATCCCGCTTTGTTAAAAATTTACCCTTCGGAAAGCTCATCGTTTGGCACGGAAAAAGCATTTTGTTGGTTGAAGAATCAGTGCAAAAAACAGTTCCTCCCGTGGCAGATTATGTTGTGATTCGAAATACTGCTTTTCGAAAAGTAGAAGAACTTCTTCCCGTTTTTGGAAAACAAAAACTCATTTTTGATACTTCCAATAAATTTTACGCGTTGGAAAACCTCCGTAAACAGGCCAAAGAACTGGGCCTTCCGTGGTATTTCGTCCATGAGCAAGGGGCTTTTTTAGATTTTTTATAAGACGCAATTAGATAATTTAAAGAATATTTGATGGCGACTTGTTTTTATAAAAACAGTTGCCTTACATTTGCATACTAAATCAATAGATATAAAGTATTAATAGTTCTTATACTCTATCCAGTATAGGTATTAAGCTTTAACGGATAGTTCAAATAATTGTATTACTCAAAAAACTACTAAATCTATATTATTGCTATTTATGAAAAATTTTTTCCCACCCAGTTTTATCAGTCTGTTATTTGTGGCTGTTTCAGCTTTTCTTCCTTCCTTTTTATCCGCTCAAAATACGCCCATAATTAATGCGACGGTATCGGGTAAAATACTTGATGCGCGTAGTGGTACTCCATTGATTGGCGCGACGGTATCCATCAAAGGCACCACCAACGGCGCTGCCACCGACGTAAACGGGGAATTTGCGCTGATTACGGGTCAAAAGCTTCCGTTTACGCTGCTTGTATCTTCGGTAGGTTATTTAAAAAAGGAAGTTTTGATCAGTGACAGCAAAGTGGAGATCAAACTCGAAGAAAATGCCAATCAACTTTCTGATGTAGTAGTAACCTCCAGACGCCGTCAGGAAGCGGTACAGGATATTCCGATTCCGATTTCGGTTATCAGAGGCGTAACGGTAGAAGACCAAGGAGCTTTTAACGTAAACCGTTTGAAAGAATTGGTGCCTACGGTTCAGTTCTATGCTTCAAACGCTCGGAATACTACGCTCAATATCCGAGGATTAGGGTCTACCTATGGTTTGACCAACGATGGTATCGACCCTGGGGTTGGTTATTATGTCGATGGCGTATATTATGCTCGTCCAGCGGCTACCGCCCTTGATTTTATTGACATAGACCAGGTAGAAGTGCTGCGTGGCCCTCAGGGAACATTGTTTGGGAAAAACACGACTGCGGGGGCGTTCAACGTGACCTCCCGTGCTCCCTCTTTTGACCCCACCGCCAGCTTTGAACTAAGCTATGGCAACTATGGCTACATTCAGGCAAAAGCGTCTATCTCTGGGCCTTTAAGCAAAAAACTTGCGGCAAGGGTTTCATTTGTAGGTACTCAAAGAGATGGTTTATTGTACAATAGCCGCACGCAAACCAATATCAATGATATTAATAATATTGGAGTGAGAGGTCAGTTTTTGTATAAGCCTACCGACAAGATAAATATTACGTTTATTGCCGATGTTACCGATCAAAATCCTGTGGGGTATGGGTGGCCAGTGGCGAAAGTAGTGACGACTAAACGGGCTGCGTACCGTCAATTTAATGCTATTATTGCTGATTTAAATTACCAACTTCCTTATAAAAGTGCCTTTGAAAGAACCTTAGATTTAGATACTCCTTCAAGAGCGGGTAACGAACTGGGCGGATTATCGTTGAATGCAGATTTTAAAATTGGAAAAGGTACATTGACTTCTACCACTGCTTGGAGATATTGGAAATGGGATCCTTTGAACGACCGAGATTACACGGGTTTGCCCTCATTCACCATATCATCAGGAACCTCAGCCCACGATCAATTCTCTCAAGAACTCAGGTATTCGGGTCAAATAAATGACAAGATAAGTGGCGTAATTGGGGCTTTTGGCTTGTGGCAAGATTTAAGGACAGACCCTGTTCATACTGAAGAAGCAGGCTCGGCGCAGTGGCGTTTTGCCCAAAGCTCTACGAGTGCTCTTTGGAAAACACCTGGTCTTTTTGACAACTTTGGTATAAAAACCACCTACGGGATAAAGAGTTCAAGTGTGGCATTGTTTGCGCAGGCTGACTGGGCGATAACTGACAAATTGCACGTTTTGCCTGGGGTCAGATACAACAATGACACCAAAAAAGCCAACTACAGCCGAGTAACGTATGGTGGTTTGGCTACTACCGACCCCGCTTTGGTGGCCCTGAAAAACGGGGTTTACAGCAACCAAACTTTTGATATAGATGCCTCAGAAGGTAATTTTTCTGGTCAGTTGACACTACAATACAAATTCAACAAGAATGTCAACGCCTTCGCTACATATTCTTTAAGCTACAAGCCGATTGGGATAAACGTGGGTGGTTTGCCAACGGCTGGGGGCCGAGTATTGACTGAGCTGGCTACAGTAAAACCAGAAGCGGTTTCTCATGTTGAATTTGGAATCAAAACCAAACCATCGGCCAATTCAGTTATCAATGTAGTATTCCATAATACCGATATAAAAGATTACCAAACGCAGGTACAAACGCCTGAGCCGGGCGTAAACCGAGGGTATTTGTCCAATGCTGAACAAGTAAGAGTAATTGGTTTAGAAATAGATGGTAACATCCGAGTGAATAATCACGTAACCTTTACGGGGGCCTTTGCTTATACCGATGGTAAATACGTGAAGTTTACCAACGCACCAGTGCCCATTGAAGAAGTAGGGGGAGACCGGGCTTTTAAAGATATTTCGGGTGGGGTACTGCCCGGGATTTCAAAATATGCGGGATCGTTTGGCACTGAGCTTACGGGAAAAGGTAACTTATTGGGTCTAAAAGGTAACTTCTTCGGTGGTCTTGATGTCTATTATCGTTCTACGTTTTCTTCGAGCCCTTCTCCTTCTGCATTTTTAGATATCGAAGGCTATGCTTTAGTAAATAGTAGAGTGGGTTTTCGGGCATCTAATGGCATTTCGTTTTTTGTCTGGGGTAGAAACTTGGGCAACAAGGATTACTATGAGCAGCTTTTGGTGGCTCCGGGTAGTTCTGGCCAAATTGGGGGGATTTTGGGAGATCCACGTACCTACGGCGTTACTTTGAGATACACTCTTTAATTAGAAAATTTACAGTCATCAATCTAAGAAGCTGTCAGATGGTTTGGGCAACCCCGTGCAAAACTATCTGACAGCTCTCAATAATCTTTCGGGTGATATTCGTGTTCACCAAACTTAACCTGTTAAACAGCCAAGACAATGCAAACACATTCTCATACACGCCTTTCGGCTTCGATTACCCATTTGGAAATATTAGGTTTTGACCGGGTAGGTTTTGTCGAGGAAGTTACTCGTTTTATTGCCGATTACGGCCATATTATTAGCGCCAAGTTTGAAGCAGACGGAGTGCGTTCTCAGGGCTCATTAAGTATAAAGTTGGACAATAACGAACGTTTAGACAGCCTACTTGTGCGCTTAAAAGCGATTACGGGGTTGGTGAGAGTCAAACAAATAGTGTAAAAAAAAACTAAAATTATTGCTTTTCGTTTACAGAATATTCAAGCGGTATTTTAAAGTTTAATAGAGTGAAAAAAATATACTTATCATTGATAATAAGTGTTTTAGGCTTGGTTGGGTACGGTCAGGTTACCAAACAGGTTAAAAACAGTGAGCAGATTTGGCTGGGTTATTTTAATCAAACTCGATTGAGTGATAAGTGGGGCGTTTGGACCGATGTGCATTTTCGTACTACTGATGGTTTTGTGGGGGAGCCGTCCAAATTTTTATTTCGGACTGGGTTAATGTACTATTTAACCGACGATTTTAAACTGACCAACGGTTACAATTTTACCAATCATTTTCCCGAAGAAGGTCATGACAACGTATCTATGCCCGAACACAGAATATGGCAGCAGCTGCAGCTCCACACCAAATACGGCAAAGTACGCACTATGCAATGGCTGCGCTTGGAAGAGCGCTGGCGACGAAACATTAAGAATGATAACGAGCTGGCTGCTGGGTACCGTTTTGACACCCGCCTGCGATTCAATTACATGCTTAATATTCCGTTAAGCAAAAAAGGTATTGTCTCGAATACATTTTTTGTGGCGATTAACGATGAAATTTTTGTTAATCTCAGCCGAAAAGTAGTGTATAATACATTTGACCAAAATCGGTTTTTTGCGGGATTAGCCTACCAAACCAGCGCTCATTCTAACCTTCAATTGGGATATATGAATGTTTATCAACAGTTAGGAGTGGGTAATCGCTACCAAAATTTGCATACAATCAGGCTATTTTATTTTCAGAATTTAGATATACGTAAGAATAAAAAAGTACACTAAATACATATAAATCAACACTTTTGCTCTCGTTTCTTTTTTGTTATTAAAATACTTGATAAATAGAAAAAGTAGGCAATTTTTGGCGTCATTTATAATTTGAGAATCTTTAAAAAATACACAGAATGAAATCAATCATTAAAATCGTGGGTGAAGACTACGTTATCTCTTCTCTGCCAAAATCGTATCAAAAAATTCAACCCTTAAAAAATCGAGACACCATTCCTGTGGTTCGCATCAATTTGGAATTAGGCGTTTGGCAATACCTTCCTTCTGGGTTACAAACCAATGGTACAGTGTATCTTCATCAGTTGTTGCAGGATGGACCGTTGGTGATCAGTACCTACAGTCCCGACTGGAATGGGTACGGAGAGCGCCACTTAAAACTCCTCAACAGTATTTATCCGCGAATCCACGCGCTTGGTGGAAATCTACTTGTGCTGACTACGGAGTACTATAAAAACATCGTCCACACGATTCAGGAACATGACCTTGGGTTTAATATAATGCAGGATTATGAAAACAGAATCAGCGAAGCTTTGGGCGTTTATTCTAAATACGAACCCGTTTGGGACCGAATTGCGGGTATTTCAGAAGATGTACCTTTTGCAGCCACGTTTGTAATCAACGCCGACCGTCGCATTGTGTACGACTACGTTGACCGTGATTTTGAGTACGTTGTATCCGATAAAGAAATTGAAAAGGCGGTTAAAATTGCACGATTATTTGGGTAAATAAGACTTATCTAGTAATGCCTAAATTGAGCCACTGTTCATTTTTAATTGACCAACAATTTTTGCATTTTGTACGTCAAAAGACTTTTTTACAAGCGCAATTCTTAAACCTAATGAGAAATGAAAGTTTCTTTAGAATTTAAACTTATTTTTTGCCTGTTCTCAATCTTGATTTTGACAGGGTTTCAGCAGATTTCTGACGATAACACCTACGTAAATGACCTTAAAACTTGGCATCAAAAACGCATAGAAAGCCTCAAAGCCGAGAATGGATGGCTAAATTTAGCGGGTCTGTTTTGGTTGGAAGTAGGCAAGAATAGTTTTGGCGCCGATCCTAAAAACAACGTCGTCTTTCCAGCGGGGAAGAGTGTGCCTTTGCTGGGCTATTTTACCCTCAAAAACGGTGAAGTTTGGGTTGATATTGAACCAAGCGCGAAGGTATCAGTCAATAAAGCACCCGTTACCTCGCTTAAAATCTTTCCTGCTGACCATAACATCGTACTCGAAAGCGGCACTTTACGGTGGTTTGTAATTAAGCGCGGGACTAAATTCGGAATTCGTCTTCGGGATTTAGAAAGTTCAGAATTACAGCATTTTGCGGGGGTGAAAACTTACTCAATTGACCCCAAATGGCGCATAGAAGCCAAACTAGAGCCAGCGACAACCGATAAAAAAATCGCGATTACAGATGTAACGGGTCAAACGTCGCTGCAAACATCTCCCGGTACGTTGGTTTTTTCGATTGATGGAAAAGAACACCGTTTGGATGCTGTAGAAAGTGAAGAACAATTGTTTATTCTTTTTGCCGATCAAACCAGTGGCAAAGAAACCTACGGAGCAGGGCGTTTTTTGTACGCCGAAAAGCCAAACGAACGGGGAACCACCATTCTGGATTTTAATAAATCCATCAATCCGCCTTGTGCATTTACGACCTTTGCCACTTGTCCGTTGCCGCCCAAGCAAAATCGCTTATCCATTGCTGTGACGGCGGGAGAGAAAAACTATGGAAATCATTAAAAACGTACCAAAGAAACTTTTGGTACACTGCGATGAGAAAGAGGTAATTTGAGTGTGTATATCCAAATAAAAAAGCTCCAAATCAGCGATTTGGAGCTTTTTAAATTAACCCACCTATTATTAAAAAATTTGTGTTTGTAATTATAACTTGCTCAATGCTTGCTCAATATCGGCCTTAATATCGTCGATATGCTCAATTCCGACCGAAATACGCAGTTGGTTGGGGTCAACTCCTGCCGTTATTTGCTCTGCTTCCGAAAGCTGAGAGTGAGTCGTGGACGCTGGGTGAATGATGAGCGTTTTTGAATCGCCTACGTTGGCTAAATGACTGATTAACTCTAGGCTGTTCACAAACTTCTCGGCCTGTGCTTTATCACCTTTTACCTTAAAGGAAAGCACGCCGCCAAAGCCACGCGTAAGGTATTTTTTTGCTAGCTCGTGGTACGGGCTGCTTTCCAATCCTAAGTAATTAACGCTTTCAACGGCAGGGTGTTGTTGCAGCCACTGTGCCAGATTTTGGGCGTTTTCGCCAATGCGCTCTACCCTTAGCGTAAGTGTTTCTAGGCCTTGCAATAATAAGAATGAATTGAACGGTGACTGAGAAGGGCCCCAATCACGCAGGCCTTCCACGCGAGCACGAATGATGAACTGAATGTTGCCGAAAGGACCGCCAATGCCAAAGACATCGTTGAGTACCAATCCGTGGTAACTAGGCGACGGAGCCGTAAATTGAGGGTATTTACCATTGCCCCAGTTAAAGGTGCCAGCATCGACAATCACACCACCCATGGTGGTTCCGTGGCCGCCAATCCACTTCGTAGCCGATTCTACCACGATGTGTGCACCGTGTTTGATGGGCTGCGCAATGGCACCGCCCGCTCCAAAGGTATTGTCAACGATGATAGGTAAGTCGTATTTTTGCGCCAGTTTTGCAAATGCGTCAAAATCAGGGACATTGAAGCCTGGATTTCCGATGGTTTCCAAGTAAAGGAACTTGGTTTTTTCGTCAATCAATTTCTCAAAATCTTCAACTTTATCGCCCGACACAAAACGGGCTTCTACGCCGATGTTTTTGAACGAATTTTTGAATTGATTGTAAGTACCGCCGTACAGAAAAGAAGTAGTAACAAAATTGTCGCCAACGGTTGTGATATTATTGATCGCTAAAAATTGTGCCGAATGTCCTGATGCCGTCGCCAATGCTGCAACCCCGCCTTCGAGCGCCGCTATGCGTTTTTCGAAGACATCGTTCGTTGGGTTCATGATACGGGTATAGATGTTTCCGAACTCTTTGAGTGCGAATAGGTTAGCCCCGTGTTCGGCATTGTTGAAGACGTAAGAAGTCGTTTGGTAAATGGGGACGGCACGTGAATTGGTGACTGGATCGGGGACCTGTCCTGCGTGCAGCTGGAGTGTTTCAAATTTCATAAGACTGCTTTTTTGTTTGATGTAAATGAATCTGAGTGATTGGAAAAACGAGAAAAGGTATTTTCACGAAGCACTTCTTAACTAAAGACAAGCCACTGCCTTTTTTCTAAGTATTTCGTAAAAAAAGACAAAAAATTGTGCATTGGCTGTTTTGTTGGCAGCGGTAACTTCAAATAAGTTACTCAATTTAGCTATTATATTAAGGAGTAGGTGAATTTTAATTCGAGAACTGACATGGTAAAGGTGTTTGTGTGTATATCTTGAATTGAATGATAAAGAAATCTAGCCTTTTGGGGTTGTGAAACAGAACAAGTTTTAAGTTTAAAAGTAGCATCAGGCAAATTTGCCCGATGCTATCCCCGCATTTTCAGTACTTGGCGGCGTCAGGTGCCGCATTGGCCGCCAAATTGACATCTAACTGAAAACCTTTAACAACAAAATGACAAAATTGAAATCAAGTAAATAATTTATTTAATATATATACAAAATATACTAAAATAGGAAATAATTTAGTGCTTAGTTCTAGCTTAATAATGCGATTAAAGAAAATTTGCATATTCTCTTTAATGTCTAGCGATTTAATTCCATTGCAAATATCCGTAAAATTACTTTAAGATTCCAAGGATTACTCGGAAAAAACTTCATCATTTTTGTTTTTTGGCTCATATTTGCTGGGTTTTTTACACTATTTTTTGTGCTTTTCTCAAAAAAAGCTACCTTTGCGCCCTCATTTACAATGAGTTCATTAGTATAACCATTTAACAATTCTCAGTATGTTTACAAAACAGTATGAGATGGTGTTCATTTTAACTCCCGTTTTATCTGATCAACAGATGAAGGACACCATTGAGAAGTTCCGCAAAATCCTTACCGACAACGGTGCGGAGCTCGTACACGAAGAAAATTGGGGCCTAAAAAAATTGGCTTATCCAATTCAGAACAAGAACACAGGTTTTTATCACCTCATTGAGTTCAAGTCTGCGCCTTCTTTGATTCAAGTCGTTGAGACTGAATTCCGTCGCGATGAGCGCGTAATGCGCTATTTGACGGTAGCTATGGAAAAACATCACGTAACGTATGCCGAGCGCAAACGCAGTGGATTAGTTGGAAGAAAACAAACCGAAACAGCTAAGGAGGGCGACGCATAATGACACTAGTAAACGAACCAATCGAGCGTAATCAAAATCGCAAAAAGTATTGCCGCTTCAAGAAAGCTGGTATCAAATTCATCGATTACAAAGATCCTAACTTCCTTTTGAAGTTGATCAACGAGCAAGGTAAAATCTTACCTCGCCGCCTGACAGGTACCTCTTTGAAGTACCAACGTAAGGTGTCGCAAGCCATCAAGCGTGCGCGTCACTTGGGATTATTGCCATACGTAGCTGATCAATTAAAGTAAAAACGGAAGGAGAAAACTGACGATGCAAGTTATTTTAAGAACTGATATTGCCGGACTAGGATATAAGAATGATATCTTAGAGGTGAAAGCCGGTTATGGTCGCAACTATCTTATTCCGCAGGGATTTGCGGTGATGGCGACCGAGTCCAACAAAAAGCAATTGGCCGAAAACTTGAAGCAAGCTGCTCACAAGGCCGAAAAAATCAAAAAAGACGCCGAAGATTTGGCAGCAGCCATCGGTGAAATGACCGTTGAAATCGCCGCTAAAGCGGGTGACAGCGGCAAAATCTTTGGTCGTGTGACGAGCATCCAGATTTCGGAAGCCCTCAAAGCCAAAGGATTTGACGTTGATCGTAAGAAAATTACGGTTGAAGACGTAAAAACTATCGGTACCTACAAAGCTACGCTTGATCTTCATAAAGAAGTGAAACATGCCGTAACTGTAAATGTAGTAGCTGAAGCGTAATCAACGCTGAATATAAAAAAAGTGGCGCTACCGAAAGGTGCGCCACTTTTTTTGTGCCCTGCTCTAAGGCGTAGGAGGTGTTGCGGTTGGGGCAGAGCCGCCTTTGCCTCGGATATTGTCGAGCAAATCCTGAAGAATTTTCTCGACTTCTGGTGAATATTTTTTGAGGGTATCGGAGCCCTGGTTTTTGAGCTGCTCGAAATACTCCGGAATCTTTTCAAGGGAGTCTTCGGCCTCCGTTTTCAGATCGCCCGCCTTAGATTTAAGGTCTTCGACCATTTTTTCGCCTTCGTCTGTTTTTAAATATTTGTGTAACGCTACCCCGGCGGCGGCCCCCAGAATAAAAGTAGCTAAGTGTTTGGCATTGACCATGGTATTTGTGGTTTTAGTTTGAAAACATAAACAATATAACACGATTAGATGACGCAAAAAATGATTTTTACACCAACGGTTGGCTTTTTATTTAGACTTTATAAAACTCAACTCTAATTTTGTGTGTTTTATTTCTATACAACAACGTTAATGTCAGCTACTTTAATATATCGTTGACGATTAACGGGAATTACTCACCACTAATTTTCCATAAAGTGCTTGATATCCAAAAAATTCGGCAGGACTTTCCCATTTTAAACGAAGTAATCAACGGAAAACCGTTGGTCTACTTTGACAATGCTGCTACTACCCAGAAGCCACTACCCGTTTTGAATGCCCTGACGCGTTATTATGAGCATTACAACGCCAACATTCACCGAGGAATTCACCATTTAGCCGAAAAAGCCACGTCTGCCTTTGAAGCTTCTCGCCATAAAATTCAGACTTTTTTGAACGCCCGCCACGTGGAGGAAATCATTTTTACTTACGGCACCACCGATGGCATCAACTTGGTTGCTCAAAGTTACGGACGGACATTTTTGAAGGAAGGCGACGAAATCATCATCAGCACCATGGAGCACCACTCCAACATTGTGCCTTGGCAAATGCTATGCGAAGAAAAGGGATGCGTGCTTCGCGTGATTCCCATCAATGACGAAG
The DNA here is from genome assembly GCF_003325355.1 of Runella rosea. Taxonomy (GTDB): domain Bacteria; phylum Bacteroidota; class Bacteroidia; order Cytophagales; family Spirosomataceae; genus Runella; species Runella rosea. The sequence continues at coordinate 6,561,276 of NZ_CP030850.1, forward strand.
GTGAATTGCTAATGGACGAATACGAAAAGATGCTTTCTGAGAAAACGAAATTCGTTTCGGTTGTCCACGTTTCCAATGCCCTCGGAACCATCAACCCTGTTGCTGAAATCATTGAGAAAGCGCATGCAGTGGGGGCTAAAGTGCTGATTGACGGTGCGCAGGCTAGTTCTCACATCGACATTGATGTACAGGCCTTAGACTGTGATTTTTACGTATTTTCGTTACATAAACTCTATGGCCCTACGGGCATGGGCGCGTTGTATGGCAAAAAAGACATTCTTAACGCCATGCCACCGTACCGTGGTGGTGGCGAGATGATTAAAGAAGTAACATTTGCTAAAACTACTTACAGCGATTTGCCCTATAAATTTGAAGCCGGTACGCCCAATATCGCCGATGTGGTAGCCGCCTATACGGCCGTTGAATACGTAGAAACGCTTGGTAAAAAGCAGATTGCGGATTATGAGCATGAACTGCTCGTTTACGGTACCGATGCCCTCAACACCATTGGAGGGTTACGATTGGTGGGTACTGCTAAAGAGAAAGTGAGCGTTATTTCGTTTGTGATGGATGGGATTCACCCGCAGGATGTGGGCGTAATTTTGGACCAACAGGGCATTGCCGTTCGGACGGGTCATCATTGTACCCAACCTTTGATGCAGCGACTCGGAATTCCCGGAACTTCCAGGGCCTCCTTTGCGGTTTATAATACCAAAGAAGAAATTGATAAATTAGTCGTAGGTTTGGAGAGAGTTAAAAAGATGTTGAGCTAAAAAACGTGATTTGGATTTTAGCGACTCGGTATTCAAATCGAAAACAGGATTTACAGGTAATATGACAATCAACGAAAAACAAGACGAGTTAATTGAAGATTTTGAGTTGTTCGACGATCAGTTGGACAAAACACAGTATATTATTGACTTGGGTAAAAAACTTTCGCCCATTGCGGAAGACTATAAAACGGATGAAAACCTGATTCGTGGGTGTCAGTCGAAAGTGTGGCTGCACTCTGAAATGCGCGGTGATGTGGTGCATTTTGAAGCCGACAGCGAACCGACGGCCCAAATCAGCAAAGGCCTTGTGAGTCTTTTGATTAAGATATTGTCGGACGAAAAGCCCGAAGATGTAGCCAATGCCGATTTGTACTTTATTGATAAAATAGGCATGAGTAGCATCATTACATCTCGGCGGGCGGGTGGTTTGGCTTCGATGATTGCTAGAATGAAAGAGTTTGCGCAACGCGCCACCGAAAAAGTTAGTTAGTGCAATTGGATGCCTCCAGCGCTCATTACGATTAACCCCAACAGAAATGACCGAATCAGAATTAAAAGAAGAAGTTATCAAAGCCATAAAGTCGGTTTATGACCCCGAAATCCCCGTGGATGTGTGGGAATTGGGCCTGATTTATGACCTGAAAATATTCCCCGTAAACAATGTCTACGTTGAAATGACGCTCACTTCGCCGTCTTGTCCATCGGCGGGGACGATACCTGCCGAAATTGAACAAAAAATCCGGGAAGTGGAAGGCGTCAATGACGTAAGCGTAGAATTGACTTGGGATCCGCCTTACTCACAGGATATGATGAGTGAAGAAGCCAAACTTGAACTTGGATTTTTGTAAAACCTTCCCAGAGAAGGGCTGTATAGCATTAAAAAACTGTAAACTTAAAACTGTAAACTAATTATGTATCCTCCTCACTTAGTAGCTCCGATGAAAGAAGATCTGACGAGCGTAGGATTTCAACAACTCACCGACGCGGCCGATGTAGATAACTTCATGGCAAATGCCAAGGGAGTATCGCTCGTGGTGGTAAACTCCGTCTGCGGATGCGCAGCGGGTGCTTGCCGTCCAGGCGTAAAAGCAGCGTTGGCGTTCAGCGACCAAAAACCCGACAATTTGGTGACGGTTTTTGCGGGTGTTGACCAAGAAGCGACTGCCAAAATGCGTGAATATCTGTTGCCATATCCTCCATCATCTCCTTCTATTGCTATTTTTAAGGATGATGAATTGGTGCATTTTATTGAGCGTCACCACATCGAAGGCCGCAATGCCAAAATGATTGCGGAACATTTAGTGATGGCATTTGAAGAATTCTGCGGAGAGAAAGCGTAAGTACTTTCTTTTACTGCCAGAAGCTAACTTCCCGAAAGTTTCATACTTTCGGGAAGTTTTGTTTTTAAAATATCTTTACACCCTCGCCTTTGTGTTTGCATAAAACCGCATAAGCATTGGGTTTTACCTGACGCAAAGGGGAATTTTCGAGCAAAAACGCCTTTGTTTTATACACCAACCGCTGCTTCCAGTCTTTCATCAGGTAAGAGACGACTTCGTCACTAAAGAACAAAAATAATTCGTCGATGACCTCAAAACCTTCTGATTTTAGTAAGAATTTGAAGAGTGCGGGCGTGTAAATATTGATGTGTCCGTAGGAAAGAAAATGGTCTATTTTGCGGTCTACGAATAGGCTGAAATCAATCGGAACTTCAAAAAACTGGTACTCCGACACGCGGGCAATCTCTCTCAGCAACAAACGCGGATGCTCCACGTGCTCAACGACGTGAGAGCAGGTAGCCAACGGGAACGCTTTATCTTCATAGGGAATCGTATAACCGTCAAATAGTTTTACTTCTCGCAACGATTTCAACTGACGCTCATTGATTTTTTCAATGCCGCTGCCCGAGATTTCTACGGCGTGCAGGTTTTCCGTAAACCCACGGCTGTCGAGTTCTTTCAATACAGCTCCGTCGCCCGCCCCGACGTCTAGTACCTTTTTAAAGTTAAATTTTTGGCATAACTTTATAATGTCATCCGCTTTTTGACGCGCGCCAATCTCACGCCATTGCGCATCAGAATTGACGTATTGTTGGTCGTACACAGTTTGTATCGAGGAGGAAAGCGGGGCGTTTGGCATATGGTTGTAATTCGTACTTTCTTTAGATTGTAAATTGATTTTTATGTTAAAGAGGTTGCCAACTTATAATAAGCAGGTTTGAGTAAATAGCTTCATGTGCATTGGATAGTATATCCACTTACTTTGGACGTATTACACCAAAAAACATAACAAATTCCGCCGCTCCCAAACATTAATTCTCCATTTTGTATAGTTGGTAAATCAGAATCAAGTTGCATTAAAAAATCCATTTTTTCATTGCAAATCGGACACTTTAAAACTTCTGCATTCTGTATCCAAGTTGGCTCACCTCCAAGTCTGAATAAGTTTTCTCTACTATTAGAGATTCCCCAATCTTGGAACTTCCATCTTTCAGGTGTAACGGCACATGATATATAGGTTTCTTTAATTGGGTTATCATAGTAAACTTCAATATCATCATCAGTCGATTGGATTTTTGAAGGTTTACCTTCGGTGTTGTGTTGATAAAAAATAGCTTCACACTCATTTAACTCTCTAAGATGAGCCCCTAATACCAAGACGTTTAATTCTGTAATATTCAATCCATCAGGGATGTTGTCCAAAGTAAAAATATGGAAAAAAGGGTTCTTTTCATCATCAGATAATATCCCACCAAATTTATATTTTTTTGAAGTAGGTGTTAAATTCCATGTGGGGTGTTGCTCTTTATTTATAGAAATCGGTTGATCATTGGGAAAATAATTCTTGGGAAACAACAAATGATACAGTTGGTTGGGACAGTAAGTTTTTATGGTGTTATTCTGTATTGTAAAGCCAACTCGTTCAAGGTATAAAGTGAGCATCGCTTCATTA